>CAITIX010000353.1 GCA_903892565.1 uncultured Acidobacteriia bacterium
CACGAGATTGCTCCCGCTAGCACCTCAAGCTAGTGCGTCTGCCAATTCCGCCATGACCGCATATGGAAAAAATCGTCTAAACTACTTCTGCGCCGGAGCCGCCGCGGGCGCCGCTGCCGGAGCGGCCGCTGGAGCCGCCGCAGGAACCGGGATGGTCGTCTGTGTGGGGGCCGCACTCTTCTGCGTGGCGTTGGTTTTCACCGTTTTATCGAAGATCGCCGGGCCCGCCTTGCCGTTGCGGGTCGAAATGATCGACAAAGACAGCGACGTCACCATGAACAGCGCCGCCGCCAAGGTTGTGGCCTTGGACAACACAGTGGCCGATCCACGAGGCCCGAAGACCGTCTGTGAACCCATGCCGCCGAACGCGCCCGCCAGATCCGCAGCTTTGCCGCTTTGCAGCAGCACAACGATCGCGAGGAACAAACACACGATCACATGAAGAATTGTGAGAAGAATGACCATAGAACCACCCAGAAGGGAATCCTCGACTATATTAGCACGGCTCGGGACGGCTGACCGGTCCGGTCCGGCGGAAGCGGCCCTCCGCCGCAACCGGGACTATTCGTAAGCCGCGATGCCCGTGACCCGTTGACCGATCACCAGAGCATGGACGTGGTCCGTGCCTTCGTACGTTTTCACCGTCTCCAGATTGCACAAGTGGCGCATCACGGGATATTCGTCCATGATGCCGTTCGCGCCCAGCAAATCGCGCGCTGTACGTGCGCAATCCAACGCGATCGCAACGTTATTCCGTTTCAGCATTGATACATGCGCGAAATCCGCTTTGCCGCGATCTTTCAGGCGTCCGACATGCAACGCGAGAAGCTGGGCCTTGCTGATTTCCGTGATCATTTCGGCTAGCTTTTCCTGGACGAGTTGATGGGAGGCGATCGGCTGGCCGCTGAACTGTTTCCGCATCACGGAATAAGCGCGGGCGGTCTCGTAACAATCCATCGCGGCGCCGAGCACGCCCCATCCGATGCCAAAGCGCGCTTGCGTTAAGCATGCTAGAGCCGCCTTGAGCCCGACGGCCCCGGGTAGCATAGAGCTAGCAGGCACGCGGCAATCGTTGAAGGCGAGGCTCGCAGTAACGGACGCGCGCATCGACAACTTACCGTGGATCTCGGAGGCCGTAAATCCAGGTGTAAATCCAGGTGTTACCCCATGTGCCCCGCGCTCCACGAGAAATCCGCGGACGCTGTCGTCTGTCTTGGCCCACACAACGGCCACGTCGGCGATGGAGCCGTTGGTGATCCACATCTTTTCGCCGTTGAGAATCCAATCCGTGCCATCGCGGCGTGCGTGTGTGGTCATGGCTCCAGGATTGGAACCGGCACCCGGCTCCGTTAGCCCGAAACAGCCGACGGCCGCGCCGGATTGCAAGGCCGGCAGCCAGCGATCCTTTTGTTCGTGACTGCCGTACGTCAGGATCGGATACATGACCAGCGCGCCTTGCACGCTCGCGAAGCTACGGATGCCGGAGTCTCCGCGTTCGAGCTCCTGCATCACCAGTCCGTATTCGACGTTCGACATGCCGGCGCAGCCGTAGCCTTCTGCCTCTGTTCCCATGAGATTGGCGCCGAAAAAGCCGAGGCGGCCCATTTCCGGAATCAGCTCGCGAGGGAAGCGCCCGTCGCGATAACAATCGCGGATGACCGGCAGAATTTGCTCATCGGTAAAGCGTCGCGCGGTTTCGCGGACAAGCAATTCCTGCTCGGTGAGTTGGGAATCGATCAAGAGGTAGTCTACGCCGGGGAATCGGGTCATGTTTACGCCGGTTAGCCAGTTCGTAACTGGCTGTCGGCTCCTATTCAAATGCTACGATGAAACGCGTAATGCTTTTTGCGTTCCCAATCCTGTGGGCGGCCGGAGCGCTCGCGGGCTTCTTGTACGCACAGGCGCGCGGCATTCCCTGGAACGTTGCCGCACTGGCATTGCCTGCGATTCTAGTGGAAATTTCTTTCTACTACTCGCTCGGTTCCGAGCGAATTCGCGTCCGCCTGCAGAAGTTGCCTCCCTGGGGGCTGGCCGTGGCTCTGACCGCCGCCGCGGTGATTCCTTATTCCCTCGAATCGCTGGCGTTCGGCACATTTCAATGGCGCGCGTTCGGGATCCTGGCGGGCTTGGCCGCGGGAGCCTCCTTCTGGTACGTGATTTTCCCGCATCGGGCGTTGGCCGATTTTTTCTTTCTCTTTGCGATGGCCGTGGTGTGGCTCAGCAAAGTGATCCCGCATCAATATGTAGATCCTTATCCGAAGCTGCAGTTGGCAGTGTTGGGGCAATTGATGTGGTTCCGCACGGGATTGTTTGCGATGCTCTGTGTGCGGCGTTCGCGTGACATCGGATTCGGATTCTGGCCGCGCGCATCGGAATGGAGAATCGGTGCCGTATATTTCGTGGCGCTTTTACCGGTAGCGGCGGGACTGGGCTGGTGGTTGGGATTCGCGCGTCCGCACCTGCGTTATCAGGGGTGGGGAAGGCTCCCGATTGCGACGATCGGGACGTTCTTCGGCGTGTTGTGGGTGCTGGCGCTCGGAGAAGAGTTCTTCTTCCGAGGATTGTTGCAGCGGTGGCTGGAAGAATGGCTCAAGAACGAATGGGTGGCGCTGTTGCTTGCGTCCGCAGTTTTCGGATCCGTGCACCTGTGGTTCCAAGCATTCCCCAATTGGCGATTCGCGGTGCTGGCAGGAGTCGCGGGCATTTTCTATGGCCTGGCATTTCGGCGAGCAGGCAGCATTCGCGCGTCCATGGTGACGCATGCGTTGACCGTTACGACGTGGCGGATTTTCTTTTCTTAGCAAGCTGGTTTTCGGAGAAGGCTGGCGCAATGCGAGAGATCGTGCTTATTCCCGCTTTGAATGAGATGTTACTTCCGGATGCCGGACCATTCGGGAGTTATCTAAACATCTCACGCAGAATGAATTCGATACAAGATTTTCTAGGCAACTGGGACGAAGTTGGGCCGCACAAAGCCCGCACTCCGTGTACCCCGCCAGACACTTTTCTGTACACAACTAATCGTAGGGCTTCGCTCGGGACTTCGCTAGGCGGTGCTCACGAATTCCAGCTTTGACCAAATGCGGTCGGGATGACATCCGGGGGTCACGGCTAGCAGCGAAAATTCGCATGCGACTGGCTCCTGCGACTACAGATGATTGAGTCCAAAGCAATCTAGCATTTGGCGCTCCGCTTGCTTAAATGTCCCAAGCGGGGGCAATGATTGCCAACCCGCGCCCTGGTCGTTCCAACTCATTAACCCCGAATGTTTGGGCGATGGTGGGCCGAACTTTGATTGGTCCGGTGATTGATCTGAAGTCGAGGTAGGGGAGAAAGATTCATTCATGATTATGAGTAATCGGTTCCTGGCGGTGACGTTTCTTGGGGCCGCTATGGTATTAGGCTCAATGAGCCCGGCTTATGCTGGGCCCGTTTTGACCGTCACGGGTGGTAGTGGGACGGACTCCTGGCAAACCGAAACCGGACAGAGCATTCCCACTGGGACAGGAGGTACCGTAGACGGTACGCTTTCCGGTACCGCTGGCGCATACACCTTTACGTTCGGTGGATTCGGCCTGAACGGTCTTCCCCTGATGAGCAATCAAACAGGTGACGGCAACGCCAGCAACTTAAATGAGTTCTGGGTTGGGCCGGACTATGCTACGGCCAAGGCGTTAGGAGACATTTTCTGTAACCATGCCGATGCAGCGTGCGGTGGTGTAGCAACAGCCGTGGGCACCCAATTTACGTTGGTTCTGTCGGCCGGTTCGGTTCCCTTCGGCTTCACGTTTGGTCCGACCGCTAACAACTTAATCACGAACGGCCAAACCAACAACAACGCCGCTGGGGCATACCTCGTTCAGATCGGCACTGGTACGAGCGTCTCCACGGGTCCCGGATCGATAGCGTATCTCGGGTTGTCCGACACCGCGTACCCCAACTCGGACCGTGACTTCCAGGATCTCGCCGTGACCGTTACTGCTAGTCCCGAGCCGAGTTCGATGCTGCTTATGGGGGCAGGAATAATCGCGATTGGCTTCTATCGGCGGTCGCGAAAGAAGGCCCGCGCATAACGGTCAATTTCGTTCGGAAACTGGGCGAGGGACCAGCAAAACCAGATCTCGGGCTCCCTCGCCCAAAGCTTTTGCAACTGCCGGTTCCCGCTCCACAACCGTTCGCTTCTTGGCCCGCTTGTTGCCTTGTCTCGCCATCTGCAGACCCAGTGATGATGTGGTAAATGGCATCGCGGGATGACCGTGTCTCTAGCCGCATAGTTGACCAGATCCTCGATCACGCGCAACACGGAAGTTTCTTCTGAAAAACCTGGGGATACTCCGTGATCGGATCGCCATTCGATAGAGCGCCGAGATCGGTTGCAATTTTAATTGTCGAAGTAATTCTGTATGGCTTCCGTTTCGTGCGACTTCGTGAGCGCAAGCATGAGGAGAATACGAGCCTTCTGGGGACTGAGGTTGTCCGCCAGCACGCAGCCGATCCGCTTAAGGGCCAGCGCGCCTCCTTTCTGGGCATTCAATGGGAAGATGCGGCCAGTTGGAACGCGAGTGCTAATGACAACTGGGATACCTCGCGTGCGCGCCTCCTGTATAGCATCAAACATCGAATCAGTAACGTCGCCAAGCCCAAGGCCGGCGATGACTATTCCTTGTACGGAACTGTCACGAACCAGAGAACGAATCAGCAGTCCGTCAGCACCGGCGTAGCTCATCACGATATCGACACGCTTGAGTTGGGTTTGGGACTCGACTGGAAAGGTCTGCCTCCGCAGCGGAGCGCGATAAAAGCGGACCTTTTCAACGTCGACGACTCCAAGTGCGCCGAACTCCAAGCCGCGAAATGTTTCTACCTGACTAGTGTTCGTTTTTGTGACGTCCCGAGCGGCGTTGATCTGCCCGTTCATCACCACCATCACTCCCTTGCTGACGGACTCAGATGCGACGGCCACCCGAACAGCATCCAACAAGTTTCGCGAGCCATCGGAGTCCGGGTCGGACGCCGGGCGTTGCGCGCCCACTAGGATTACCGGCTTCGTACTGATTGTCGTGAGGTCCAAGTAATAGGCGGTTTCTTCCAAGGTATCGGTGCCATGCGTGATCACGATTCCAGCAATCTCGGGTCTTGCCAGCAAATCGTTTACTCTTCCTGCCAAGCGAACCCAAATCTCAGGAGTCATATTACTGCTTCCAATATTCGAGATCTGTTCCACCTGAATCTGCGCGATGTTTTTAATTGCTGGGATGGCCGAAACAAGATCATTGCCGGACAGGGCGGGCAGGTACCCACCCTTGGATGAATCATGCTTGCTGGCTATGGTTCCACCTGTGGAAAGCACGGCAACGGTCGGCAGCTTCTGGGCGCCAGCGCTAAAGCACGCTGTCAACAATAAAATCGCGGGGGTCAATATCTTCATGCGCCGATTATATCGGCTTGATACGGCTCGGAAGTTGAGCTTGCGCGTGCGTCGATAGGATGCGGCCGTTGCCAACAACCATGGCGTTGTCGCCGCCAACTCCTGAATCACGCGCTATCTGGAAGTTAGTGAACCCTCTTTAAGGATAGTGCGCGCCCAGCGGCGCGGAGCTTTGCTCACTTCACGGGTGTAAACCGGTAATCGCCGGAAACGTGCATTTCCATCAAATATTTCACGTCTCCTTTTTCGTCCATGGCAAAGCGGATGCCCCAGGTACCGAATCCAGTGAAAGTGGTTTCCGACACGGCCGTCAGCTGGTATTTTTGCTTTCCGACGACCGCTGCGAAGAGTTTCCCGTTAGCCGTGGTGACTTCGATGGTCCGCAGGACCGGCTCGTTTTGCCAAACGTCGAGCTCCTTATAATTGCCGACGTATTTCGCGAGAATCTTGGGATCGATCGTCGGCTCGGCTTTCTTCAAGTCCGAGGCCTTGCCCACCAGATGCTCGCCGTAGACCTTGGTTTCGAGGCAAACGAATTCGATCAGCTCGGTATCGGGCGTGTAGCGCAGATCTAATTTTATGGTCCAGGGCTTGGCGTAAATCGAGGGATCTGAGTATGTGGCTTCCACTTCAACGTGCCCAAAATCCACCCGGCGATAGCGTTCAGTTACCCGCAGGGCTTCCGAATGCGGATGGCCGTCGCCATCCAGCCAGGTCTTCGCGTTATAGCCGTTACTTTCGACCACAAGCGTATCGCCGTCCCAATGCCCTATCGAGTAGCCCATCCAGCTCGGGTTCGGATCGGCCTCCAGCTTCCGTCCATCCATAAAGATCATGCGGTAGGTGAGGTCGGGATGGAGAAAAACGATCACGCCGGGGTTTTGCACGATGCGCACCATGCCGCTGGACGCGTTTCCCCCTTCTGAGTTGATGTAGTGGGGACCCTCCGGCTGGCACAACACCGCGGGGTTTTCTTTCCCAAAGGTTTCCATGCGCTGTTTCGTCAGCGCGTCGGCCCACGGCTGAACGTCGCTCGCTTTTCCGTCCTTGACCACGTCGCGATCATAGGAGGATACACGCGTGTAGAGGCCCGAAAAATCGGGCTTGCCATCCGCCGTGCGCGGCGTGGGTGCCGCAAGATTCGGTTTGCCATCGGCCGTGCGGGGCATGCCCGGAGTGGGGAGCGTGGCCCACTGCGCCACGAGCGGACTGCTCGCGGCGGTGGCCAGGAGAGCGAAAACGATCGGTAACTTCATCAAAACACCTCCGCAATTCCGAATGTCTGCGAAGCCTAGCAAGGCATCGTTCCATGCTATTCCATCCGGC
Source organism: uncultured Acidobacteriia bacterium (assembly GCA_903892565.1). GTDB lineage: Bacteria > Acidobacteriota > Terriglobia > Bryobacterales > Bryobacteraceae > Palsa-187. The sequence continues at coordinate 6,755 of CAITIX010000353.1, forward strand.
GAGGGGGCGCCAGTATGCGCTGATCCTGCCTAGTCTGGCTCGCGCGGGCAGTTGCGCAGCCTTCGAGCCCTGTAAATTCCTGGAAATTCGCGCCAGGTACTGGCTTGCTAAATGTTAGGATGGAAGTAGGAATGGGTTCGCTTTCCCCGAGGCTGCAAATAAGGGTTGCGCAGAAGCAGATCCTGACGCCTGGATTAGTCCAGATGGTCAGCCTGCTGCAGCTGAATCGTCTCGAATTAAAGGAGATGATTTCTGCGGAAGTCGCGCAGAATCCGGTCCTTGAGGAAGCTGCCGAGGGCGGCGAGGAACTCACGCCGGAAGAGCTTCAACCGCTGCTCGAGGCCGAACGCGTCGCCGATGCGGCCGATCAATCGATCTTAGACATCACCGCTGGCCCGCCGGAAACAGACGCCGGAGACTCCGAGTCTGACAGTGGCGCAAACGCGTTCACCGAAGAATCCTTCCCGGCCACGACTACGCTGGACACCCCTGGGCAAGATGCTCCTGAAGCGGTAGAGGCGAAAACCACCGATCCGTTTGACGAAATCGATTTTGGCTCGTATTTCGACGATTACCTGGACCCCGGCTATAAGAGCCCGGCGTCGGAGATCTCGGAGAAGCCTTCGTTCGAGACGTTTCTCTCGTCGCCCGTCACACTGAGCAATCACCTGCATTCGCAGCTGGCCCTGGTCGTGCTGAGCGAAGGTGTTCGCGATGCTGCCGAAAGCATCGTCGGCAATCTGGATGAAAAGGGATATTTAGAGCTCACGCCGGCAGAGATCGCGGCATCGGAAGGCCACACGGCAGAAGATGTTACCGAAGCGCTGCGCGTGGTCCACACTTTGGATCCCGCCGGAGTCGGCGCCTCCGACTTACGGGAATGCCTGCTGTTGCAGCTCGAAAGCCGGAACGCAAAAGGCGGCGTGGCGTGGAACATCGTGGCCGATCATCTGAAGATGGTGGAGCTCCGGCAGTTCCGCGAACTGGCACGCGCCATGCATCGTCCGCAAGAACATATTGACATCGCGCTCAATGTGATTCGCCATTTGGATCCGCGTCCCGGACTGCGCTATTCCGGTCCCGGTGCACGACAAGTGGAGCCGGATGTCTACATCACAAAGGATGGCGACGACTATCTCATCCAGATCAACGACGAGGATCTGCCCGTATTGCGCCTGAATCCGCAATATCGCAAGATGCTTGATCGCGACCAGGAGCCCGACAAAGATGTGCGCAATTACGTCAAGGAACGTTACGCCAGCGCCATCCAGCTGATGAAGAACATCGAGCAGCGCAAGCAAACGATTCTGAAGGTTTGCCAGTCCATTGTGCGGCGTCAGAGCGATTTTCTCGAATCCGGTATCGATTGCCTGAAACCGATGATGATCAAGGAAATTGCCGAAGAGATCGGTGTGCACCCTTCCACTGTGAGTCGCGCTGTCTCCAGCAAGTATGCGCACACGCCACAGGGTGTTTTTGAATTGCGCTATTTCTTCTCGGAGGCCGTACAGGGCCCCTCAGGAAGCGCCACACCGCTATTGATTTTGAAACGCAAGGTGAAGAAGATGATCGAGGAAGAAGATTCCGCTCATCCGCTCACCGACGAGCAGATTACCGAACGCCTGCAGGCCGAAGGGATCGACGTCACGCGCCGTACCGTCGCAAAGTATCGCGAGGATATGCGCATCCCGTCGACTCATCAGCGCAGGGTGCGGAAATAACGCAATTAGGGAGTTGTTAGACAGCGCATGCATATTAGTTATCGCGGAATGAAGAAGGGCCTGCCCGCCCTGGAGCAAGGCAAGCTCGACGTGAAGCTCGCTAAGCTGGCAAAGATGCTGGATGGCCCGGCCGGCGAGAAAGAAGCGCACGTCGTAGTGACGGCCGAGCGCCATTTGCACAACGCCGAAATCACATTGCATTACATGGGACATCAGATGGTCGGCAACGGCTCGAACGCCGATTTGTTCACGTCCCTGAGTCAGGCGGTCGATAAGGCCGGAAAGCAAGTAGCGAAGCAGCGCGCGAAGTGGCTTTCAAAATCTCGCAAGGGCCGCGGCGTGGTTGCTGGATCCGCCGAAAAAGCCGAACCGAAGCCTGTGACAGCCGCGCGGATCTATCGAGTGACCCAACACGAGAAGCGCAAGCCGTTGACCATCGACGAAGCGTTGCTCGAGATGGAAGACGGACGAACTTACTTGGTATATCGCGATTCGGATCGTGACGGCGTTTCAGTGTTGTTGCGCCGTAAAGACGGACACTACGACTTGGTCGAAGCGTAGGAGACTTTGCGGGGCCAGGAGCGTGGGGTAGGAGCCTGGGGCAAACGCCCGGGCCCTGCTCGTGGCATCATGGCATAATATCCGATCGAAGGATCTCGGAGACGGACCTGAAATGAGCACAAAGCCCAGCTCGGTGCGCACGGACCTGGTGATTATCACCGGGCTCAGTGGCTCGGGTAAAGGCACGGTGCTCAAGGCGCTTGAGGATATCGGGTATTACGCAGTCGATAATTTACCGATTGACCTTCTGCCGAAATTCGCGCAACTGGCGAAAGACTCTCCTAACATCCGTCGCGCAGCCCTGGTAATCGATATTCGCGAAGGGACGGCGTTGAAGCGTTTTCCGGCGCTGTTCAAAAAAATCCGGAAAGAAGTGAACACGCGGCTTATCTTTCTGGAAGCCGACGACGCCACGCTCGTCCGGCGCTTCAGCGAAACCCGCCGCCCCCATCCGTTAGGCACCAGCCGGAGCGTCGCCTCTAGCATCACGAGCGAACGCGAAAGTCTCGCGGCGATTCGCAAGCTAGCCGATCCGATCATTGAAACCGGCAAGTTCAATGTTCACGAGTTACGCGAGACCATACATCGCACCTTCGGCGCTACGCGCAGTGCACCCGATGTTCTGGTGCAAGTCAACAGCTTCGGATACCGGCATGGCGTTCCGGCGGAAAGCGATCTGGTATTTGACGTCCGCTTCCTGCCGAATCCCAACTACATTCCCGAGTTCAAGGATAAGACCGGCAAGCAGCCGGGGGTGGCGCGCTATATTCAGTCGTTTCCGCAGACCAAAGAGTTTATCGAACGCATCTCTGATCTGCTGATTTACCTGATTCCGCATTACATCGCCGAAGGAAAAAGTTATCTGACGATTTCGTTCGGCTGTACCGGAGGACATCATCGCAGCGTGTTTATCGCCAGTGAAATCCGCAAACGGCTCTCCGAAGCGGGATTTCGCGCGAAAGAAGTGCATCGCGATATCGAGAAGTAACCGTTTGCGCCCCGCGGCCTAGGCGCTCCCACCCGTAACCTTGAACAACGTCCGCGGCCCCGTGGAGCGTTTGCGAGAGGTGCCGGTGAAGTATCGGACAGCCGATCGATAGCCGTCTTCCGCCAATCCCGCAAGTTTGGGATCCATGAGCCGGATGGCCTCGAAATCGCGCATAATCGCACGGTGAGATCGTTCCGCCGAAAGGCGCTTCCAGGCCTTCGGCCCCGCCTTGACGTAAGATCGCAGCGCGCGCGATCCCATGGTTTCCACCACGCGTGTCGCTTCCTCCCGAGAGAATCCGGCAGCGCGTAGCCCCTCCACCGCGCCCGCAATCAGCGGCAGCAACAGATCGGCGGTCAAGTGCATCCCGCATACGTACAACGGTTTCGCGGCAGGATTCAGTTCAATCAGCTTGCGCCGCTCCACGACGAGCAGCTTGCGCAATTCCGCCAGGACATCCGGCGGACCGTCCGCGACGAAGATCCTTTCGCCCATTTCCGGAACACAATTCAAGGTCGCCACTCGAGCGCCTGCCGTGCGGAGAGGGCTGGGTGAAAAGCTATCGCGCATCGCATCGCTGCGGACAACAATCTTGCCCCGGAGCGAAACAGCGGACGCCAGTTCTGCCTCAATCGCATCCAGCGAGGGCTCGGGAACCGCCAGCCAGATGATGTTGCAAGTACTAAAGTCCGCGTAGTCCGCAACGCCAAAACCGCTTCGCAAGCCGTTCGAGATACGGCGCGAAACGCGCAACGATGAGCCTTTTACGGGACCGATGCGCTCGAGCAACGCGGGCATACGGGCCAAAAATGACCGATTCACGCCACCGGCGCCTACCAGTCCCGCCGAAATGCGGTCCTTCATGTGATGGTCATGCTAGTGTAGCCTGCCCACGGCCATAGAGACATGGGGCATTCGCCCTACTTCGTCAGAGGGAAATCTCTGTAAGCGTCAGGCTTTTTAATTCTTTCAAACGGTCGCGATAGACGGCCGCCTGCTTGAAGTCGAACTTCCGTGCGGCTGCTCGCATCTTTTCCTCGAGTTCTGCAATAAACTGCTGCATATGTTCCGGTGCAACTCCAGTCAAATCTTCTTCGAGCTCTAAGGGGATGGTCACGTAATCGCCCTCGGCAATGGCCACCAGATCTGCATCAATCGGCTTGATGATGGATTGCGGCTCGATATTGTTCGCCACGTTGTATGCTACCTGAATCGTTCGACGTCGCGTGGTCTCTTCGATTGCGCGGCGCATGGATGCAGTCATGACATCGGCGTATAGAATCGCTTCCCCGCGCACGTGGCGTGCGGCACGGCCCATCGTCTGAATCAGCGAACCCGCCGAGCGCAGGAATCCTTCTTTATCTGCGTCTAGAATCGCCACCAGCGAAACCTCGGGAAGATCGAGACCTTCGCGCAACAGGTTGACGCCGATCAGCACGTCATAGACGCCACGCCGCAGATCTCGCAATATCTTGATGCGATCCAGCGTGGAAACCTCCGAATGGAGATAGGAGCATTTTACGCCGGCTTCCGTATAGTGTTCGGCCAAATCCTCGGACATGCGCTTTGTCAACGTTGTGACCAGTACGCGTTCATTGCGCTTCGCGCGCTCGCGGATCTCGTGCAGCAAGTCATCAACCTGCCCGCGAATAGGCCGCACGCGCACTTCCGGATCCACCAGACCCGTAGGACGAATCACCTGTTCGATCACCGCTCCACCGGTCTTCGTAAGCTCATAGGGCCCAGGCGTCGCCGAAACATAGACCACCTGATGCACGCGGTTCTCAAATTCCTCAAACGTCAAGGGCCGATTGTCGAGCGCGCTCGGCATGCGGAAACCGAACTTGACCAAATTCTCTTTGCGCGAGCGATCACCGTGATACATGCCTCCGAGTTGTGGCACCGTTTGATGGCTTTCGTCCAAGAACATGATGGCATCGCTCGGCAAATAATCGAGCAGCGTCGGCGGGGCCTGTCCAGGCAAACGCCCCGAAAAATGGCGCGAATAATTTTCGATGCCGTGGCAATAGCCAATCTGCTTGATCATCTCGAGATCGAACTTCGTGCGCTGCCACAAGCGCTGCGCCTCGATGCGCTTGCCTTCTTTTTCGAGCTCGCCCTTCCACCAGTTCAGCTCGTTTTCGATGCTGCGCATGGCGGTATCTCGCGTCTCCGGCGAAATCACGTAGTGCGACTTTGGATAAATTGGCAGCCTGAGGAACGTCTGCTTCACCTGTCCGGTGAGGGGATCAATCTGCTCCAGAGATTCAATCTCATCGCCCCACAAACCGATGCGATACGCCATGTCGTCGTACGTAGGATAGATTTCGATGATATCGCCGCGCACACGGAACGCCCCGCGTTTGAAGTCACCATCGTTGCGTTCGTACAGAATATCGACCAGGCGCTTTGTGATTTCCTCGCGCTCAATCTTCTGCCCTTTTTCGATTATCAATAACATGCCGTAATACGCTTCGGGCGAACCAAGGCCGTAGATGCAGCTGACGCTCGCGATGATGACGCAATCGCGCCGCTCGAACAACGATCGCGTGGCCGAGAGGCGAAGCTTATCCAGTTCTTCGTTGACCGTCGCTTCTTTTTCGATGTACACGTCGCCGGCGGGAATGTACGCTTCGGGTTGATAGTAATCGTAGTAGCTGACGAAATACTCCACCGCGTTCGTCGGAAAGAACGTCTTGAATTCCTGGTAAAGCTGGGCCGCAAGTGTCTTGTTGTGCGCCAGCACCAGGGACGGACGATCGAGCGCTTCGATCACCTTCGCCATCGTGAACGTCTTACCGGAGCCCGTGACGCCGAGCAGCACTTGGTGCTGTTCGCCATCGCGAATGCCTCGCAGAATCGCTTCGATGGCCGAGGCTTGATCGCCCCGCGGCTTGTAGTCGATCCCGAGGCGGAAAGCCATACTTCAATTATACGGCGCTACAAAAAAGGCCTCTTCGCGCACCCGCGATCACCGCACGCGGTCGTAGGAGTAGCCTTCTTCCGTCAGGCGTCCCAGGATTTCTTCGACTTGCTCTGGTCCGCGAGTTTCGATCGTTAAGTCGATCATCGTGTTGCCGAGTGCAACGCCGAAGTAGGTTCGATCATGCGTAGCCTGGACGATATTCGCGCGCAGCGCTGCGATCAATCCCGCGAGTTTTTCGAGCCCGCCGGGATGATCCGGCAGTTCAACCCGCAATCGCACCAAGCACCCATCTTTAACCATGCCGCGCTCGATGATGTGCGAAATCATCATCACGTCGATGTTACCGCCGCTCAGAATGACGGCCACATTCTTATCGACTAACGTGGTTTTGTGCCGCAGCATCGCGGCCATCGCCGCTGCGCCCGCGCCCTCGGCCACGGTCTTTTCCTTTTCCAGCAGCCAGAGAATCGCCATCGCGATTTCTTCGTCTTCCACGGTGAGCAATTCGTCCACGTATTTCTCAAACAACGGAAGCGTCAATTCGCCGACTCTTCTCACCGCGATACCATCGGCAATAGTGGACGCAGCAGGCACCAGAACGGGCGCGTGTTCCCGCATCGCCGCTTGCATCGACGGAACAGCCGCAGCTTGCACGCCGATCATCCGAACGCTGGGCCGCGTCTCTTTAATCGCGCACGCGATGCCGCCAATCAGTCCGCCGCCGCCCACCGGCACAACCACGGCATCCAAATTCGGTATCTGTTCGAGTAGCTCCAGGCCGATGGTTCCCTGCCCGGCGATCACTGCCGGATCGTTGAACGCGGGAAGATACGTGAGATGTTCGTCCGCCGCCATCTGCTTTGCCTTGGCGACGGCTTCGTCGTAGTTCGTTCCGTGAAGGATCACCTCGCCGCCGTAGTTGGCCACCGCCGTGACTTTCACAATCGGCGTGAACTGCGGCATGCAGATGCGCGCGTGGATGCCATGCCGCGTCGCGTGATAGGCCACCGCCTGCCCGTGATTCCCTGCGGACGCCGTAATCACGCCGCACGCACGCTCTTCGGCCGTCATAGTCAGAATACGATTCAGCGCCCCGCGCTCTTTAAACGAGCCGGTGTCGTGCAAATTTTCCAGCTTCAAGTAAAGCGCGTTGCCCGTGGCGCGTGATAAGGTGGCCGAGAGAGGCGCGGGCGTCAAATAGATGCGGTCGCGGATCCTCTGGCGGGCGGCCTGAATGTCGGCGAGCGAAATCATCCACTCTCACGGTAGCGCGTCTGAAGCAAAAGCGGCGGACGTGTTTGAACTGCTCCCCCTGCGTTTCCGGCCGATTGCCAAGGGGCGGACGTGGACACCGAATCTGCTGCGCGGCGCTTTCGGGAGTACGCTCAAAAAGCTGGACGAACAGGCCTATGTGCAATTCTTCACACCAACCGCAGAACTACTTCATCTTGATCCTGCCGCTCATGTATCGCCTAGCGGTTTGCGCAACCTTCCGAGGCCGTTTGTCTTCCGCGTTCGCGAAACAGAGATCGGGATGAATCTGTTTCTGCCTTCGGCGCTCGATCTTGTATGTCGCGTCATGCGCGATCTGGACCTGGAGCTTCTCACCCCGCCCGAACCTTTGCGGTTGTCGCTCGTCACACCTGCAGGCCTCGAAGGATCGCGCCGCGTGCGCATTCGATTTCTCACGCCGACCGAACTGAAAGGGACTGACACTCCCGAGTTCGGTCCACTTATCGCTCGCGTTCGCGATCGCATCTCTACACTGCGAGCTCTTTATGGAAGTGGCCCGCTGGATCTCGATTTCCGCGGTTTTGGCGAGCGCGCAGCGGAAGTTCGCATGACGCTCTGCGATTTGCGAACAGTGAATGATGCCCGCGTCAGCAAGGGCACCGGACAACGGCATTCGCTCGGGGGATTCGTCGGCCTCGCCGAGTATGAAGGTGCGGTCGCGGAATTCATTCCGTATTTGGAAGCCGCGCGTTGGACGGGCGTCGGACGGCAAACCGTGTGGGGCAAGGGTGAGATCGATATGGAGGTTCTCAGTGCCTGAGCCCGCCGAACGCAAGTTTGTGCAAGCAGTGGAGCGGGAACTCGTGCGAGGAGTGCTGTACCTTCCCGTAGACGCGCGACGCACTCACGGCCTCGTCATTACGCACGGCGCGGGGTCAGACTGCGAATCGGCTTTGCTTGTCGCCGTTGCCGAGGCATTCGCCTTCGCTGGATTCCCGGCGCTCCGCTGCGATCTCCCTTATCGGCAGCTACGGCCCACGGGCCCTCCCATTCCCGGCGGAGCGATGCGCGATCGTGAAGGTCTGCGCCGTGCGGTCGCTGTGATGCGCGAGCATACAGACAGTGTTATTCTCGGTGGCCACTCTTATGGAGGAAGGCAGTCAAGCATGCTGGCCGCCGAACAGGCGGACATTGCCGAATTGCTGCTCCTGCTCTCGTATCCCTTGCATCCGCCGCGCAAACGCGAACAGTTGCGGACCGCGCATTTTCCGGAGTTACGCACCCCTGCGTTGTTTGTGCACGGCGTTCGCGATCCGTTCGGATCGATCGAGGAGATGCAAACCGCGCTCGCGCTGATCCCGAGCCACACCAAGCTCGTTGCCATTGAAAAAGTGGGTCACGAACTGGGGGCCCAACATGCGCCCGTTATACTGCGAGAAGTGGTTGGGATGCTGGACGAACGGCTGTAGAACAATCAACGTGCTTCAGGAACGCATAGAACAAGTAGAAGAACGCATCGGTCGGGCGGTGGCGCGCGCGGGACGCCAACGTTCGGAAGTCACGCTGGTGGCGGTCACGAAGAAATTTCCCGCCGACGTGATTTGCCAGGCTCACGCGCTGGGGCTGCGCTGCTTCGGCGAAAACTACGTGCAGGAATTCGAAGGTAAGCACGCGGATGTTGCCAAGCTCGACGGGGCGCAATTTCATCTGATCGGCCACCTGCAAAGCAACAAGACCCGCATCGCCGCCGGACTGTTCCAAGCCATTGAGACAATCGACTCCGCGAAGCTCGCACGCAGGCTGGATGAAGCCGCGCACTCGCTGGCGGTTACCCTCGAGGCCATGATCGAAGTGAAGTTATCGCCCGAAGAAAGCAAAGCTGGCGCCGATCCCGGACAGCTTCCGAATTTGATTGCGGCCATTCGCGATTGTCCCAATCTTCGGCTGACAGGACTGATGACGATGCCGCCGTGGAATGACGATCCCGAGCAGACGCGTCCTTATTTCAAAAAGCTCGCCGAGTTGGCCCTAAAGCACGGCCTTGCGAAATTATCCATGGGGATGTCGCACGATTTCGAAGTGGCAATTGAAGAGGGCGCCACGCACATCCGCGTGGGCCGGGGATTGTTCGGGCCACGCCCGAAGCCAGCCTGACCGCTATTTGGCTTCCAGTTGCGGATACAAATCGTTCATCATTTTCTCGAATTTTTCGCGCTGTTCGGGATTGAGGATTTGAACGATGTGATTCTTGCCCGTGGACCGGACGTCGTCCAGTTGATCGCTGAGGCTTTGATAATAACGCCGGTAATCGTCGAGCACGCCAGCGATCTGCTGCGTTTGATCTGGCGTTAGGCTCAATTCCGTACGGAACCGCTGCACCACGGCATCGCGCGAGGCCTGGGCAGGAGGAACGCTGGCCGCTGCCACGGTGCGATGCAGTTTGCCATGTAGGCTCATGCTCATGACCAAGGCGCCACAAGCCATCCCGGCCAAAAACACAAACGTTAAGGTCGAAATAACTTTCGTATTACGTTCCGCCGGTGCCATGCTCATCTTTAAGTTCCGATACGACGATTTCCGCTACTACTGTTCCCGATACGTGACTAGATTTACTAGCATATCGTCGTTAGGCGCTTCCTGCGCGCTCGTCAGGACCGCGCCTGGAGCGTCCTCTTGTGCAACGGAATTCGTTATCGCGCCCATGGGATCCGCATCGAACGACGAAAGCGTCGACACCACATTCGGCGCCGCGGAATTGCAAGAAGTGCCTACGCAAACCTGCATCGAACCCGCGACAATCGGCTCGGCCGTCCGTTCCGACGAAACCACGTACACGCTGAGCAAAAGCGCCAAAGCGAGAGACGCCACCGCAATGCGCCGTCCGAAGGCCGATTCCACAAAGATGTTCCAGATGGAAACCGGACCCTCGGCTTCGATCCGCTCCAGTACGCGGGCATAGAACCCCGCGCGCGGCTCCAAATCTTCGGGCGCTTTCAACTGGCGGACGACCGTTGCGTGGCTGTGCATCACGCCGACTTCTTCGCGGCACTCTGCGCATCCCTGCAAATGTCTGGCAGCCAAATCCGGGGGTGACCCTGATAGGACATCCTCAAGATGTTCGTAAATCTCGCGGTGCATGGCTTCTTCCCTCAGTCACTTCAACGTCGTTGTGCACAACGCTGCAAACGGCGCCAACTCAAGCGCGGGTCTAATGCCCGCTTTATCGAAATCTTTCGACTAACGCCCCGGCAAGCGGGCCTGCGTTAACCGAGTGGCGGCTTTCAATAATTTTTGCCGCGTTCTAAAGAGTTTAACCTTGATCGTATTCTCGTTCAGGCCGGTCATCTGCGCCAGCTCTTCCACCGAATGGCCTTCCACTTCTTTGAGCAGCATCAAGCTACGATCTTCTTCGGATAATTTTCCCAGCAACTTTACGATCAGATCTCTCTGCGCGAGTTGCTTATCGATCGGCTGCTGACCGTCGACGGCCGGTTCGGACGCCTCCATGCGCTTGGCGTCCTCATCGCTGAAATCGCTTTCGTAGACCAGCTTGCGGACGCGCTTCTTGCGCAGGTAGTCGTAGCATTCATTGACCGTAATCTTGTAGATCCAGGTCAGCAGGGAACTGCGGAAATCAAAATTCTTGATGGAAAAATAGATCTTGGCGAAAACCTGCTGCGCGATATCTTCGGCGTCATTGCGATTGCGCAGGATCCCAAAAATAATGGAGAAGACCTTCGACTGGTAGCGCTCCACGATCTCGCGGAACGCCATTTCGTCATGGGCTTGAACGCGCTTAACGAGCTCCGCTTCTTCGCTGTTTCTGTGGTCCACGCGGATCCTCGTCCGGGTATCGCTACCCGCGACCGGGAACGGCAGTGCTCCAATTGCGCTCGTCATGGCTACATCGTGCGACGCAGCCCGATTGCAAGGGGTTACGAACAAAAAGCAGCTTCCGCAAGCGGGGTTTGAAAAACCCTGAATCCCGCCCCCTCCGTCCCGCATCATAGTACAATTAGAGAGAGGCTTATAGCAAATGGTACAACTCACGGAAACCGCAATCGTCAAAGTGAAGGAAATCCTGGACACTCAGGAGCCCAAGCCCAGCGGACTTCGGATTTCGGTCGTCGGCGGCGGCTGCTCCGGGTTCAGCTACTCGATGGCTTTCGAAAACACCCCTGGCATGCTCGATAAGACCTACGCCTTTGGCGAGCTCAACGTGTTTATCGATCAGGCCAGCCTCCTGTATCTGGACGGCGTCCAAGTGGATTACGTCGAAACCCTGGAAGGCTCTGGCTTTAAGTTCAACAATCCAAACGTGAAATCGACCTGCGGGTGCGGTAGCTCCTTCAGCGCGTAACGTTCGCGAATCAGTTTTAGTCTGCCATCTAGAGGGTGTCTGCGAAATGCGGGCACCCTTTTTGTTTGTCATTCCGGCCGCTGCCACGCCTACAATAGTCTTTGTGCAAGGGAAGCCCGAACACCACTCCACCGAAGCCCTCACCGAACGGAGTTATCCAGGAGCCGAAACGCTGGACCAACTGGATACGACTGCCCTACTGGTTCTTATAAATCAAGCAGATGCGGAGATTCCGGGGGCAATTGCCCGGGAGATCCCCAATATCGTTCGAGCGGTGGAGGCCATCGCGAGCGCACTCCAAGCAGGCGGTCGCCTCTTTTACATCGGTGCCAGGACCAGCGGACGCCTCGGCGTGCTGGACGCATCCGAATGTCCGCCCACCTTTGGTGTCCCTCGCGAGCTCGTGCGAGGGATCATCGCCGGAGGAGAGGCTGCCTTGCGCCGAGCAACCGAAGCCTCTGAGGACGATCCGGATTCGGGCGCTCGCGACCTGCTTGCCGCCGGATTTGGGGCGAAGGACGTATTGGTTGGCATCGCCGCCAGCGGCCGGACGCCTTACGTCCTGGGAGCCATCGCAAAAGCCCGCGCACTGGGAGCCGTCACCTGCGGGATCAGCTGCGTCCAGAACTCCGAACTCTCCCGCGCAGTCGAATTTCCCATGGAGCCCAAGCCTGGTCCCGAAGTCCTGGCCGGATCCACCAGGATGCGGGCCGGCACGGCCACGAAGCTCGTCCTGAACATGATCAGCACGGCCGTCATGATCCGGCTGGGGCATGTCTACGGCAACCTGATGGTGAACGTGCAACCGGGAAATTCGAAGCTGAAGGATCGCGCCCGGAGGATTATCGAGCGCGTCACCGGAGTCTCGTCCGTGCGCGCTGCGGAGCTGCTCGAACTGGCGGGAAACAGTGTCCGCGTGGCGATCGTGATGGAAAATAGGAAGGTCCCTCGGGAGGACGCCGAAGGTTTGCTTGCGGCGGCAGGCGGCCGTATTCGAGAAGCCCTGAAATAACGGGAGGAAATCAACATGAGCATTCCGCACAAAACGCACAGCCCCGGATTCGTGGCCTTGGTGAATGAGGCCAAGACACGCGTGAGCGAGATCGCCGCCGAGGATTGCCGCAATATCGACGGGCTCCTGATCGACACGCGCGAAGATCACGAGTGGAGCGACGCGCACGCTGCCGGAGCGACGCACCTCAGCCGCGGCATCCTCGAACGCGACATCGAAACCGTGGTGCCAAATAAGGCTACAAAGATCGTCCTCTACTGCGGCGGCGGATATCGCTCGGCGCTGGCGGCAGATTCGCTGGCGAAAATGGGCTACACGAATGTTTGGTCGCTCGCGGGCGGCTGGCGAGCGTGGCAGGAAGCCGGATTGCCCGTCGTCAAGGATTAGTTAGAACCCCGTCCCGTGAGGGCGGGGATACAAGGGACCACCAATACTATGGCCACCGCAACCTATCTCACAAAAGCCACGCTGGATTTTCTGAAACAGCTGAAAACCCACAACGATCGCGATTGGTTCCTGGCCAACAAAGATCGTTACGAAAAGCACGTGCGCGATCCTTTTTTGCTGCTGATTGCCGATCTTGCGCCCGCCTTCGAGAAGGCCAAGCTTCCGTATATCGCCGATCCACGCCCGAACGGCGGTTCGATGATGCGCATCTACCGTGACATCCGTTTCGCGAAAGACAAGAGCCCTTACAAGACCGCGATTGCCGCTCATTTCGCGCACCAAGAAGGCAAGGACAACGCGGCGCCGGGATTCTATCTCCACATTCAGCCTGGCCAATCGATGATCGGCGGCGGAGTGTGGCGGCCGGAGCCGAAGGCGCTCAAAAAGATTCGGGACGCGATTGCTGCCGATCCCAAAGCCTGGCACAAAGCGACCAGCCCGCTGCGCGCAGGCGCTCACAAAATGGGCTCGGCCTGTGGACTCATCGGTGAGTCGCTCACGCGGCCTCCCGCGGGATTTCCGGCGGATCTTCCCTCGATCGAAGACATCAAGCGGAAGGATTTCGCCATCAGCTCTCCGCTCTCTGATGCCGAAGTCACAAGCCCCGGCTTCAACAAATTGGTCTTGGAGCGATTCCGCGCCAGCGCCCCGTTCCTGGAGTTTTTGGCGAAAGCGGTCGGGCTCTAGGGCAGCCCGCATGTCCACTGTGGCATGAAGTCGGCGGGAATATCCGCAAATTTTCGTGCTTCTAGCAATGCTGACGCCTGCGCATCCTCAAGATTCATGCAGGTGCCGATCCAACGGATGCGGTCGTCTCGCTTGTCCCTCACACGGAATTCAAACACGGGCGCGCAACGTTTGGGGAGCTTGCGCACGTCAAGCCGCAGATCTCCGTAATCGGCGAAATAGAACTCGGCGGTATCCGGCGGCATTTTTCGTTAGCCTAGCACCCCAGTAGGATGCCATGGAACATCGCGCGGAGCTTGTCGCAACGAAATCGTTGGTATCTCCCCTCCTTCACAGTCGGGGTTCGGTGCCGATTCTGCGAAAAGGCCGGTTTGATCATCGTATTCAGCACCGAACCGCGACCGTAAGGGAGCGGACAAGATCATTGCGTTTGCTTTGCAATCGACGATGAGTGGTCTAGAATCCCCTACAGGCGTTAGCATGAAAGTATGGGATCTCACCTCTCCATGCCCGGCCCCGAGCGCCGCCGGCGTCTGCATATGGTTTCCCAACAGCAGCTCAAAGAATTGCGCCCTGCGATCGACTCGGCACTTTCCGCTTCGGCCGAGGCACTCACCGCACTGCAGCATCGCGATGGCTACTGGTGCGCGGAGTTGCTCGCCGATAGCACCCTCGAATCGGATTACGTACTGCTGCAGCTGTGGCTGCATCCCCCTGTTGACGGAGTCTGGGCGCCTCCTTCGCAGAAGCGCGTCGAAAAGGCCTGCAAATCTATACTCGATCGGCAACTCGCCGATGGTGGCTGGAATATTTATCCACAAGGTCCTTCCGAGATCAACGCGACCGTGCGCGCCTACACGGCGTTAAAGCTAGGAGGACATTCCACCACGGCGCCGTACATGCTCAAGGCGCTGGAACGAACTCTCGCGCTCGGTGGCCTGCAAGCGTGCAATAGCTACACGAAGATCAACTTCAGCCTGTTTGATCTATTCCCGAAGAAGTACGCGCCGAGCGTACCACCGGAAATCGTAATGCTTCCCGCGGACGTCCTCTACGAGATGTCTTCCTGGTCGCGCGCCATCGTGGTGCCATTGTCGATCGTGCAGGCGATCGGCTTGCCGCGCTCGGCGCCCGAAGGCTTCAACGTCGATGAGCTCTACAAGCCCAACGTGAAGCTGAAGCTGCCATCGCGTGGACGGCTCGGAGTCTTGTTTTCTCATCTGGACAAAGCGCTGAAGCTGTGGGAGCGCAAGGGATTCAAGAACGTCCGCATGGCCGCCCTGCGCGAGGCCGAGCACTGGATGCTGGATCGCACGCGTTATGCCGATGGCCTGGGCGCGATTTATCCCTCGATGATGTACCTCATCATGGCGCTCGATTCGCTCAACTACGCCGAGGATCATCCGGACCGCATCGCGGCGATCAAAGTATTCGAAGATCTCATCATCGAGACCGAAGATCGTTTCCAGTTTCAGCCCTGCTACTCGCCCATCTGGGATACGTCGTACGCTGCGTTCGCACTGGGGGAAATCGGCAATGCGGATCAAGCCGCCATGCGGAAATCCGCCGACTGGATGCTGGATCGCGAATGCCGCCGCAAAGGCGATTGGTCCGTGAAGCGCCCTGGACTCGAACCCAGCGGCTGGGCCTTTGAATTCGCCAACGAGCATTATCCCGACATCGACGACACAGCTCAGGTGCTGTTGGCGCTCATGCACGCAAAAGCCTCCGACCCCGCGCGTCAAGAGCGTGTAGAACGCCGCGCCGTCAACTGGCTGCTCGGCATGCAATCGCGCGATGGTGGTTGGGCGGCGTTCGACGTGGATTGCGATTGGAAGCTGCTCGATAAAGTTCCGTTCGCCGACCACAACGCCATGCTCGATCCGTCGTGCCCCGATATCACGGGCCGTGTTCTCGAAGCACTCACCCGCCGTGGGCTCACGATGGAACATCCCGCCATTCAGCGTGGCGTTCAATTCTTACTGGAGCACCAGGAAGACAACGGCAGTTGGTACGGACGCTGGGGCGTGAACTACGTCTACGGAACGTTCCTCGCCGTGCGCGGGCTGGAATCATCACACGCACCGGCGGCTCGCCCAGCGATGGCCAGAGCTGTGGAATGGGTGAAGTCCGTGCAGAACGCCGATGGCGGATGGGGCGAATCCTGCGCCAGCTATCCCAAGGGCCGTTTCATCTCGGCCGAGAGCACCGCATCGCAGACTGCCTGGGGATTGCTAACGCTCGCGGCTTGTGGCGATAAGTCCTCGGACTCTGTCGCCAGGGGCGTCCGCTACCTGCTCGACACGCAGAAGCCCAGCGGCGATTGGGACGAGAACCTCGCCACGGGCACTGGCTTCCCAGGCGTGTTCTATTTGACGTACAAGATGTATCGTCACTATTTCCCGATTCTCGCACTGACGACGATGCGGACTTAGTTCGAATTGAGAACTCAGTCGATGAGCGCGCGCCCCTTGGCCGTATCGATATGTTGTTGGAACCGAGTGACCTTCCCGTTGTCGAGTGTCCACACATGGGCAATCTTCACCTCGGCGGGCTCGCCGGAGCTCTTGCGGTTCCAGCTGTAGGTGCCGAGGGCCACTACCGTATCGCCGTCGGCGACGAACTGAGCGACATGGACGGCGAAATTATCGCCAATCTCCCCGAGCCTCATGAACACTCCTTCGACGATCGCTTGGGGACCCACCAATGTGCCGCTGTAAAGCGGCCATCCCTCGGCCTCTGTCCACTCGATCTTGGGATCCATCCCAGCCAGCACGGCAGGCACCTCACCTTTCGCGAAACTCGCGTAGAGCCCTTGCATGATCTCTTTGTTGGTCGGCATAAGAATTCCTCCTGTCGTACGGTAGTCGGTAGTTTCCCACATTTTGCTTGTCTGTAGTAGCTGGCTGCCGATGCACAGCTAGGCCGCAACAGGCTCGTAGGATTGCGGACGGCTCAGGCCGATCCAAAGCAGCACGCCGATCATGGGCACAATGGCGACGGCCCAGAAGATCCAGTCGTAGTGCATTTGATCGAACCAGCGTCCCGTCAACGGCAGGATCACCGCGGCTTCGGCAGCCCATGCTCCGGACGCCACTCCCGCGACGCTCGCGGTGCGCTCTCCTGGATACGCGCGAGCTCCCGTGCGCAATCCCAGCATTTGGAATCCCCCGGTGACGAACATGCACCAGAAAAATAGCGCCAGCACGCCTGCCGTGGTCGCAAGCTCCGTCATGAATCCGAACGGGATCATGCCCACAGCCAACAAGAGGAACATCTTCACGGGACGATCCTCACCCGGTGCGAAGCGGTCAAAAATCCAACCCCACGCGAAGTATCCGATTTCCCAGCCCAGCGGCGGAATCCACAAGACTTTGCCTAAATCCGACTGCGAAAGATGCATCACCTTGTTGAGATACAGCGGACTCAAATAGAATACCGGTCCAATGGCGACGGAACCGAGCGAGTAGCTAGCGATCAACGCCCAAAATCTCTTTTCCATCGGATTCAGCGTCGCGAGCTTGGGCTTTTCTTTCGGCTTGGGCAGCATTGGCGGCCGCGCGACAAACGCCCAAAGCACGATCCACAACGCCCCAAGCAAACCCGTGATTAAGAACGCCGCGCGCCAGCCATAGGCCTTCGCCACCGGCACAACAACGATAGGCGCGAAGATCGCGCC
Organism: uncultured Acidobacteriia bacterium; assembly: GCA_903892565.1. Classification (GTDB taxonomy): domain Bacteria; phylum Acidobacteriota; class Terriglobia; order Bryobacterales; family Bryobacteraceae; genus Palsa-187. The sequence goes on from CAITIX010000353.1 coordinate 24,369, forward strand.
GAGCGATCCTCCGCTATAAGAGATCGCCATGCCGCGCGCTTGCCGGTCTTTGGGCAGTGAATCGATCGACGCGCGGAAGCCTCCGGGGAACGTGGCTCCTTCGCCTAAACCAAGCAACGCACGGCATAGCGCGAAGCCCGCGAACCCGACCATCCAGGCGTGTGAGGCGCTCGCCACGGTCCAGATCAGGACCGCCGCAATCATGCCGAGCCGCAAGCCGATGTAATCCAGCACGGCGCCCCAGATGGGGTTCGCCAACATATATGCGATGGAAAACGCCGATACGATTTCGCCATAGCTCTGTGCGTTCAAGCCGACGTCATGCAGAATCGTCGGCGAAAGAACGGCCAGAATCTGGCGATCCACATACGAGAGCCAGGAGCACAACATCATGGCGCCGCTCGCGACCCACATGCGCCAATCGGTGGCTCGTTCATAGACGCTGGCCGATACAAGCGCGCCCGTCATGCTGGAGCCTGCCGAGCTAAAAGAAGACATACGGATTCGATGCTAGCACAGCGCGACTGTGCGCCTTATTGGGCGCTGTTGTTCGGTTCCGTAACCTGCGATGCGCGGCTTACACGAAGTTGTTCCGCGATGTCCGCGACGTGATCGTTTAAATGTTCCAGGCGGCGGGCCAGATCCTGGATGCCCATTTCCGCACGACGATTGACGTCGAAATCCATTTCACCGCGCAGACGATCTTTCGCATCCTGGCGATTCTGGCTCATCATAATCACCGGTGCCTGGATCGACGCGAGCATAGACAGGAACAGATTGAGCAGGATGAAAGGGTACGGATCCCAGGCCTTCTGGCCGAGGCCGACGTTGATCCCGGAGTAGACCACCAGCACGATACCGAACGAAATAATGAACGCCCACGAGCCACCGAAGCGCGCCACTTCATCCGCGATGCGTTGACCGAACGTTGTCTGTTCTTCAATGATCTCGTTGACGTTTCGCGTGACGCGGCTGCGAACCAGGTTTTGGGTGGCATGGACATGGCGTCCTAACACGGTCATCAGATCGAGTCCTGCATGTGGCTTGGCCTGGAGCAGCGTAGCAAGATCGTGACGATCAATTTCAATGCACACCGTCGGCTCAATCGCTTCCGCCGTTGTCTGATGCGCCGATTCTTCCAGCATCGAAGCCAGCCCGAACATTTCCCCGGCCTCGGGCTCGGCCAGCAGGACCTCTTGATGGTCTTGATCAATCGTCGTGAGCCGGACTTTGCCTGAAACCATCACGTACGCCCGTCCTCCAGGCTCACCCATTTTATAGATGCGCTGCGGAGTCGCAAACTCTCTCCGCTCTACCTGGCCGGCGAGCACCGCCAACTCATCATCATCCAACAGTTCAAACAACGCGACATTCTTCAAGGACTGGGGATCACAAGCCATCGCTTACCTCGCAGGTCTAGCCAGATTTGGTCTATTCAGCATTCCACAGTAGCTTGTGTCCCGACAATCGGATCACACTCGCTCGGGAAACACAGCCGTAACACGCAGAAACGAAGGTCCTTGTCTGCTCCTTTGTAAATATTTAAAGAACCGTGAGAAGTTTTGACGCGCTTCGAAACTAACTTGCCGGGAGGATTTGTCCCATATGCTCACATCCGAACGCAACCGTCTGATTCTCCAGACGCTGCAACAGTTGGAGAAACAATTCGGCAAAGGAGCCATCGTCCAACTCGGCTCCAACACCGTCCTGCGCGTGGACGTGATCCCCACCGGCGCGATTTCGCTCGATGCCGCTCTTGGCGTGGGCGGATTGCCGCGAGGCCGCGTCATCGAAATCTTCGGGCCTGAATCGTCGGGCAAGACGACGCTCGCGCTGCACGCGATCGCTCAGGCGCAGGCCCTCGGCGGAACCGCCGCCTTCATCGACGCCGAGCACGCCCTCGACGCGCAATATGCCAAAGCGCTGGGCGTCGACACCGACAACCTCATCATTTCGCAACCGGATTCCGGAGAACAGGCGCTCGAAATCACAAACGCTCTGGTATCTTCGAACGTCGTCGACATCATCGTGGTTGACTCCGTCGCGGCCCTCGTACCCAAAGCCGAACTCGAAGGTGAGATGGGCGATAGCTTCATGGGCTTGCACGCGCGGCTCATGTCCCAGGCGCTGCGGAAGCTTACGGCTGCGCTCTCGCGGGCCAATGGCTGCCTTATCTTCATTAACCAGATCCGCGAAAAGATCGGCGTGATGTTCGGAAGTCCGGAAACCACCACGGGTGGCCGCGCTTTGAAGTTCTATTCTTCGATCCGCATCGACGTTCGCCGGACGGGATCGATCAAAGACGGGGATCAGGCCGTGGGCAATCGTACGCGTATCAAGGTGGTGAAGAACAAAGTTGCCTCTCCCTTCCGCGAGGTGGAATTGGATATATTGTTCGGCCACGGCATCTCACGCGACGGCGACCTGATCGATTTCGGTGCCGCACAGGAAGTGCTCGAGAAAAGCGGCGCGTGGTACAGCTTCGCGGGAGAGCGCATCGGCCAAGGTCGCGATAACGCAATTCGCTTTCTGAAAGAGAATCCTGAGATGCGCGAGCGCTTAGAAGCCGCGGTTCGGGCAAAAGTCGGCTTGCCCAAGCCACAACTCACACAGGGCAGGCCTCCCGAATCAAAACAGCCGGACGCGCAGGCCGCACGGGCGGGCTCGAAATCGGCGTAGTGAATGCGGTTGCGTCAATCTGTGACGTCAGTACGCACGTTTATAAATAGCTTCAATGCATGATCTCGTTCTTGGGAGCGAGCCCCACATTCAAGCCGAGCGCCAGGCAGGATCCGGCCGCGATCACCGCGACCATCGGGATAGACGTGCCGTTATCCAAACCGCTCACAAGCATGCCGCCTGCGCCACCAATCGCAAATTGCAGGCAGCCGAGCATGGCCGAAGCATTCCCGGCAATCTTGCCGTGGGGAGCCAACGCCAGCGCCGTCGCATTCGGCGATGCAAAGCCAAGACAGGCGATCGACACAAATAGCAACGCAAGCAAGCCTGCAAATCCGCCGAACTGCATCCACTGGCTCGCGAATAGCGCAAGCCCGGATGCTGCGGAAACAAAGAGGGTCGCGCGTAGGATCCGGGCGGGCTGCATGCGCCGCACCAGATAACCGTTCACCTGCGAAGCGCCGATCAATCCCGCGGCGATCATCCCGAAGAACAGGCCGAAGCGATCCGCGGAAATGTGATTGAGTTCGATAAACACTAACGGCGACCCCTCCAGATAGGCGAAGAGCCCCGCCATCACGAGGCTCCCGGAAAGCGCGTGCACCAGAAAGACCCGGTCGCCGAGCAAGGTGCCATACAACTGCAAGACGCTCGAAATGCGGACCGGCTTGCGCTGCTCGGGCGGCAAGGTTTCTTTGAGAAAGAGCGCGACGCTCACCAAGCACCCAATTCCCAGCGCGATCACGAACCAGAACGTCGCACGCCAGCTTGCGTGCACTACTAGATATCCACCGACAATCGGCGCGACCACGGGCGAAACGCCGATCACCAGCATCAGAAACGAAAACATCCGCGCCGCTTCGCGCGGAGGGAAATAGTCGCGGACCACGGTACGGGAGATCAACGTTGCGGCGCATCCACCGACGGCTTGAAAAAAGCGCAGGACAGTCAGCATCACGATATTCGTCGAATAGGCGCAGCCGACGGCGCTTACGATGAAAAGCACCAGTCCGAAGTACAGCGGAGGTTTCCGCCCGTAACTATCCGCGAACGGTCCGTAGAACAACTGCCCCAGCGATAGGCCGACGAAGTAGACGGCCAGCGTGGCTTCCACTTCGCCCACCGTTGTATGGAACGTTTCCGCAATCGCGGGAAACGCCGGCAGATATGTGTCGATGGAGAATGGCCCGAGCGCAGCGAGTGCCCCCAGCAGAAAAATTAGCCAGAACATCTTGCGTGGAGCTTGGGCGATTGTTTCTTCAGAAGCGCGTACCATCGAAGAAACAAGTATAGGCCTTGTGCCGAAGTCTTTTTGCCGCGGCAATGCACAGGTGCACGACGAAACTAGTCGTCGTCGTCGTTGCTGCTGCCGGTTACTTTTAACACGGCAAGGAAGGCTTCTTGCGGGATCTCCACGCGTCCCACCCGTTTCATGCGCCGCTTGCCCTCTTTTTGCTTTTCGAGCAGTTTGCGCTTACGGCTGATATCGCCACCGTAGCACTTCGCGAGTACGTTCTTGCGGATCGCCGAGATTGTTTCGCGCGCCACGATCTTGTTGCCGATGGCCGCCTGCAGCGCCACTTCGAACATCTGGCGTGGGATCAGCTTGCGCAAGCGCGAGATCAGATCCTTGCCGCGATCATATGCGAATTCCGTATGCACGATCATCGAAAGCGCGTCCACCGGCTCGCCCGCCACCAGCACGTCGAGCTTCACCATGGGCGACACGCGATGGCCCGCCAAATGATAATCGAGCGACGCGTAGCCGCGCGAGGCCGACTTCAAGCGATCGTAAAAATCCAGCACGATTTCGTTCAGCGGCAATTCGTACACCAGCAGCACGCGGCCCGTGCCAATGTACTCGAACTTCTTCTGCACGCCGCGCTTTTCTTCCAGCAGCTTCAGGATCTCGCCAATAAAATCCTCGCGCGTGATGACCGTCGCATCGATGATTGGCTCTTGGATTTGCTTAATAAAAGAGGGGTCCGGGAAACGCTGCGGATTATTGACCTCGATCACTTCACCACCCGTCGTGGTGATGAGGTAGCGCACGCCCGGCGCCGTCGTGATCAGATCGATTTTAAATTCGCGCTCCAGTCGCTCCTGAATAATCTCCAAGTGGAGCAGGCCAAGGAAGCCGCAACGGAATCCGAAACCCAACGCAGCGGAATGCTCGGGCTCAAAGTTAAACGCGCTGTCATTGAGGCGGAGCTTTTCGAGTGCATCACGCAGCAGGCCGTGCTCATGCGATTCCACCGGATACAAACCGGCGAAGACCATCGCCTTGAGAGGCTCGAATCCAGGCAGAGCCTCGGCCGGAGGATTCGCGTGTTCCACAATCGTGTCGCCGATCTGGGCATCGGATACCGTTTTGATATTGGCGAAGATGAAGCCCACTTCGCCCGCCGCAAGTTCGTCGCAAGGAATCGGCTTGGGCGATTGGTACCCCACGCCTTCCACTTCATAGAAGCTGTTCGTCGCCCACAGGCGAATCTTCATGCCTTTGCGAATGCGTCCGTCCACGACGCGCGCCAGGATGATCACGCCGCGGTACGAATCGAACCACGAATCGAAAATCAATGCGCGTAGAGGATCCGTCGGCAGCCCTTTGGGCGGCGGCACTTTCTGCACAATCGCTTCGAGGATCTCATCAATGCCGATGCCGTTCTTCGCGCTAGCAAGAACCGCTTCGCTGGCGTCGAGACCGATCACCGATTCGATCTGCTCCCGTACGCGTTCGGGCTCGGCCGACGGCAGATCGATCTTGTTGATCACGGGGATGATTTCCAGATTGTGGTGCAGCGCCAGGTACGTATTCGCCAGCGTCTGGGCCTCCACGCCTTGCGACGCGTCCACCACCAGCAATGCGCCTTCGCAAGCCTGTAAACTGCGGGACACTTCATACGTGAAATCGACGTGGCCGGGCGTGTCGATCAAGTTCAGTTCATACCATTCGCCGTTTTTGGCTTTGTAATCCAAGCGCACGGCGTGGGCCTTAATGGTGATGCCGCGCTCGCGCTCCAGATCCATGGAGTCGAGCACCTGCGCCATCATTTCGCGCTGACTCAGCGCGCCGGTCGTCTCAAGCAATCGATCGGCAAGCGTAGATTTGCCGTGGTCGATATGCGCAATAATGCTGAAATTTCGAATGTGCGCGGGGTCCATTACGGTATGATGAAATTCGGAAGTCCGGCCGTCCGGAATTTCAATTATCCCACGATGTCGTCCGATTCACTCAGCTGGCAAAATATAAACGCCCACGGACTTAAGTTCGCGATCGTTGTCGCGCGCTTCAACAGCGCCATTACCGCGAAGCTTTTGGAGGGCGCGCAGGAAGCTTTGCAAAAAGCCGGCGCCTCTGGACACGAGGTTTTTCACGTGCCCGGAGCGTTTGAACTGCCGCTGGCGGCCATGAAACTTGCGCGCCGCGGTGGATTCAATGGGATCGTCGCCCTAGGAGCCATTGTGCGCGGCGACACCCCTCACTTCGACTATGTCGCCGCGGAAACCTCTCGCGGCTTGATGCGCGTCTCGCTCGACACCGGCATCCCGGTGGCTTTCGGCGTCCTGACCACGGACACGATGGAACAGGCGGAAGCTCGCGCGGGCGGCTCCGCTGGCAATAAAGGCTTCGACGCCGCCATGACAGCCGTAGAAATGGCGCGATTTTGATATGGTGATGTTTTAAACATGCCGGCACGCCACCGCTCTCGCCAACGCGCTTTGCAGGTTCTCTTTTCCTGGGATCAGGGAACGAAGAGCATTGAGGATTCCATCTCTGCGTTCTACGAAACGCTGGACTCCGAAGAAAGCGATCCGAAGCCGACGCCACCGGATCCTTTTATGGAAACGCTGGTGCGAGGCACGGCATCAAAGGCCAAGGACCTGGACCAAAAGATCGAGGCGAAATCGAACAACTGGCGTCTGGAGCGCATGCCGAGCGTCGATCGCAACATCCTGCGCCTGGCCGTTTATGAAATGACACACACCGATTCGCCCGCGCCCATCGTCATTGATGAGGCATTGGAATTGGCGCGGCAATTTTCGACCGACGATTCCGCCTCCTTCGTCAACGGCATCCTCGACGCGATTCGTCGCGACCAAAACCCGACATAGCAAAGATCATGCCCGACGGCGCGCGCCCTTCTCGCAAATCCTCCACCCGCGTGAAAGCGGACACCGTAAAAACGAGCGTCGTAAGAGCGAGCACTGTAACGAACGACGACCCTCGAACACGGCTGAAGATCGTGCTCGTTTCGCCGCGCAATCCCCTGAACATCGGCGCTGCCGCGCGTGCCATGAGCAATTTTGGATTCGCCGAAATGCGCCTGGTGAATCCTTACGAAGTGGCTTTCAAGGAAGCGCGTTCCGCCGTGAAGGCGCATCGTGTGCTCGAGGCCGCTCAGGAATTCACCACGGTTGCCGAAGCCATCGCCGACTGTGAATTGGTGGTGGGCACCACGTCGCTGGGACCTCCCCGCACGCTGGAGCATCCCTTGCGTCGCCTGGAATCCGGCGGCAAAGCGATCGCAAAGAAACTGGCGACCAGTAACGTTGCCCTGCTGTTCGGCTCGGAAAAGTTCGGACTCTCGAATGAGGACATGAGCCATTGCCACTGGCTGACGCGCATCCCTTCGCGCGAAGAGCACGGATCCATGAACCTCGGCCAAGCCGTTGCCATCTGCCTGTACGAAATCGTTCGCAATCCGGCAGCGGCGAGACCAGCATCAGAACCGCAGCGCGCCGCAAGCGCCGAAGAGCGCGAACGAATCGCTGCACGGCTCGAAGAAGTGTTGGCGCGATCCGGCTATGTTCACTCACGGACCGAAGGATCGACGCGAATGAAGATCCGCCGTCTGATTTATCGCATGCAGCTCAACGCGCACGACGCGGAAGTGTGGATGGGCATGCTGCGGCAGATTTCATGGAAGCTCGACAGCTCCGACTCCCGTCCGTAACCTCCGCGCACATCGTAAAAGCGCCCGTCCCACCAGCGCCAAATGATATTCTGAAGTTTCGTTATGACGAAAGTTACGCTGCACTACGATTTGACGCGTCCGTTGACCGACGCCGATCTCGACAATATCTACAACGTTCATGCAACCTACGGCATGGCGCGCGTCCAGGTGTCGCCGGCGCTCGACAAAATCACCGTAGATTACGACGCATCGCGTCTGACCCGGAAAGATATGGAAGCCGTCTTGGCTCGCCACGCCATTCCAGTTCGCACGACGTAGCTGGTGACGTATCGCGCGCCGAACGGCGCTTAGCTCTTTGAAGGCGACATGAACGGCGCGGCGGCCTTCAAAATTACGATGTCGCCGTACCCTTCCTTGAGCACCAGCTTGTGCGGAGCTTGTGCGCTTCCCGCGAAATCTTGGCCCACGACCCAATGGCGTTTCGTCGCACCCGGAAAATCGGAAGTCACGCTGCCGAGCTTGGTGTGCGCGTCAACCGCGTATGAAGCGTCGCCGGCGAGCCGCACCGTAATCTGACCCTTGTGCATGTTGGCCTCGATATCTCCCGCAAGGCCGTCAAAGTGGACTTCGCCGTATCCATCGACCATCACGTGCGCGTTGCGCGGAACTCGAATCACGTAATTCAGCGTCACAAAGGGCTCCGCGGGGCATAGGACTGCCAGCCCGTGACGCTTGGGAAGATCGGTCGCGATGACGAGTTCCGCACCCTTTTGCTGCGCTGAGATTTTCACGCCATCCAGTTCTTTCGCGGCTTTGTCGTGATCGGCAGCGGCAACTTCGTACTTCGTGGACTTGATCGTCGTGATTTCGACGCCAGGCTGATCCCAACCCTCGATCGTCAGTTCGTCAAGCGAATGCGTCACGCGAACCGTTCCGTTCGCCGGAAGATCGGCGTGCTGGGTACTCGTCACGCGCACGTATTGTTTGACGTCATCCGCCGCGAACAAAGCACAATTCGTACCGGCAAGGAGCACAAGGGACGCCAGCAAGCGCTGGAAAGGATGACGTGAAGATGCGCCGAGAAGATTCATGGTTCCTCACTTCAAAGTTTAGTTGGTGACGTGGATTGCGGCCAGTGGCGCAAACGTAGCGATGGCGGAGAGGGTGGGATTCGAACCCACGTTAGAGTTTCCCCTAAACACGCTTTCCAAGCGTGCGCCTTCAACCACTCGGCCACCTCTCCGGGATGAATCTCTAGTCTAGCATCCACGGGCTTGTTTTCTAAATTCTGCAGCCGTAGGTCTATCTCTCATTGCCGTGTGCGACCTTCATCCACAGCGGGGTCCAGAAATAATCCCTTATGTGCAAATAGAACTCGGGATTGTCAGACGCACGCCCGCTGCAGCCGCCCATCCATTTGCGCAGTTCATCGCGCGCGGGCGCGGAAAGCTCCGAGGCCATGGCCAAATCCTGCAGTGCGTTGCGATGATGAAACGCCTCAGCCCTTATACGTCCTGCGGCCTCGCTTCGCCTCGTGTCCGTTTTTTGCGGCGCCGCCGCACACACGGAGGATCGGAGCATCTCAAACGGCGCAACACCGTCGGCACCGGATGGGCCGTTTTCCGGCACGACGTTTTCCCGCACACGCATCTCCATCGGATACGTCACCCAGTCGGCACCTATTTGCAGCTCTGGCTCTATCTTGATACGGCGCACCGGGGCGTCTTTGTCGATCCACACGTCCATCCAGAACGTTTGCGTGGCGTCTCCCTTGATCGGATCGTCGACCCGCTGCAGCCCGGCAGCGGTTTCCGTATAGAAGGTCACATTGGCGGCATTCGCGGGATTCTCTCCCAGCCGCAAAACATAGTCCGTTCCCGGCGGCACCTGCACGACCACTTGAAAGGAGGTGAATCCGTTGCGCACCAGAGCCGGAGAAAGAATCTCGCGAGGAGACTCAGGAGCAACGACATTCCCCTGCGCGTCGATTTTCGCGAATTCCGAATACACGTTTAACAGCTGACCCGAGGCTGGCCCGGCGACCAACATCGCATGCAACAACCCCACCAGCACCCATTTCATGCGATTTTTATTGTATGCGAAGTGTTGCGGTTTCGGCAGGATCGGCATGCGCCTTGGCCCTTGCGGCGGCATACCTAACGCCCCCCGTGTTTGCCGAGGAAGGCAAGTGGACTCCGCAACAAGTCTTGCAACTCGACGCCCAGTGGTTGAAACGCCAGGGACTCGAACTCCCCGTTTCGCGCTTGTGGAATCCGCAGCGCGGCACAGGATTGCTGTCCGCAGCCGTCGCCGTACCCGGCTGCTCCGCAAGTTTCGTTTCCGCCAACGGCCTCATCCTGACGAATCACCACTGCCTCTTCAGCATGGTGCAGGAACACTCCACGCCTGAACGCGATCTCATTACCAACGGCTTCCTGGCGCGCACGCAGAGCGACGAACTTCCGAGTAAGACGATGCGCGTCACCGTCCCGCGCCGCTTCACCGACGTCACGCGCGATATCGAGTCCTCTGTTCCGGCCAACGCCGATGATGCGGGACGCACGAAGGCAATTGAAGCGAAGGAAAAATCCCTCATCGCGGCGTGTGAGAAGACGCCAGGCAGCCGCTGTAGCGTCGCGGCGTTCGACGGAGGACTCTCTTATGCGCTGGTGGAAACATTCGAGCTCACGGATATCCGTCTGGTTTACGCTCCGCCCCGCGCCATTGGCGAATTCGGAGGCGAGCCCGACAACTTCCGCTGGCCCCGCCACACTGGCGATTTCGCCATCGCGCGCGCCTACAAGGACGGCAAACCCTATCCACCCGAGTTCTTCTTCCCTCTCTCCGTCTCTGGCGTGAAGCCCGGCGATTTCGTGATGGTGCTCGGCTATGCCGGACGCACGTTTCGTTCCATGACCGCAGGTGAAATGGATAACGAACGTCGCCGCTTCGAGCTCGTCCAGAAAGTTTACGGCGAATGGATTCACAGCATAGAGGAAGTCACGAAAGGCAGCGCCGACGGATCCATTGCCGTTGCGGCGGGATTGAAATCGCTGAACAACACACACACCAACGCCGAGGGACAGCTCGCTGGCTTAGCGCGCGGCCGCCTCATCGAGAAGCAAAAGACACACGACGACGCGGTGGTCGCCTGGGCCACAACCCGTCCACAGTTTGCAAAATCGCTCGCCGCAAAAAAGGAATTAGACCGACTGGCCCAAGAGCGCGAACAAACGCTGGAACGCGACTATGTGTTCGGACTGGCAGCCGCCGGTACCGTCGCGTTACGCGACGCGATCCAGTTGACGCGGCTTGCCGCGGAGCGGGAAAAGCCGGATGCCGAGCGAGCTCCCGGATATCAGCAGCGTGACTTGGCGCGTCTGCGTGCGGCACTCGAGCGCGATCAGAAAAGTTTCTATCGCCCGGCCGACGAACTACTTCTGTGGTCCTGGCTCACCCGCGCCGGCCAACAGGGAATCGCTGCCGCGAAGAGTATGGGGAAAAACATGGACCTTGCTCATTTGTACGAATCCACCCGCGTGATGGATCTCCCCGAGCGGCTCAAGATGTTCGAAGAATCGGTCGCGCAGTTGAAAGCCCGCGGCGATCCCCTGCTCAATTTCGCATTCATTTACGAGCCGGAGCGCAAAGCCTGGCAAGCAACCGTGGACAACCGCGACGGAGCCATCGCCCGCCTGCGTCCCGAATGGCGGAAAGCCGTCTTGGCCTACGCTGGAAAGCCCGTGGCTCCGGACGCCAACGGTACGCTGCGCGTCAGCTTCGCTCACGTGAAAGGATACTCGCCGCGTGACGGTGTGTTCTATTCGCCCCAAACCACACTCGCCGGGATGATCGAAAAGAATACGGGCGAAGAGCCTTTCGCCGTGCCAGCTTTCATTCTGGACGCCGCTAAGCGAACCGATGCGCAGCGCATTCCCATTGATTTCCTGGCGGATGCAGACACCACGGGCGGCAACTCCGGCAGCCCTGTCGTCAACGGCCGCGGCGAAATCGTGGGCATTAATTTCGACCGTCCCTGGGAAAACGTCGCCAACGATTTCGGCTACAACCCGGACGTCGCCCGCAACATCAGCGTCGACATCCGCTTCCTGCACTGGATACTCGAGGACATTCAGCACGCCGACGATTTGCTCAAAGAGTTAGGACTCAAGCGGCCTGCACGCTCCGCAGAGAAGCACTGAGCAGCAGTTATTTCGCCTGCATCCCCTCGACGTAATTCGCAAGCGTCACAATCCGATACGTCGCGGCCTTGTCATCTCCCATTTGGCGGACGAACGTTCCCCAAACCGGCATCGCTCGCGAGCCGTGCGCCGGCGCGACCGTTGCGCCCTCAATGTAGCTCCGCACTCGATCCGTCGGAAACTTGCCGCCGTTCTTCTTGGCGAGCATCGTCAGGTCCGTGGGCATTGTCTTCAAATCGGACGCCGCGGGGCCATCGCCTTTTCCCGACGTCCCGTGGCACGACGCACACCACGTCTTATACATCTCACTCCCCGTGAGCGAAAACGTAACCGGAAGCGGTTTGTCTTTATCCTGCGCACCGGCAATCTGGCCTACTGCCGCAACCAGGGTCAACATGAGAATGACTCGCATGATACTGCTCCTTTCGATCTCAATGTGAATACTGCGTTACTGTGAAAAACTGCGCTCTGCGCACCTTTCCTTTGCAATTCCCAAGCCGTTGACTGACTACGAAATTCCTAGAAAAAACGGGCGTGGAGGAAGCCCGCTGCGTTGTATCCCCCAACCCACAGCGCTATCCTGAAGTCGTGGACCCACATCGTCGCGAACGTGTTACAGAAAGTATCCGCGAAGAGCTCGAGGAACTGATCGGCTACGATCTGACGGATCCCCGTGTCGGCTCCGCCACCGTCACCGAGGTCCATATCTCGCCGGACTACAAGCATGCCCACGTGCGCGTCGCGCTGCAGGGAAATGCCGACGAGCAGAAATCCACGCTGCAGGCCCTGGAGCACGCTAAGTCATACTTGCGGAACCAGTTAACCGAGCGCCTGGAGCTCTTCAAAACCCCCGAATTGCACTTCGATGCCGCCCTGCCCCTCGAAATCGGCTCGAAAACACCCCAATTGCTCAAGCGCATCCGCCGCGGCCGGCCCAAAGACTAGGTAAAGACTAGGAAAAGGAAGGCACGGCGCAAAAAAAGCAGCTTTCCCCACAAGCGGTGTGCTAAGTTGGTTTTAGGAGCCAGATTTGAACGGCTCCGTATCCTGGAATTTGTGCTGCAGGCGCTCCACCGAGCACCCCGCAAATCCAGGCAACCCAATGAAAAAAATATGTTGCGTGATGCAGCTCAACGGGAGTGGATGACATGCGCGTGCCTCCAATGAACAGCAGGTTTCTGGATGCTTGCCGCCGCCGGCCGACAGATGTTCGCCCGGTTTGGTTTATGCGGCAGGCCGGACGATACATGAAGCAGTACCGGGACATCCGTGCGCACCACGGCATCCTGGAAATCTGCAAGCGCCCCGACTTGGCCGCGCAGGTCACCCTGCAGCCCGTCGAAATTCTCGACGTCGACGCCGCCATCATCTTCGCCGACCTCCTTTTGCCCGTGGAACCCATGGGCCTGAAGCTGCACTTCGCCCCGGGCGAAGGTCCTGTCATCAGCAATCCCGTCCGCACGACGAACGACGTCGATAGCCTGTCGATCTCCAACACGGACGATCTGGGCTACGTCGGCGAAACCATTCAAACCGTGGTTCGTGCGCTTGCCGGACGCGTTCCCGTCATCGGTTTCGTGGGCGCGCCGTTCACCATGGCGAGCTACATGATCGAAGGCGGCCCTTCGCGCAACTTCATCCGGACGAAATCCATGATGTATCGCGACGAAACTCTGTGGCGTCGCTTGATGGGCAAGTTGGTCGACGTGCTCGGCTCTTTCGCCGTGATGCAAGTGGCCGCCGGAGCTCGCATCATTCAGGTGTTCGATAGCTGGGTCGGTGCTCTCGGCCCCGACGATTACGTCCGCTACGTGGCTCCGTATTCGCGCGCGTTGATCGAACGTATCCGCGCCGCTGGCGTCCCCGTGATCCACTTCGGCACAGGAGCTGCGGGATTCTTCCGCGAGCTGCACGCCGCCGGTGGTGACGTCATGGGCGTGGACTGGCGCATCAATATCGACCAAGCCTGGATGGACATCAGCTATCGCTCTGCCGTGCAGGGCAACCTGGACCCGAGCGTGCTGTTCGCGCCACTTCCAGAGCTCCGCATGCGCGTGCATGAGCTGCTGAAGCGCACAGGCTCGCGTCCTGGGCATATTTTCAACCTGGGCCACGGCATCCTGCCGGAGACCCCGGTAGAAAACGTCAAAGCGTGCGTCGAGATCGTGCGCGAATTCAAGCTGTAAGCGATGGCAGGGCCTAAGCCTGCAAAGCGTGTCATTATCGTCGGCGCCGGAATCTCCGGCCTCGCGGCGGCCTACGATCTCGCGAAAGCCGGCGTAGCAGCCACTGTCTTCGACAAACAACCTCGTGCCGGTGGCGTGATCGAGACGCGAACCTCCGAAGGCTGCAGCCTGGAATGCGGACCCGATAGTTTTCTCGCAGTAAAACCCGAAGCCGTGGCCTTGATCAAAGAGCTGGGCTTCGGCGACGAAGTCATCGGCTCGAACGATCACCAGCGCACCACCTACATCCTGAAGCACGGGCGCCTGGTGCCGTTGCCCGAAGGCGTGATGATGATTGTCCCCTCGCGCGTCATGCCCATGGTCAAGACGTCGCTCGTCGGCTGGGGCACCAAGATCCGCATGGGCATGGAATATTTCCGCAAGCCCGGCGCGAGCGTGGGCGACCGCAGCGTTGCCGATTTTGTCACAGATCACTTTGGCTCTGAGACACTCGACTATCTCGCGGAGCCCTTGCTTTCCGGCGTCTATGGCGGCGATCCCGCGCAGTTGAGTATCGCCAGCGTCCTGCCGCGTTTTGTGGAGATGGAAAAGAAATACGGCAGCCTCGTGAAGGGAGTGCTCGCCGGACGCAACGCGCGACCCAAAAAGCCAGGAGAAAAGAAGCCGGGACAAGCTCCCGCGCCGCTCTTTCAAACGCTGAAGACCGGACTCGGCAAACTCGTGGACACGCTCGCCTCGCACGCCGAGATCGCGCACGCTCAGGTCGACGCTATCGAGCGCGCCGGCTCCGAAGAAGGCTCAGGCTATCGTGTACGCGTGTCAGGCGAATGGGTCATTGCCGATCACGTGATCCTCGCGTGCCCCGCCTGGGCCGCGGGACAACTTGTCAGTGGCATCGACGCGAAGCTCGGCGAACAGCTTTCCGCCATCGACTACAGTTCATCCGTAACGCTCTCGCTCATCTACAAAGCCAACGAGTTCGACGGACGCCGCGCGGGCTTCGGATTCCTCGTTCCCAAGAAAGAGCGTCAACGCCTCGCGGCCTGCACGTTCGTCGGTACAAAATTTTCGTATCGCGTTCCCGATGACCGCATCGCACTACGCTGCTTCTTTGGAGGCATCGGCGATGCAGGAATCCTCGATGAATCGGACGATGCGATTGTCGCGATGGCACGGGAAGAACTACAGCGCATTCTCAGCCTGCGCGCGGCTCCCATTTCTACCGTCATTTCACGCTGGCCGCGATCGATGGCCCAGTACACCGTAGGCCACGGACAGAGGCTCACGGAGATCCGCCAGCGCGTTTCCTCGATCAACGGCCTGCATCTCGCGGGAAATGCCTACGAAGGCATCGGGATCTCCGATTGCATCCGAACCGGGCGGGCGGCGGCAAAAGCGATCATCGCAGCTGAGTAGCTTGTGGGGCGGAGCTTCGGCTCCGCGGGTCGGAAGACCCGCCCCACATCGGAACCTACCTTCGCCGCAACTCCGCGACAGTTTCCATGTGATACGTTTGCGGGAATAAATCCACTAGCGTTAGCTTTTCGATCTCGTAATCCCCGAGCATCGCGACATCCCGAGCCAGCGTCGCGGGATCGCACGAAACGATCACCATTTTCGGCGCTGCGAGCTCAGCCAAACGGCGCGTCACAGATTTGCCCAAACCCGCGCGCGGCGGATCGGCGACGATGAAATCGAACTCGCCCGGATTGTGATGGGCCGTGGCCAGGAAATCCTCTACGCGCGCATGCTCCACCTTCACCGCGACTCCTGCGCGTTCGGCGTTGAACTCCAAATCGCGCGAGGCTCCCTGATTCGCCTCCACCGCGACCACTTCGCCAAAGCGCTTTGCCAGCGGCACCGAGAACAAACCCACGCCCGCGTACAAATCCAGCGCAGAACCACCTGACACGCCGCTTTCAGCGTCGCCGCTGACACCAATGGCGGCCTCAATCAGTTTGTCGATCAAAAATCGGTTCACCTGAAAGAACGAACGACCGCCGACGCGGAACATACCGCCCGCAGTTTGGTAGTCGAGGATTTCCGTCGATCCGACCCAATCAAAGAACCAGCGCGCCACGCGCTTTTCCGATTCCACGATGTTGACCTGCACGTCCGTCTCATTGGTGAACAACTCGATGGAGCTCACGAAGCGCGGGAATTGCGGATCACGCAATTTTTCACGCAGCGAAGCCAGCGCCTCATTCAACTTCGGCGACGCTACAGGACACTCACCGCTCAGCGGCACAAGCGTGTGCGAACGCGCTTCTAGGTATCCGATGCGCCCGTCCTGCACGTGAAACTGCGCACGATTGCGATAGCCCAGCGGCGGTCCGCTGATGGTCGCGATCTCGCCCGCGTATTCGATCTTGCCCACGCGGCGCAACTGCTCGCGCAGGATCTCGACCTTTTGCGCCAGCTGAAACTCGTAAGGAGCATGCTGATAGTGGCATCCCCCGCAACGCGCAAACAAGCGGCATGGCGGATCCACGCGCGCGTCCGACGGCGTCACCACGTCGATCAATTCGGCGTGGACATCTTTGCCGATCTTCAGACGTGCGGTTTCGCCCGGCAGCAAGTACGGCGCGAAAACAACGCGCCCGTCGACACGCACGAGGCTCTCGCCGCCATACACCCACTTTTCCACATTGACCGCGCCTTGCGGCGCTTGTTCGTTGACCACGCCTTGCGGCCTGCGTTCTTGGTCCTGCGTATCGTTTACGATAGAAGTTTCCCCTATTCTCATGAGAGCACGAGCCCGAATCATATGAAAGCACGAGTGCTTTCCGGCATTCAGCCCACCGGCAGTCCGCACATTGGCAACTATCTCGGAGCGCTGAAAAACTGGGCCAAAATCCAGTACGACTACGAGAGCATCTACTGCATCGTCGACCTGCACGCCATCACGGTCTACCAGGATCCCGCGGAGCTGCGTTCCCGCATTCTGGAACTGGCCGGGATGCTACTCGCCATCGGCATCGATCCCAAGCACTCTTCGCTCGTCGTGCAGTCGTCCATTCCCGAGCACGCCGAACTCGCCTGGATGCTCACTTGTGTGACACCCGTCGGCTGGCTGGAGCGCATGACCCAGTACAAGGCCAAGGTCGAGGCACTGGCCACCGCATCTTCGGAAGCCAGCATCGGCGACGGCATGCTGCAATATCCCGTCCTGATGGCCGCCGACATCTTACTGTACCAAGCGGGCATCGTGCCCGTCGGCGACGATCAACGTCAGCACCTGGAGCTGGCACGCGATATCGCGCAGCGCTTCAATTCGCTCTATAACAAAGAAATCTTCGTGATGCCTGAAACGCACCTGCCCACGGTCGGCGCGCGCATCATGGGCTTAGACGATCCCGAAAAGAAAATGAGCAAATCGACTGCGGGAGCCGCGCACGCCGTGAGTCTGCTCGATCCTCCGGCCGCGATTCGCAAGAAGATCATGCGTGCTACAACGGACTCGAACCCCGCCGTCGATTACGCCACCATGGGCGCAGGCGTGAAGAATCTGCTCGCCATCCACCAAGCCTTCACCGGATGGGACGATGCCGCGATGAAGCAGCACTTTGAAGGCATGCGCTATGGCGATCTCAAGAAGACGGTCGCCGAATCCGTCGTCGCCGCCATTGAGCCGATTCAGCAGCGCTACGCCGAGATCAACGCCGAGCCCGGCTACGTCGCCCGCGTGTTGCAGGAAGGCGCCGAGCGCGTCCGCCCCCTAGCTCGCGATACGGTCGAGAAAGTGAAACAATGCATGGGGCTGTTCACTCCGTAAGCCATATGCTGCAAGATGCCGACCATTTGGGAGACCAGGAGCTCGAACTGGTCTATGTCGCCAAGCGCTTAAAGGAAGCTCTGCGCCTGGAACAACTGTTCACAGATGCCGGACTCGACTATCTGGTGGAGCCGGATCGTTACAGCGGTGGCGTGATCTTTCGGACCGAACGCGTGGGAGCGTTTTTCTACGTCGCGCCTGAAAACGCCG
The DNA here is from genome assembly GCA_903892565.1 of uncultured Acidobacteriia bacterium. Classification (GTDB taxonomy): domain Bacteria; phylum Acidobacteriota; class Terriglobia; order Bryobacterales; family Bryobacteraceae; genus Palsa-187. The sequence goes on from CAITIX010000353.1 coordinate 42,340, forward strand.
CGGCTGCGCGTGAAGTCCTCACGAAAGAGGGACTCGAACCCTACGCTGTGCAGGGCTAGCCTTCGTTCGCCTTAAAACTGCAGCGGATCGCCAACCGGCAAGGTCACAATATTACTTGCGCCGAACTGCTGCTGGATAAACAACTGCGTAAAGGGATTGTTGGTAAGCGTACCGGGAAGCTGGATCGAAACTCGATAAAGGCCAATGCTGCCTGGAACCGCCGCCTCGCCCACCACCGCACTAGAGCCACCGCCGACGGTCGAATTTACAGGCACCAGCGGGACGTTGCTCAGCGGTCCAGTATAGGCGGCACCCGTAATCAGCCCTGCCTTGGCGGCATCGCCATCGATGCAATTGTTCAGCGGATCAAGATCCTGCGGACCGCAAACCACACCAAGACCCGTTGCATAGAAGTAGATGGTTTCGCCGGGAACCGCCGGATTGAGCGTGGTTATGGGCGCATCCGCTCGATTCGCGCAACACAAGGCGCTGCTTGTCGCCGTGATCACCAGAACGGCTCCGCTCGTATTCGTCGTGGCCGTCGAAACCACGGTTGCCAAGGCAATCCCGTTGCCCAGCGGTCCGGGGACCTTCGCAGTGAGCAACAAAACGTAGCCAACCGAAGCTGTACTCGCAGTGACGTTCACTTCGGGGTCCGCATTGATCATATTCGCGAATGCGGAAATGATCGTGAAGATCGTATCGGTGGATTGCACGGTGTACGTGTACGAGCGATTGCCGATCGTAATGGTGCCAAAGTCGCCCGCCTGAATGGATGCCGCATTAAACGTCACGACGCCCGACGCGAAACTGGACGCGTGATACACCATCCCGACGCGCGGCTCTGTTCCCGCGTTCGCGAAAAGGCCGGGCGCTCCGCCCAGCACCGGCACACCAATCGCATTCGTAATCGTTACGCTGCCGTCTTTATGCGTCGTGCGCACATACACGCTTGTGGAATTTGATCCCACCACTTCCCACGGAATCTGCGCATTGATTTGCGTCGGGGAAACCATATACAGAGGCAATCGATTGCCATCGGCGTAAACTTCTACACCACCGAGCGTCCACGGCAGCTGCGTGGATTTGAAACCATTGGGTGCGGAAACCGCCCCCGGGCCGTCGGCCAGATTTGTTCCGTTGATCGATATCAACGTTCCGGGCGCCACTTGTCCCGCGTTGCCTCCGCCGGCAAGAGATCCTCCGCTCACAGTGGCGGTAATCTTCGCGGTGGACGATGTCGTGGTGGCCAACGTTATGCTGTTGCCAACGGCGCCCGGGCTGCGCGCCACCACCACCAGCGTCGCCAGAGGGGCCCGATCATAGGCCAGAACGTTCGTGTCGCCGGTTCCGGAATTCGCAGCATTAATCTTTTTCGCGAGTGCCTCGGCAACGGTATCGAAAGTATCGTCCGTCAAAACGGTGTAGGTATAGTCCGTGCCGCCCACGGTCACCGTCACCGTGTCTTTTTCTTGGATGGTCCCACCGATGGCGACCGTGGCCTGCGCGAAAATCGCCTGGCTCGCAGCGTTCACAATGCCAGTGATCGGCACATTCGGTGTCCCAGGCGTGAAGACCAAGATGCGGTAGTTGCTAGGATCCGCGACGTATAGATTCGTTCCGTCCCATGCGAGCGACGTCGGCGTTGGTGTTACGTTCGCAGCCGACTGCACGATCGGAAAGTTCTGCAGGAGGTCCGCGGTACTGGTAACGACATCCGAGAACTCGTCCGGTTGTCCCAGCACTGCATCGGCGGCGGCGGCGTTTGCCGTGGGGATCTTGTTAAAAACCAACACGCGGTCGTTTCCGCCATCGGCTATGTACAGCCGACCCTTATCATCGGCCAGCGCGAAGCGCGGATAGTTTAGTGTCGTCAGGCACGTCGCGGGATACGTCGGATTGCTGCTGCTGTCGGTTCCATTCGACGCGCACAGATTGGTGCTATCGTTGGCCACCGATTGCGTCATATCCACCTGACCGATTTCGTAATCGGCGGGCTGCTGGTTGCTGGTCGGAAGCGCATTCCAAATCAACACGCGGCTGAAGCCCAGGTCGGCTACAAACAAACGCGTTCCGTCGCTGGTCACGGAGGTCGGACTCGCCATGATCGAGGCGCTCGTGGTGATGTTGCTCACCAGGTTATATTGTCCGCCGCTCGTTAAATTCGGCTGTCCCAGAACCATGTCTGCGCCTTGCCCGTTGGTCGTGGGCCTGGAATTCCAAATCAGGATGCGGTTGTTGCCCGTATCGGCGACATACAACTTGCCATTCTGGATCCACACACCCTGTGGACCGCGCATGGTGGAGGCACTCGGCGATGCAGAAAGGTAGGTCGTAAAATTGGGCTGCCCTAAAACTACGTCCGCAGCTTGGCCGTTATTGGTTGGAATCGACTTCCACAACAGCACGCGGTTATTCGCAGTATCGGCAATCGCCAAATACTTTCCGTCGGAGGCGACACCCAGCGGCAATCGCAAACTATTCGCGGTTGGCGGATTCAAAGCCGTAACGGTCGTGATGTCCGGCTGCCCCACAATCACGTTCGCCCGCCCACCGCACAGAGGACACCGTGCCGTTTCCTGCGGAATCGAAATCGTCGGCCCCGGCAGTTGCTGGCCGATGTTGTTAAACATCAGGACGCGATTGTTGTTCGGCAACAAGCCCAGGCGATTGCTATCGGTCGCAAAGAGCGTTCCCGCCGCGTAGGCCAATCCACCGATTCCGCCAAAAACCGTGTCGCTCGGGTTGGTCTGTATTCCCGGCAGGGTTGTAGATGTCGTCGGGGTGCAACCCGAGGTCTGTCCCGTCGGACAGGCAGCCACGCCGTTCACGCCGCCAGAAGTCTGAGACGTAAACGTGCTCTGTCCGATGACGGCTCGTGCCGCCTGTCCCGTCACATAGACGGCTTGGGCGCTGGCCAAACCTGTGAACAGGCCGATCCACAGCGATACGAGGGCAATGTTTTTTTGCATGCGCGATGACTAACGAAGTAGGATCTCTCAGTATATCAACCTAGTGACGCATCATGCGGCCAGGGCGTTGCGTGAATGCGCGAATTCCGGCTTCATTGCAAAAGGCGAACATAAGGCGCAGCATTTCTTTATCGCCGATCTTGAATGTATGACGCTATTGCAGGAAGCCCCGGTAGACCAGATTCGCCCCCAGCAGCGCCATCGCCACCGAAAGGCCCATCTTTAAAGGCTTCGACGGCAACTTGCCCGCGAAATACGCCCCCACAAGCGCCCCCGGAACCCCACCCGCCAGCAACTGCATCAGGATCGCTTTGTCCACGGTACCGGCCGCAGCATTCACGCCGCCACCAATCGTGGAAACTACCAACCCGAACACCAGATCCGTGCCCACGACAGCCGCCGCCGGAAGCTGTGTCAAGCTCAGCAAGGAAAGTGCCCCTAACGCACCCGCACCCGCCGACGAGAATCCGACTTCAGCCCCGATCGGCAGCGCGATGAACGCTAACCATTTGGTCTTGTCATGCCGATGCTCCGGCGCGGGACGCACCAAATTGAAAACAGCTACCGTCACAATCGTCGCGCCAATAATCCCCGTGATGACTTTGCCATCCACGCCGTGCAACAGGAACACGCCGATCAACACGCCCGGGATTCCGCCCGCCAGCATGTAGAACAGCGTTCGCCAGTGCACTTGCCCCCGTGCCATGTAGACGGGCGACGTGATAATCTTCACCACCGCGCCAAATATGAGCGACGTTCCTACGGCGATGCGCGCGGGAACACTGAGCGCCATGATCAACAGTGGAGTTGTGAGTGTCCCGGCACCTACACCGGTGAGCCCGATGGCGACAGCGATCACAAACCCAAGCGCGTAGGCCATGCGAAGAAAGGGGCCTCTACTCGGCCTGAATGTGGATCCCGCACTCGAGCTTGCCCTTGCCCTGCCAGCGTCCCGAACGCGGATCGTTCGGATCAAACGGCAAGTTGGTGCAAGGCTGGCAACCGATGCTCGTGTAGCCCTGATCGTACAACGAAAGCGCCGGAATCCCGTGCTTGCTGAGATAGCCCCACACGTCGCGATTCGTCCACGTCGCCAGCGGACTGACTTTTTCCACGACTTCGCCCGTCTGCAGCTTGAACGGCTCCACGTGTTGCAGATTCGCGCGCGTGGGCGATTGCTCGCGCCGCAAGGCCGTGAACCAGATGTTGTATTTGGCAAGCCCTGCAAACAGCGGACCCACTTTGCGCAGCGCGCAGCACTGATTCGGATCCGTCTTATTGAGGATGCCGAATTGCGATTCCTGATCCGCCACGCTTTGCCTGGCTTCGAGGTTGATCAGGTTGAGCTTCCAATCGCGCGTCATCTGATCGCGATATGCAAGCGTTTCTGGGAAGTGATAGCCCGTCTCCAAAAACAGCACCGGAATATCGGGACGCTGGCGCCGCAACAGATCCACCAGCACCACGCACTCGGTCTGGAAGCTCGACGTGACGCAGGTGAGTCCGGGTTTAGCCAGTTCCGCCGCGATTAGACTTTCCGCTTCCTGAATCTTGAGGTTCAGTTCACTCATGGCGCATTAGTCCTTTGAACAACTCGCGCAATTGTTTCACGGCCGCTTCGTCGTCTTCCGGCAGCTGCAGCCGCGCACCCGTCGGAATCGCCGCGCGTACCAGCCGCACGACGCGATCCGTCGAACTCTCCACTCCGCCCGACGCCGCCGTGACAATCATGCCGGCCGCTGCCGTCGCATCGGTTTTCCGGTCGATCAAAATAAACGCGCCGGTGCCGCGATTCTCACGATATGGATCGAAGAACAGCGGCCGCGCTGCCGTCATCCGCACCACGCCGACTTCGTTCATTGCGAGCGACGTGACCTGCTCGGAATGCAGCGAGTTGATATTCACGCGATACTCGACGGCTTCCAAACGCACCGGAACAATCTGCGACGTGTGCTTCACTAAATAATCGCCGGCCAGGTCCAACGGCTTGCTGTCGAACCACACCACTGTCGCTTCAAACGACCGTGCCGACGTCGGATCCGGACCGCTCGCGATCATATCGCCGCGGCTAATATCGATTTCGTCCGCCAGCGTCAGCGTCACCGAAAGCGGCGCATGCGCGGCCTCGAGATCGCCGTCCCACGTGACGATTCGTTCCACACGCGAGCGCCTGCCAGAAGGTTGCGCCAATACCGTATCACCCGGCCTCACGATGCCCGAAAGGATTTGCCCCGCGTAGCCGCGGAAGTTCATATCCGGACGCACCACGCGTTGCACCGCCATGCGGAACGGCGCATCCAGCGTCGAAGGCGTCGTATCCACCGTTTCCAATTGATGCAGCAGGCTGTGGCCATCGAACCACGGCATGTTCTTGCTCTTGTCGACGACGTTATCGCCCTTCAATGCGCTGAGCGGCAGAAAATACGCCTCGTTCACGCCCAGCCGTGTCAGGAACGGAGCGAATTCCGCACGCAAGCGATGGAACACTTCCTCGTCGTAGTTGACGAGATCCATCTTATTTACCGCGATCACAAAGTGCGGAATCGCGAGCAGCGAAGCGATATAGGCATGCCGCATCGATTGCGTCGTAATGCCGCGCGAGGCGTCCAACAAAATGATTGCGAGATCCGCCGTCGATGCGCCCGTCGCCATGTTGCGCGTATATTGCTCGTGGCCCGGCGTGTCCGCCAAAATAAATTTGCGCTTCGGCGTCGCGAAGTAGCGATACGCCACGTCGATCGTGATGCCTTGCTCGCGCTCGGCGCGCAATCCATCGGTCAACAGCGAAAAATCGATTTCGCCGCCGCGAATCGCCTGCTTTAACTGATCTTCGTAAGCGCCCTTGGCATCGTGCAGCAGCCGGCCGATGAGCGTGCTCTTGCCATCGTCCACGCTGCCTGCGGTGGTGAAGCGCAGCAGATCCTTGGCCTGTTCCTGCGCTAAAAAGTGTTCGACGTCGAAAGAGGCGTCCGGCGCCACACTTACGTTTGTCTTAGGAGGCATTCTAGAAATAGCCCTCCCGCTTCTTGATTTCCATGGAGCCCTCGCGATCGTGATCGATCACGCGATTCTCACGCTCGGATTTCCGCACTGCCACCAGCTCCGCGATAATTTTCGGGATCGTGTCCGCATCGGATTCCACCGCGCCCGTGCACGGCGAGCAACCGAGCGAACGCATGCGGCACTTCATCACCTGCATCTTCTCGCCTTCGCGCGGACCCATGAAGCCCTGCTCCGGGATGATGATCGAATTGCCGCGCACCAGCACTTCGCGTTCTTTCGCGTAATACAGCGGCACAATCGGAATGTTTTCCAGATGGATGTACTGCCACACGTCCATCTCCGTCCAATTCGAAAGCGGAAACACGCGGATGCTCTCGCCCGGCGCAATGCGGCTATTGAATACGTTCCACAGCTCCGGCCGCTGGTTCTTCGGATCCCATTGACCGAGGGTATCGCGGAAGGAGTAGATGCGCTCCTTCGCGCGCGATTTTTCCTCGTCGCGCCGCGCTCCACCAAACGCCGCGTCGTAGTTGCCCATGCGCAAGCCCTCGAGCAGCGCCTGCGTTTTCAGAAATCCGCAGCAGCGCTCGGTGCCCAGCTTAATAGGATTCGCGCCCTCTGCAATCGCCTTCTGATTCGTGTGGACAATCAGCTTGAGTCCCAGTTCCGCCGTGTAGCGATCTCGGAACTCTATCATTTCCTTGAACTTGTACGTCGTATCGACGTGCAACAGAGGAAACGGAATCGGTCCCGGAAAGAACGCCTTCTGCGCCAGGCGCAGCATTACGGAAGAATCCTTACCGATCGAATACAGCATCACCGGACGCTGAAACTCGCTCGCGACCTCGCGGATAATATGGATGCTTTCCGCTTCTAAAGCTTGTAAGTGGCTGATTTCCCAGGCCATCGGTTTACTATATCATCGGATGATGATATTGTCCATCAGGATGCAGGCATTCGTTGCTAAGTACAGCATATGGGTAAATATCCTTGACAGCACCCCATATCTTGGGCCATGATTGCCGGTAGCCCCAAAAGGGTTCCCGTACTGTTTTGTAACATTTGTATTGGTACAGCGGCGTTACTGTGACCAAATTGTAGTTTTTGGACGCGCAGGGGACGCTCTGTCTTAGATTCAGATGTTGGGTTTGAGATTTGGACGTTGTGTTTGACATTCGGAGGAATGAAGATGGGATCTAGTGTAGCCGCCATGAAAGCCAAGAATTCTAAGAAGCCTGCACCTGTTGCGGCCCGCGTAGGTATCGATTTTCAGCGATACTTTACGGCCCATCTGACGAAGGACAAGACCCCTTACGACGAAGTGCAGTGGGAGCTCCGCACCGCCTCCATCGGCAACGATAAAGGAGCCGTGATCTTCGAACAGCGCGATGTGGAAGTGCCTGCCGATTGGTCGCAGACGGCCACCAACATCGTCGTATCGAAGTATTTCTACGGCAAGATCGGAACCCCCGACCGCGAAGGCAGCGTGCGCCAGCTCATCGGCCGCGTGGTCAACACCATCGCCGATTGGGGCAAGTCCCAGCGCTACTTCAAGACTCCCGAGGCGGCCGAAAACTTCCGCGACGATCTCGCGCACATTATGTTGACGCAGAAAGCCTGCTTCAACTCGCCCGTATGGTTCAACGTCGGCGTGAAGGAGCCTCGCGGCTACGGCTGGTATTACGACGAAGCCGCCGGCGAAATCAAAAAGCTGAACCAGGGCGAAATGCGCCCGCAATGCTCGGCCTGCTTCATCAACTCGGTGGGCGATACGCTCGAATCGATCCTCGATCTCGCCAAGACCGAAGGCATGCTCTTCAAGTGGGGCTCCGGCACTGGAACGAATCTCTCGAATCTGCGCGAAGGCGATGGCCTGCTCTCGAGCGGTGGCCGCGCTTCTGGTCCCTTGAGCTTCATGAAGGGCTTCGACGCCTTCGCCGGAGTCATTAAGAGTGGTGGCAAAACGCGCCGCGCCGCCAAGATGGTCATCTTGAATGCGGATCACCCGGATATCGAACAATTCATCTGGTGCAAGGCCAAGGAAGAAAAGAAAGCGCACACGCTGATCGACGCCGGTTACGATTCTTCTCTCGACGGCGAAGCCTACGGTTCCATCTTCTTCCAGAACGCCAACAACAGCGTCCGCGTCACCGACGAATTCATGGAAGCGGTGGTCACCGATAGCGATTGGTGGACCAAGTCGCGCCTCGCGAATCAACCCGTAAAGCGCCTCAAGGCTCGCGAACTGATGCACGAGATCTCGGAAGCCACCTGGCAGTGCGGCGATCCCGGCATGCAGTTCGATACCACGGTCAACCGCTGGCACACATCGAAGAACACGGCGCGCATCAACGCCTCGAATCCCTGCTCCGAATACATGTTCCTGGACGATTCGGCCTGCAACCTGGCGTCGCTCAACCTGATGAAGTTCGTGAAGCCCGACGGCAGCTACGATGTCGAAGCGTATCGCAAAGCCATCGATACCGTGATCATCGCGCAGGAAATCCTGGTCGACAACGCGGCGTATCCCACCGAAAAGATCGCCAAGAATTCGCACGATTTCCGTCCGCTCGGCCTGGGCTACGCGAACCTCGGCGCGCTGCTGATGTGGATGGGCATTCCTTATGACAGCGATCATGGCCGCGATTGGGCGGCCTCGCTCACCGCCATCATGTGCGGCCAGGCGTATCTCACCAGCGCGCGCATCGCTGAAGGAGCCACCGGACCTTGCGAAGGCTACGCCGTCAACGAACAGCCGTTCCTCGATGTCATCCGCATGCATCGCGATTCCACTTCGCGCATCGATAGCCGCCGCGTGCCGCAAGCCGTGTACGAAAACGCGCGCAAGTGCTGGAAAGAAGCCTACGAACTGGGCCGCGTCGCGGGTTATCGCAACGCGCAGGTCACCGTGCTTGCTCCCACCGGCACCATCGGCTTCATGATGGATTGCGACACCACTGGCATTGAGCCCGACCTCGCTCTTGTGAAATATAAGAAGCTGGTGGGCGGCGGTTTGATCAAGATCGTCAACAATACCGTGCCCGCCGCGCTCACCAAGCTCGGCTACAATCCCGATCAGGTCAACGCCATTGTCGATCACATCGACTCCAGCGGGACCATCGAAGGCGCTCCGTACCTGAAGCCCGAGCATCTCCCTGTCTTCGATTGCAGCTTCCGTCCGCAGAACGGCACGCGTTCCATCCACTATATGGGCCACGTGCGCATGATGGCCGCCACGCAGCCGTTTATTTCCGGCGCGATTTCGAAGACCATCAACATGCCCGAAGAGTCCACGGTGGATGACATCATGGACGCCTATATCGAAAGCTGGAAGCTCGGCCTCAAGGCCGTCGCCATCTATCGCGATAATTCCAAACGCGTGCAGCCCCTCAGCTCCGGTACGTCGAAGGGTGCAAAGGCCGGCAACGCCGGCATGGGGATGTCGCAGACGGAAGAGACAAAGACCATCGAAAAGGTGGTGTACCGTCCGATTCGCCGCAAGCTGCCCGACGAGCGCGCCTCCATCACGCACAAGTTCTCCATCGGAGGCCACGAAGGCTATATCACCGTGGGTCTCTATGAGGACGGCTCCCCCGGTGAGCTCTTCATCAGCATGGCGAAGGAAGGCTCGACGATTTCGGGCCTGATGGATAGCTTCGCCACGGCCATCAGCTACGCGCTGCAGTACGGCGTGCCTCTGAAGTTCTTCGTCGACAAGTTCAGCCACGTGCGCTTTGAGCCCAGCGGCTGGACGGGCAATCCGACGGTGCCCTACGCAAAATCTATCATGGATTACATCTTCCGCTGGCTCGGTGCCAAGTTCCTGGGCGACGAATACGCAGCAGGAGAAGCAGGCGACGCTCCCAAGCTGATCCCCACCGAACCGGTGGCACAGCAGAAACTGGCGTTCTCCCCGGCAGTCAGCGATGCTCCCACGTGTAGCGAATGCGGCGGCCTCATGACCCGCAACGGCTCTTGCTACAAGTGCGAAAACTGCGGCGGGACGAGCGGGTGTAGCTAGGACGTTGGCGGCTAAAGTACGGCTTGCACAGAAAGCGATGGCCCTCAGTGGCGGAAGCGGAAACCAAGACGGCAAAGTCGGAGGCCTGGCAACCACCTGCGTGGTACCACATGGCTCTCTTAGTCGTCGCGGTAGTCACGGTCGGCGCCACAATTTTCTTCTCGCTTCGTGCCGACAAGAAAAAATCAATTACTGTTCGATATCTCGGGGAGCGCGCCCTTCTTAGCCGCGAGGGCCGCAACGGGGCGGGACTGTCCGTCAGTTTTGCTGGCGAACAAGTCGACGCTCCCTGGCTGCTGTCCGGGCGTTTGGAAAACACGGGCACCCTCCCGATAGAAGCACGGGATGTCGAAAAGCCCATTCAGCTATCATTCTCGACGGGAAAGGTGATCGGCGCCGAAATAACTGAGAAAAACCAGCCGGCGATTGAAGCCAGCGCCGTGCACGATAAAGACAGTGTCACACTTGCGCACGCACTCTTGAATCCCGGAGATTTTATTGGATTCAACATAATTTTCGACGGCAAACCTGGCGCGCCCACAGCCTCAATGCGTATCAGCGGCGTTCCCAGGGTCGAACAAGTCGTTAGCTCGGTCGGCGAAAAGAAATCTTACGCGACGCTATTCCCATTGCCAACGCCAATCCTTTACCTTGCGCTTATTTTAGGCTCGATTGTTGGCCTCTTTTTAGTCGGATCTGGACTTTTCAACAGCGGGCGTGAAGTAGTCCGCTTCCTCTGGCCGCTTCTTCGTCCCCGGCCCGCGGTGCCGGTCCGAAGAAGCGCAGCGGAGGCAGTCGACGAAGCAGTTAAGCTCTGGCGCATCTTCCCTCAGCCTGCGTCGCCCGAGGCCCGCCTCATCGCCAAGATGATGATGATAATTCCCACGCCGGAACTCGCCGACAAACCGGAAGAGTTGGCTACGATTATCGGCGCGAAGGTTTCGAAGGACCTCCTGGCTGCGCTTAAGGTGGACGCACGTTCGGCAGGTGCCCTGGTCAGCAGAGAGTTGAAGAACGAACTCCGCGATCGCCTCGCCACTGCGCTTTACATTAGTCTTTCATCGCCTGATGACAAGCTCGCGCAGGAAGAAATGAGGAATACGGAAGCCTCGGTTGACGGGCTAATCGCGAGAGCTAAACAACTCGCGGTACCGCCTTCGACAGAAACCGACAACCGACCGCTAAGGAAGATCGAATCAGCGGAACTCGTCGGTGGCCTCCTGCTCTTGGCGGTCGGGGCGGCGTTCGCGGTTGTGCTTGGCGGAACATGGCGGACTGTTTTGGGCATATAGTACGGGGGGTAGGTCGCCACTAAACGAAACGCCCACTCAAACACCTCGCGCCGACGTGGGGCGGCGTGGTGGGGCGGGGCTTCGTCCCCGCAGGCCGAGCTTCTGCTCGGCCCAGTTAAACAAAGTAGAGCTTCTGCTCGGCCTAATCAAAGCGACGTCCAGCTGCCCTAAGAACAGAGCCGGGCGGAAGCCCGGCTCGCGGAGCAGAAGCTCCGCCCCACAAAACCAGCTTTGCCACAAACCGCCCCGCTGCGAAATAGTTCTGCCATCCATGGAAAGCCAGCGAAAACTCTGAGAGTTTTTGCAGCCTCCGAGCACTTGCTCATCGTGACGCACTATGTTCGCCGCCTCCCGCACTTGGATGTCCCAGGGCGACCCCTGTTTGTCACGTTCCGTTTATACGGCAGCCTTCCAAAGAATCGAGCATTCCCCAAAGAACATCTGACATCGGGCCGCGCGTTTGCCGCGATGGATCAGTTGTTAGATTATGCACGAACCGGACCTCTCTATCTCCGCCAGCCTGAAATTGCGAGGCTTGTCTGCGAAGCCATCGAGACTGGTCAAGATCGATTTCAGCGCTACGCACTGCACGCCTACGTCGTCATGCCAAATCATGTCCACATGCTGGTGACATCAGAGACGCGTTCGGTGGACTGGTTAAGATCCTTGAAAGGATTCACCGGCAAGCAAGCGACGAAACTCCTTTCCCTCACCGAGCCCTTCTGGCAAGATGAAAGCTACGACCGCAGCGTGCGCAGCCGCGATGAATTTCAGAAAATCTTGGGTTACATCGAAGAGAACCCGGTGCGAGCAGGTCTGGGGAGTCGGGCGGCAGACTTTCCGTGGTCCAGTACAGCGCGCATGCCCCGAGAATCTATCTTGGAAACGCCTGCCCGTGCGTAGATCAAAATCACAAATCGATCCCAAATTCGCGATTCCCGTTTCCTGGCGTTCTAAGGCCCCTAGGAGCGATTTTCGCGATTCTCCGCACCCTACCCCTTAACCACCCCTCGTCGATGGCCTCGAATTTGGCGAAAATTTGGTGAAGCGCGTTGCTTCCGTTAGGCTTGCGGACCAGAGCAAGTCACGTTTTGGCAAAGCGCAGTTTTTGGCGCGAAGCTCGCGTTAGTGCAGTCGCCCGGCGGCCTTCGCGTTCGACAACTCGCGATGCGTGACGTAGCTGACTTCGATCGGCGTTTCATCCATGGAGCGAACGTGCAGCACGATCTGGTAATACCTCGGCAACGTGCCGTCCGGCTTGCGTAAGGCCGCGACCAGCATCTTTGCCTGACCGGGCTCGGTGAACGCCTCCACGCCGGCCGTAACATCGAAGGTGTGGCTCCCGGAGATGTAGAGGATATCGCCTTTGGCGTTCAAACCCGGCACGTGCGTGATGAGCGCGTAGCTTTCGATCACTTGCTTCGATCCGGGCGCAAGCGAATCGCCGAACAGCTCGGGCTCGCCCGACTTCGGATGCAGATTCCGCACGCCTGCCGCTTCCGCGACGAACGGCTGATCTCCGGGAAGTGTCTCGAGCAGGCGATTGGATGGTTGCCCCAGGTAAACCACATTGCCCATCGTCAACTCCGGCATGGTCAGGGCATCGCTGCCGGTGACGTAAACGTTTTGGATGCGGTTGGCCAAAAACTGGCCGAGGATAAACGCACCGTTCGCAGTAGCGAGTCCCGTGAGGCTGGGCATAGACTTCGTGTCGGCGTTGGCATGCGCTTCCGTCGCAAGACACACCACGAGCGGCCGATCTTGCGTAATCAGCGGCGCCCACAGTTCGCGTAGCTCCGGCGTCCACGTTGCGGGGACCGTCATCTGCGCGGTGTGCTCCACTTGGCGCAAGCGCAATCCAAAGTAAGACGCTAAGGCAACGGAGGCGAGCAACAGTGCACCGAGCAGCAACTCGATTTTGTAACTGGGACGTGGAAGCGGCAAGCTCTCGACGGCAGTAGTTTCGGGCTCGGGCTGCGGAGCAATCGGCTTCGGTTCAAACGTGACTTTGAAGGCGCCTTTGGGGATATCGAGAATTACGGGATCGTCGACGCCTTCGGTGCGGTAATACTCGCCGATCTTCTGGCGCAGCCGCGCCATGTGCATACGCACGACGGATTCCTGCCGCGGATCGTAGCTGGAAGGCTTGGCGAACACGTCGAGCCCGACGGTGTATTCCTTCAACGTATCGGCTTCGCCCGAAAGCGCTTTGTCGGAAAGATACTGCAGAAGGTTGCGGTGAACTTCCGAAGTGCGAAACGTTTTACTTTCAAGGATGCGCCGGACTTGCGCCTGGGCATCGGTCTCAACAACCATGCGAATCGATGATATCACTGCGGCAGCGTGTGGAGCATCGCTCGGCAAAGGTTAAGTCTTCCGCAGAGGCCAGAAATTGAAGTACGCGGCATGGAAAATCAAGAACGGAAAGGTAACACTGAGCAGGGCCGAGGCAAGCCAGATTTCCATGTCGTACGCAGGGGGGCCTGTTTGCAAGACACCCGTTGCTCCCCCAGAAACCAGCGGCGCCATCGCGACGTAAAACGCTGCGAGCACTTGTCCCACGACAATCACCGCCAGCACGTTCGCCACGCCTTTCACCGGCTGCTTGAGGGACGCAAACAACGACCCTTCCAGCATGTTCTGCACCACGATGGTTCCGAAGACGAACGGCGCGGAAACGTGGACCATGAACCAAACCGGATCCATCCCCATGACGTGGACGCCGATGTTGTAGGCAATCCCGGCGATGAGGAAACAACCGGCAGTCCAGACGAGCGCCAGCACGGGTTGTTTCATGATGCCGGGGACAGAGGTCAGAGGCCAGAGATCAAAGTTCACCATGAAGAACATGCCGCCGAGCAGCGTGAGGTAGAACGAGAGGGCGTTCCATGCGGGCACCAGGCCATGAGGATCAAGCGAGGCCACATAGACCGGAGCGCCCCGCATGAATCCGTAATCGAAGAAGATGCGGAACAGAATGTAGTTGACGACGTAGGCCGCGATCAAAGTGACGAAACCTGCAGCGAGCTCGTTTTTGATAAACGCTGTGAAAGGCCAGCCTCCCCAAACGATACACAGCCAGAAGGTCACGATCACGGACACGATCGTGCACATGGCGAGCATCGGCGCCGGAGGACTGACGCCGGCTCCTGCAATTTGCCAATAGGCGAACGCCACCGCCGCGCCCACAATCAAATTCACCACAAGTAGGATGACGCCCTTCATGGGCTGCGCGGCTTTCCCTATAAAGGACGGCGAGGTCTTCCACAGCACTGCCGTCACAATCTGCATGGGAATGAGGCAAAGTAAATAGTACGCGACCCAGCCCGTGAACATCGCAAAGCTGAACAGGTGAATAAAGCCAAGGCTGATCGCGATGACGAGGGCGGTGGAAACGATTCCTAACGTGGGTTGTTTCATAAATAGGATCCTTGACGTACAGGTCTGTCACGTGATTCTACGCGACCATCGAACGTACCGCAAGTAAAAAGCTCGAAGTCCATCCTGCCCGCGTATACGCAGTGTATACTTTTCCTGTTGCCTATCGCGCGGAATACGCGCCGTGCGACCACAACAAATCGTGGAGCAACGAGGAGCCTATTTCATGGAAATGAAGACAATGTACCGATTGCGTGCGGCTTGGGCCGTGCCCATCGCGCTGTGTGCTTTGATGGGGACCACGGCACCGGCGGCGATGGCGCAGAAAGTGCCTGTATATAAGGTGGATCCCTTCTGGCCGAAGATGCCGCTGAAGAATAAGTGGATCATCCAGGGCGTGCCCACCATGGTGACCGATAAGGATGATCACATCTGGGTGATGAATCGTCCGCGCGATATTAATCCCGATGAGAGCGGAGCGGGGACGACGCCTCCGCGCACGGATTGCTGCATCGCTGCACCGGCCGTGTTGGAGTTCGATACGGCGGGCAATTTACTGCAGGCCTGGGGCGGACCCGGCTATGTGGAAGGATGGCCGGCCAAGGACATTGCTCGTCCGGGTGCTGCAGCCGAACACAACATCATGGTGGATCGCGAAGGCAACGTGTGGATCGGCGGCAATAGCCAGGGCGATAGCATTCAGAAGTTCACGTCCGACGGCAAACTGCTGTGGGATTTCGGACATCGTGCGCCGCGGCCTCCCGCTGCGCGCCTCCCGGAGAACAATCAGAACACCGATGTTTTCCCCGGCGGCATTTTCTTCTTCGACCTAGATGAAGACGCGAAAGAAATTTACATCGTGGACGCCA
The DNA here is from genome assembly GCA_903892565.1 of uncultured Acidobacteriia bacterium. GTDB lineage: Bacteria > Acidobacteriota > Terriglobia > Bryobacterales > Bryobacteraceae > Palsa-187. Next base: position 57,875 of record CAITIX010000353.1, read on the forward strand.
AGCGGGTTCTGGTCTACGGCTACGACGGCAACTTCAAGCGCGGCTGGGGCGGACACGGGATCCCGCTCAGTGAAATCGACAACAACCCAACGCCTCCCTACGATACGTCCGGTCCGCCGCCCGATCAGCAGCAGTTCGCACCGGCGCTGCACTGCGTGCATTTTGCGGTCGATAAATTAGTCTATGTTTGCGAACGCGGCGCTGATCGCGTGCAGGTGTTCACGAAAGAAGGCAAGTTTGTTTCCAGCTTCTTCGTGCATCCTTCCACCATCGCGCGCGGCAAGGAATGCGGCGGACCGGGAAGCCTGCTGTATGGCATGTGCGGGACGATCTATAACCTATCGTTTTCACACGACAAAGACGAGAACTTCGTATTCATCGCCGACGGCACGAATGACAAAGTGTGGATTCACGATCGAAAGACGGGCAAGGTTGTGGGCGAGATTGGCGACAACGGCCGCATGGCCGGCCAGTTCCACTGGATCGACGCCATTGCGATCGATTCCAAGGGCAACATGTATACGGGGGAAGTCGACAGCGGCAAGCGTGTGCAGAAGTTCATTCTGACGAATGGCGACGGTGTATCAAGGCCGCGACCACACGAGTAGGAACGTTCACGAACTGTTGATTGAGCAATAAAAAGGGAGGGAGTTTCTCGATGCGTGTGAGGCATCGGGCAACTCCCTCCCTTTATCAATTACGAGAAACTGCTAACGCTGCTTAGTCTTCGAGCTTAGTCTTCGAAAAGCGGCAGCGATTCGCCCTTAGCATCCACCAGCTTGCGGATCCACACCGTGTTGCCACCGTTTGCCGTACGGAAACCAGTGACTTCGATGGAATCGCCCGGCTGCAACGTCTTCTTGGTCCAGCCAGCGCGGCCAAGCTTGTTAGGAGCCGTCAGTTCACCCTGCCACTTTTCCGATTCGCCCTTCGCATTCTTCACGTCAAAGTAAACCTGCACGTGAGGGTTCAAATAAACGAACTCCGTAACCGTGCCCTTCACCGTGACAGACTTCGAAGTATCGAACGCGGCCGTTCCGTGATGCGCAAACGCCGGCACCGCCATTAGGACAGCCACCGCAGCGGCGAAAACCAGTAAGAATTTTTTCGTCAAGTGTTTCACGAGGAAACCTCCAATCCAGCCGTATTTTCCCACCACCAATTGAGTGGTGTCAACCGCTCCTTTAGACGAGGGAGCCGTCAAAAAGATGCAGCTATCGAACGTTAAATCCCATTCACCCGGTGGCCGTGCGCATGATATTTCACTTCTGGGTGCCAGGGAGGTGGTCTTTAATGTCAAACGGCCGCCGAAAACCCATCGTTTGTGGGCTTTGCAGCGGCCGTTTCGTACGTTAGAGAAAACTACTTGGAGACGCGATTGGTCTTCGGAGCCGTGGGCTTGGCGAATTTTGCGTCCGCCACGGCGACGTTGGCCTGGATTTCGCTGGTTTCGACAATGGCGCGTCCATCCAGCCAATAGATGGTTCGTTTGAAGGGCATCTTGACGCCGGCCACATCGCGGTAGTCTTCGTAATCGACCTGCGTGGGCGCGAAACCTACAGCAGTGTCCGCATACCGCAGCGAGCGGCGCAACAGTCCCGTTTCCTCATCGAAGTAAAGATCGACCGGATACTTGCCGTCCACCGTGCCCTGAACCAGCACGACATCGCGATCGTTGATCGTCGTGGGCAGCAACGTGCGCATATCCTTTACAACCTGCTTGATGCGCGAAGGGAAGAAGAGCTCGCCATCGAGGCGGGCGCCGTCAATCGCACCACCGGTCATATCGGCGACCTGAATGGGACGTTCTGTATCGGGTACGGCGGTCCAACCGGCAGTGCCATTAAAAGTGGTGGTGCTGTCGCCGGAACCGCCATGGACGACCAGCGAGTGCTGGTTGGGAGCCTTGCCCCATTGTTCATAGGGCACGCGATCGTCGGCAAAGCCCTGATAAATGCCCTTGGCATAGAAGGTCTTGATCGTAGCGATCTTGTCGGTGCCACCGATGGCCGCAATGTACTTGTCGATAATCTTATTCGGATCCGTCGCTTTCGGCAGCGCTTTCACCATGGCGTCAGGCGTGTCATCGGGCGGAACGGGCCCGTAAAGCTCGGCGATGCTGGGGGTGATTTTGGGTTTCTGGCCGCCGCGATGGCAGGAGTAGCAGGTAATTTCGCGACGTCCTCCAAAGTACGTCTTGTTGATGTTGTTGACCATCGCGATCATGCCGCGCGCGCGATTCTTGTGCGCGTTGTCCTCGCCAAACTTGGCCCAATCGCCCGCGCTTTCCAGAACGTGGCAGTAGAGACAATTTTCAGCGAGCGAGGAGGAAAAGAAACCCATGGTCGCCATGAATTCGTCGACGGGAATGCCTTTGAGAACTTTGACGTTCTTAAAAGCTTGTTCGGCCATCAGACCCTTGTTTTGGGTAGGAGCTCCGGGCGGCGTCTGCGCGCACACAAACAGCGTATTCAGCAGAAATGCCACAATGAGGAATAGTAAGGATTGCCGTGGTGCAAATTTCATATTGCCTTCTTCCTTTAGTAAATAGAGCGTCCGCCACGAGGATGTGACATCGTCCCGGCTTCCGCGCCGCGTTAAAAAGTAATAAAAGGATCAGAAGCCCGAAGGGTTACCGAACCTCTCATCAGTATATTCGAAAAAATTGGCTTAGGTGGCGCAGGGAGTGATACCCAGAGGTGGGTACGACGGATGCGGCAAGACAGCTCCGAACCGAGGCAGGGAGCTGTCTTGCCGGTTACTTTGACCGCGCGATTGGCCCGCGCCGTTTTGATTTGGGCGCGGCGCTTTAGGAGAGGACTCTGACTTTGCCGGCCAACTCCGTGGCCTTGCCTTTATCCATCACGAGACCGGCCCCGATCTCAATCCACATCGCGAGCGCTTCGAGATCCGAAGTCATGAGCTCATCCGGCTGTTTCTTGAGATGCGACTTACATTGCCGGCCGATAAACGATTCGGCAGCAGGCCCCAGGTATTTTTTGCTCGTAGCGACAACTTTTTCGTAAACCGTCACTGCGCGCCTCCCGGATTGGCGTGTTCGGCCTCAATGGCTTCAGCCTCAAGACGGAAGAACTTGACGGCCGTAACCATGCGCGAGAAGGAATCCGCCAGATCGCCAATCTCGTCTTCCGAGAAGCGGCGAACGGCCATATCCAAGTTGCCAAGACTGACGTTTTCCGCAACCGATTTTAGATGCTCGACCGGAACGAGGATCGCTTTCGAAAGCTTGTAACTCATTGAAATCCCCAGCAGGATTGCGATCAGCGAAATGCTGATCGACAACTGAGTGGAGCGCCGGCTGACGCTGTCGATGTTTTCCTGCGAAACCTGACTGGCCTCGCGTCCGGCCACTTCTCCGTCTTCGGCGTGATCGTGAAGCTGCTCGGCAGCCAGTTCGTAGGTCGCAGCCGCTGTTTTGGTCGCGTCGCTTGCAGGATCCTTTTCGGCAGCGGTGACCGTGGCTTCCAAAGCGTGTTTGTAGATCACCACGCCGTCGAGAATCTGTTGAAACTTTTCGCGACGCTCCGGCGTGGGCGCAATCGCGACGGCTTTCGTGGCCAGCGATTCAATCGCCTGGATTTCGAAATCTGCTTCGTCCAGATACATCTCGCGGGACTTCGCCGCCCCTAACGTCTTGACGCCGTCCAAGTAGCCGCGGATCCGGCGCTGGGCTTCCAGATTGTGGACTTGAATTTCCAGCCCCATCGCGTTGAGGCGGCCACCAACGCGGGTGGCATCCTGCGCGCTTTGGCGAAGGCTGGAGACGGCATACATTCCAATTCCGGCAACGCCCCCCAAAAGGAGGAGTACGCCGCAAAAGCCCCAAATCAATTTGTTGCGAATCGTGGGTTTCATAGTTGTAGTTTTCCTAGAGGTAAAGGTTAGAGAGGATAGCCCGCTTCTCCCGGTTGTTTTCCGTTGATGCGAATCACGCGAACATTCGGAGCGATAGTCGGCAGCGAAGTAACATCGACAATGGCCAGCGCTCCGGATGTGCCAGTGACCATCTTGGCAGCGGCCGGGCCATTTCCAGCGACGTGAAGTTCCACTGCTTCTTCCCCACGGAATTCCGCATTGGCGATGTAGCGGCGGTATTCGGCGTCGCTCATGCGGATAATGGCGGAAAGCACACACTTGAACGCCGCGCTTTGCCCATCGGGGACAACAATCGAGACTGGCTTCTTATCGGGCCAGGAGCGCAGGTCGCCCAGCAGCAGCCGGCGCAACTGCGCGGTGGACAGGGCCTCGGTTGAATTCGCCTTGTTGACCACAACCGCCAATCCGCCCGAAGCGCATTGTGCGTTAGCTGTGGCGCAGAGGGCAACGGCGAGAAGCGCGCCCTGCAGGCACCGTAGCGCGATGCGGTTCTTGTTTTGTAATGTATTCATGCAATAGTTCTCCATGTCTGTGTCTCGCTTCTAGAACGCGAACGCCATCTGCGCCGTAAAGCCATTCTGGGCGGGAAGTGGTCCTCGATCGACTCGGTTGTACTGCAGTTTAAAGGCGGCGTACGCCGTGACATCCACTCGCAATCCAACCGACGGGCCTTGATAACGGCCGTTGAACACGTTGACCGTGTCCGCTAAAGGCGAGTTCACGAACTGATAGCGAAAGTAGGGGCGGTAGATGTGAAACTTGCGCGAGGCCTGCACATACCAGAGCGGCGTGTCGTAGGTCTTATTCCCATCGGCGGTCTTGCTGCCACCGGCTGCTTTGTTGGTGAGCAACACGCCTTCCGCCAGGAGTTCGTACGTGCCGTTGTTATAGACAGCATAGGCACTACTGACGCGCTGATCGACACGATACACCCCGGTAGCGGTCGGCGGGTACAGGCGATCGATGAAGTAAGAACCGCCCACTTGCAAACCCGGCGCCCACTGAGGCTTGATGTAGGCGGCAAAGTTCACGTCTTTGGCGTTGCGATCAGTGACGAAATTTTGTACTTGTGCGGCGCCTAAATCCGAGCCGCGTCCGTTGCCGATTTCGGCCACCCAATGCAGGTTGAGCGAACCACTGCCGGGCACCAGGCCCGTCGTGGTGATGCCAACCGAGTGCACCGGAAGAAGTCCGCCGGAGTCTTCGAAGAAGTACATGAACGGACGGCCCGCCGCCGTTTGGAACCACGTCCCATGATGAAACGCCGTGTTGTAGTAGCCAATCGCGGTGTGATAGCGGCCGCCGCTCGCTTCAAAATAAGGGTTGGCGCGGTATGTCAACTGGTAGCGCTCCATGTCGAGGCCCCATTCGTTGGTCTGGTCTGTTCCGACGACCAGTTCGGCAACGAAGCTCCATTTTTCAGACAGCTTGGAGCTCATGAAAAGATCGAACTCGCCGGCGCGAAAAACGCTATTGTTTACCGGCAAGGGATAGATGAGCGTATTGGACGCAGCGCCCGATCCGAAATCGATATCAAAGAAGCCACGGATTTTTAGGGCCGGTCCACCACCCGGCAGCTGCACCATATGATCGTGGCCACCCGAATCCATGCTGCCGGAATCCATGCTGCCGGAATCCATGCTGGAGGATTCCGCGGGAGCCGGGGTCTGCGCGGCCGCTGCTGCTTCGGGCTTGGCCGCGTCGGACGCATCCTTTGCGGCCGGCTCCGCCGCAGCCCGCAGTACTGGGGGTGCGGTCTGCTGCGCGTTGACGAAGGGCTCGGCCACGCAAAAGACCAGTGCGGCGGTCGCGAACGTCATCGCGGATTTCAACATCGCGGATTTCAATACTGTGGATTTCAACTTCGGCAAAGCGAACCTCGTGGATTGTGAATTCGTTGGCTTCATCTTGATTTGATTTTTGTGCGGCACCATAGCGCTCCTACTAGAGAAGTGCGATGGCGGCGATTCTCTCTTCAACCAAATGCGAGAGGATTTTACCGATTTCTCAAAACCGGGGCGTGGACGGACGTTTCATTTCGGGATTCTTAGAAGAGTTCGACGTTATCACCCAGATCCGATGAACCGGCCGCGACCAAAACGGCGTCGGCGGAGGATTCCGCGCGCTCGGCTTCGCCCAGGCAGCCGTCGTGCACCATGCGTTCGGCGTGCATGGTGTATTGGCCCTTGAGAGCGCGAAGATCGTCGGAATGCAACTCATGAGCGTCGAGTGTTTCACAAAGTTCTTGGGCCAGGGCCGCCACCTGAGCGGCGGAAACCTCGATCTCGGGCAAAACCTCATCGCACATGCGCTGGAAGTTGACCGTCTGCATCTGCGCCGCGGTTTGGCGCGCGTTGTCGACGAATTCGCCGACCTTTTGAAACGCGTTCAGCGTGGCATCGCGGAAATTGTGGAGCCCCTGACTTTCGTCGCCTCCGAACAGCGCGGCCATGCGGAAGCTTTCGCCGACGATGTTCCCAAATCCGTCGAGGGTCTCCCGGACGTCGCCTGCCAGCGTACGAACCTCTTGATCGGCGCCGGCACAGATGCGCGAAACATCCTGCGAGGTCTCCGCCATGCGTTCGGCCAGCACTTCGAGTCCGGTGCCCGCGCCGTAGCGTGCGGCGGCCAACTGAAAGTTCAACGCGAGCCGGTGCATCTGTTCACTGGTGGCGGCGATATCCTGACTGAGGCTCGAGACAACGGCCTTGAGCGGCTGCAGCGGCTCCGAGCAGGCACGCGCCGCATCGGCGGCCTCGTTCACCAACTGGCAGGTTTCTTCAATGCTATCGAGCAGAATTTGAACCGTGCCATGGACGCTTGCGCTGGCCTGGCCATACTCCCGCATCATGATGCAGTCTTCATCGAAGCGACGGACTCCGTTGACCACTCCATCGACGTTGGCAAGCAAGGCCAGCGATGCCATTCTCAACTGTTCGCGAGCGGATTGAATCTGCGCGGTTTCCAGAGAGGCGATCGCAGCGATATTCGCCAAGCCCTGCCGGCTGTCCGCTACCGTGCCTTCTTCGAGCTGAGCAAACTTTTGGCTGAGTACTTCGAGGCCTTTGTTGGCGTGCGCCAAGCGTTGCACCACGGTGTCGTGTGTTTGCATGGAAACGACCATGGTTCCCACTTCCTGACTCAACCCGCCGGTGGCATCGAGCAAACCCGTTTGCAGGCGGCAACTCTGGGCTACATTCGCGTCCATTTGGTTGAACGAAGCGGCAAGAGCGGCACGTTTTCTTTCGACGCGATCGGCCAGCGCGTTGCCGCGGCGAGCATATTCATCCGCGAAGCCGGCGAGCGCTTTGCGAAGCTTACGCAGCTCCGCAAACTTCTCGCTGAACTGCGTCTGCAACGCATTTTGCAGAGCTTCGATCTCTTCATCCATCGAGCCGAAGATCTCGTTCGTCAGGCGTGCGGATTCGACGTGAAACGACGCTCTCAAGTGCACCAGCGGTTTGAGCGCGGCGAACAGTTCTTCCTCCGCCCGAAGAATGCGCGCGATCGTTGCCTGAATGCGCTCCGCGTTGTTGCGAAGTCCGGCGGCGTCAAACGCGAAATCCGAAACAAACGCCAACGGGCGATCGAGTAATTCACGGACCGCTTGAATGGCGCTGTTCCCTTCGTCACCGGCCGCGACGGACAACAGACTTTGCCCATGGTGAACCACATGATCACAGTTGGCCGCCAGGCGTTGCAACCCTTCTCCAAACTTGAGAAACTCCTTTTCCGCACGCGATGTTTCTGGCCCCAAGCGCTTGCGAGCCCGCCGCAGGCGAGCCAGCGCCTTTGCGCATAAAGCACGCAGATAGAAACCCGCGGGAAGACGTTCGACGATCCGCACGTGTCGGGAGGCACGTCCGACAAGCCGCATGCCTCGCCTGAGGATGCGGAGCCCGATGGGTGGCGTTAGCTCAGGCACAGACGACTTCGGCATGTTCATTCATCCGCGTGAATCGCAGCAGGCGATCCAAATTCTTGTCCTGAATCAGAATCTTGGCTTTTGCGTCTCTCTCCTTCGCCAACTTGAGAATCTGCACGATAAAATTCAGGCCCATGGCGTCGATCATTTTGGTACCTGTCAAGTCGAGTTCCAGTGTGCGCCAGGAAGACTGCTGGACTTGGGGATCCTTCTGAAGGGCATGCAGTTTGTCAAACAAATCGCGGACGCCAGTGCTGAGGACGTCTTGCCGAATGGCGACGTAAAGAACGTCGTGCTGGATTCTATGTTCCATCGCTAACGGGAACTCCCTTCTGGATTCGTATCGGCCAAGTTCACGTCGAAATCGATCCACATTTCCGCGCCATGGCGTATTATTTGAACTTGCCGTGCAAGTGCATCAATCAACTGGAGTCCGCGATGGACGGTCCCGAGGTTCTCAGCGGGCCTGGCTACGTAGAGCGGCTTTTCGTAACCGGAGCCCGGATCGTTCACGATCAGCCGCAGGCTGCGCGCGTCCGGATCATACGCGGCTTGAAGATGGGCGGATTGTTCCGCCTTGCAGCCGCGCTCCAGTGCATTGAGTATGGCCTCGCGAGCGACCAGGAGAATATCGAACAAGCCCTCATCGGAAATATCGGGGATGGCGAGCTTGAGACTGCGCCGCCATAATTCCTGCCAGGTGTCGATATCCTGCTGTTCTTCCTTCGCAAATTTTGCAAGGAGCAGCGGCCTCAGACCGACCAGTGGCTCCATTGGATTGACCAGGTTGATGGCGACGGCCATGATATCGTCGTTGGCAGATTCGGCCCATGCGGGGCGCGGCTTCCCGTTGGCGAGAGCGGATTGAAGCACAAAGCAAATCGAGAGCGGATCTACACCGAGCCGCTTGGCGAGATCATCTAATCCATCCGTCCATAGACGAATCGAGCTGCCGGGTTGCCAGCGATAGGATGCACGCCGGGTTGCCGGTCCCGGGAACCACCCTAGCGGACAAGAAGGACTGCTGAGGCCAATCGAAAATCCGTCGGCGTTGGTCAGAATGGGCAGGGGATTCCCATTCACGGCGACAATCAAGTTCCGCAGGCGGCTGTCAATCCACAACGCCGTGACCGCAATCGAAGCCGGAACGGTATGGGTCTTTTCGTTTTGCCCGTTCCATTCTTCAAGCAGCACGTGGTTGAAGAACTCCAGAATTTCTTCGAGCTTCGCGCCGCGACGCAACATGCCACGGATGAGCCCCTGGAAATACGCCGATAAAAAGGCCGCGTTCAGATCGTGGCCGGAGACATCGGCAGCCAACAACAGCATTTCCGTCTCCGATGCGGGACACATGACCAGAAAATCCCCGCCGGCCTGATGGAGCGGATAGTGGACGATGCGCACGCCTTCTTTTTCGCGCCCGCGGCTGCTTTGCAGCATCGTTTGATGCGAACTGGCGATGGCACGAACGTCGCCTTCCAAGCGAGCCTGATTCCGAATTCTCCTGCAGCGCTTGACGGCATGTTCCACGACACGAACAAGATCGGCGGCTGTGGTTGGTTTATCGAGAAAGCGGCATGCGCCCGCGGACCAGGCCTGCTCGACAACCTTCTTATCCCCACGGGCCGTGACGAGCACGGTGCTTGCGGCGGCATTGCAATTGGTGATCCAGCGGATGAGTTCAATCCCATCCAGGTCGGGCATAAGGTAATCGACGGTGACACAGTCGAAGGGGCCTTGCGTTGTGAAGACAAGTTGGGCCGATGTGCCGTTGCTCGCCGTTGTCACGTAGCATCCGTATTTTTCCAGAACGGCTTGAAAGAGCTTGCGAAAGACTGGATCGTCGTCGACGACCAGAACGCGCGGCGGTTCGCCCCAATCCGGTACAGAAGCCGCGGCAGGAATCTTCGAAATGGCTTCTGCGATAAGAATAAGTGCAAGCCTCCATTCCCTTCTCGGTTTCGCACGCTCTTTCTTTTAATCTTTGGAGGCTGGTCGCCCGATAAGGGCACCAGGGAGGAAAACGTTTGTGGTCACAGCGCTTCCAGCCGTGGAAATCGTTTCGGGCGAGCAACACAAAGTACTGCATTTAAGAGGACCGTTGGGATTGGCGAATGGACGCGGGCTGCGTGACGCCGCGCTGAAGATGGCCGTAAGCCCAACCGGGGCTGATGCCACGGGACGAATTCATATAAATGCGAGTGAGCTCGAAACGACGGACGTAGCCATTGTCCAGGTTCTGGCGGCGATGCACGCAGAGTCCACGCGGCGGGGCCGGACCATGGAAGTCACGGGCTTACGCGACGCGGTGCAAAAGGAGTGGCTGGCGGCGGGATGGGAAAGTTTTCCGATCGGCGCGAATTAACCGGCGCAAACGGCGTTTGAGGGAATTATGGCCAAAAAAGTATTAGTCGTCGATGATTCGGCATCCATGCGGCAGATGATTGCCTTCACTTTGACCCGGGCCGGTTACGATGTGGCCCAGGGAATCAACGGGAAGGACGGATTGGTGCAACTAGCCAAACATCGGCCGCAGTTGATCATCAGCGATTTGAACATGCCGGAGATGGACGGCCTGGAATTTATCCGGCAATTGCGTAAACTGCCGGATTCGCGCCTCACGCCGGTCCTCATGCTCACCACCGAGAGCGATGCAACGAAGAAACAGGAAGGCAAAAGTGCGGGGGCCACGGGTTGGCTGGTAAAACCATTTCAGCCAGACCAACTATTGCAAGTAATCGCACGAGTGCTACCCTAGGTTGCGAGGTTGCGAAGTGGCTAGCCGCCGATGGAGTACATCGGCCGGGGCGGCGCAACGAACTTTGCCGAATTGATTTCGTGGCCGATCCACTTGGCCTTCACCCACGCACGCATCGCCGCGGCGATTTTCTCATCCGACGACCCATCGCGCAGCAGGGCCTTCAAATCCAATTCTTCAATCGCAAACAGGCAATAGCGGAAGTGGCCGTCGGCCGTGATGCGAATGCGGTTGCAATTCAAGCAGAACGGACGGCTGATGGACGCAATGAAGCCCACGCTTCCGACACCGTCGACGAATTCGTACTCGGTGGCTGGGGCGCGGGGATCCTGCTCCGGAATCTCGCGCAGCGCGCCGATTTCCCGGCTGATCATCGCGATCATTTCGTCGGCGGTAAGGACATGTTTGTTGCCCCACAAGCCTTGCGCATCGAGCGGCATGAATTCGATGTAGCGAATTTCAATGCCGCGTTCGCGCCCGAAGCGCGCGAGAGGAACGATGTCGGGCTCAACCAGCCCCTTCACAGCCACGGCGTTGATCTTGACGCGAAAACCGATGCGTTGCGCGGCATCGATACCGGCCATAACGCGGTCAAAATCGTCACGCCGCGTAATTTCCTGAAAGCGCGCGCGGTCCAATGTATCCAGATGGACGTTCAAGCGACGGAGACCGGCGTCGTACAGCGCCTGGGCGTGATCTGCAAGCAGAACGCCGTTGGTGGTGAGCGCGAGATCCTGAATGCCTTCGACGGCGGAGAGCATGCGAATCAAAGTGGGAAGATCGCGCCGCAGCAGGGGTTCGCCACCGGTGATGCGCAGTTTGCGCACGCCAAGGCTCGCGGCGACGCGCACGAAACGCTCAATTTCTTCGAAGCTGAGAATTTGTTCCTGCGCTTGAAACTTCACGCCTTCCTCAGGCATGCAGTAGAAGCAACGGATGTTGCAACGATCGGTCACACTGATGCGAAGGTTATCGTGCGTGCGTCCGAAGTTGTCGACGAGCGGTGTCATGTTTTTACTTCACAGCGAGCATTTTCTCAATGGGAATGCGGGCGCGGGCAATAATATCGGCCGGAATCTCCACGCGAGGTTGCAGATCGCGTAATGCGTCGCGGAGCTTCTCCAGTGTGTTCATCTTCATGTAAGGACATTCACTGCAATTGCATTGCTCGTTGGCCACAAAATAGAACTTCTTGCCGGGAGAATCGCGCTCGAGCGAAAAGCGCACGCCGCTCTCCGTCATAATGATGAACTCTTCGGCGGACGATTTCTTGCACCAATCGATGATGGCCGAGGTGGAGCCGACGAAATCGGCCATACGCAGTACATCCTGCGGGCATTCGGGATGCGCGGCGACGACCGCATTCGGATAATCGGCGCGCGCTTTGCTCAAACGGCGGGCAGGGAACGTCGCATGCACCATGCAAGCTCCGGGCCAGATCTTCATGTTGGCGCGGCCCGTCTTTTCCTTGACGTAAGCGCCCAGGTTCATATCGGGCAGGAACATGATGGGCTTGTCGGCGGGAATCGAATTCACGATGCTCACCGCGTTGCGCGACGTACAGAGGATGTCACTTTCGGCTTTCACATCGATCGAGGTATTGACGTAAGAAACAATGACGTGGTCGGGGTTGCGCTGCTTCCAGGCGCGCAGATCCTCCACCCGGCAGGCATCCACCAGGCTGCAGCCAGCGCCACGATCCGGGGCGACGACGATCCGCTCGGGATTCAGCGCCTTGGCCGTTTCGGCCATGAACCACACGCCGCATAGCGCGATGACGTCCCCTTGGAAGTTTTGCGCGACGCGCGCAAGCTCGAGGCTATCGCCGATGGAATCCGCCAGCTCCTGAATTTCGGCGTCTTGATAGTGATGGGCGAGGATAACGGCCTTGCGGGACTTCTTGAGCTCGGCGATTTCCTCGGTGACGGAACTGACACCAACCATGGGGAATCCTTCTGTCTCCATTGTAGCTGCTGGGAGAGCGGCTCTAGCCTTTTAGATGCAGCGGGCGTGTTCGTTGTAGCGGAAAAATGTACCTAGCGGCCTGTCGCAAAGCAAACGTTATCATCCGGTCCGCTCCCTGACGGTCGCGGTTCCGTGCTGAACACTGGCACCCCTCACAAAACTAGCACCGAACCCCGACTGTGAAGGAGGGGACATAGTAACGGACTCAGCGCGACGGTCTACTAGCCCTCAGAAACGACCGCGGGCCGCCGAGCATCCACCCAGCGCACCAACCCATAGAGAGCCAGTCCGATGGCCGCGGCGAGCGCAAGCAAATGCCACACGTGGCCCTTTAACCACGCCGAGGAATTCTCCCCGAGCTGTTGTCCAAGATAGGCGAGCGCCAGGTAGCGAGGGAAACGGGCAGCGGCCAATACCAGGAAGAAACGATAGCGCGGCACGCACATGACACCGGCGCAGGCCGCGAAGACCTTGAACGGCATGATCGGAATCGGGAGCAAAGCGGGGATGAAGACAGTGATGAGGCCGTAGCGGCCAAACCACTCGCGGAACCGTTGCCCGCTGCTGCCCGTGGTGTACTTGGCCAGAAACTTTTCGCCGCCCTTGCGCGTAATCTCGTAGAAAATCGCGCTACCGATGAGCGATCCAATGGCTGCGAGTAAAGCGCACAGCATCGCATCCTGCGGACGGGCGATCGCCAGAAGCAGAAGGAGCGCGTCGGTGCCACCGGGATTCGGAATGCCCGCCGATTCCACTGCGGCAAGGAGCAGAATCCCCAGAGGGCCCCAAGATACGAGAACATCGCGAAGATGACGCATGTTATGAAGCCGGCGCCGTGGCCGACGAATCTGTTCCTATTAACTCTAGCAGGCGCTGTTCGTCGATCACTTCCACGCCAAGCTCGCGTGCCTTATCGAGCTTCGCTCCCGCCTCTTCCCCGGCCACGACGTAACGCGTCTTGCGGCTAACCGAACCGCTGACTTTGCCGCCCGCACTCTCGATGCGAGCTTTCGCATCCTCGCGCGTCAAATGCGGGAGCACTCCCGTAAGGACGAATGTCAGGCCTTCAAGATTACCGGACTTGCGCGTAATTTCGTAGTGAAACGAGAATCCGAGATCCCGCAGTTTGGCGATGAGGCTGCGATTGTGAGGCTCGTGGAAGAAACGGCGCAAACTGGCAGCAACCTTCGGCCCTACCTCTTCGGCACGTTGCAGCTCCTCCTCTTCCGCCGTGGCGATTTTGTCGAGATCGCCAAACGTTTCGGCGAGGATCTGCGCCGTGCGTTCTCCGACGAAAGGAATCCCCAGGCCGTTGATCAGGCGTGGCAGAGGAGCGCTGCGTGATTTCTCGATGTTCGCAAGCAGCTTCGTGGCGGACTTTGCGCCCATGCGTTCGAGCTCGGTCAGCTTGTCGAGTGTGAGGTCATAGAGATCGGTGACGTTGCGGACGAGGCCGGAATCCACCAGTTGATCTACGAGCGCGTCGCCCATGCCATCGATATCCATGACGCCGCGCGCGGCCCAATGCAGAATGGTTTCCTTCAAACGCGCGGGGCAGTTCGGATTGATGCAACGGCTTGCGGCCTCGCCTTCGGCCCGCACCACTTCGCCTTCGCACACAGGGCAGGATTTCGGCATGTGAAACGCACGGCGAGGTTCGCCCTGGGCGACCACGCGCACCACTTTCGGAATCACGTCGCCGGAGCGTTCGACCAAAACGGTATCGCCGATGTGCAAACCGAGGCGCTCGATCTCGTCCTCGTTGTGCAGCGTGGCGCGCGATACCGTCACGCCGCCCACCGCCACGGGACGAAGATGCGCGACGGGCGTGAGCGCACCGGTGCGTCCCACTTGCACTTCGATGTTTTCGACGACGGTGTTTTCCTGACGCGCAGGGAACTTGAAGGCGATGGCCCAGCGAGGAGCTTTCGCCGTCCAGCCAAGGCGTTGCTGTTGCTCGAAGCGATCCACCTTGGCGACAACGCCATCGATTTCGAACGGCAGCGTGTCGCGCTTCTCCTCCCATTCCTTGCAGAAGGCGACGAGCACGTCAATATCCGAACACGTGCGCCAATGTTCGTTGACTTTCAGGCCTCGTTCGCGAAGTTCACGAAGGGCCTCGGATTGCGATGCCGGCGGGGGGATCAGGAAATAGGCGAAAAACTCTAGTTTTCGAGCGGCTGTAGTCGCGGGATCCAACACCCGGAGCGATCCGGCGGCGGCGTTACGCGGATTCACAAAGGCCGGCAATCCGGCAACGGCGCGCTCCTCGTTTAACGCATCAAACGCTTTGCGGTTGAAAACAACTTCACCGCGGGCTTCCCAGTCGTTTTGCGCATGCAGACGGGACTTCAATGGAATCGAGCGGATGGTCCGCGCATTCTCGGTGACGTCTTCGCCCACCGTTCCATCGCCGCGCGTGAGCGCTTGCGCAAACTTGCCGTTGCGATAATGCACCGCAAGCGATAATCCGTCGAGCTTCAATTCGGCGACGTAGGTAAACGGTTCGTCGCCCAATAGCTCGCGCACGCGTTTATCGAACGCGCGCAACTCTTCCTCATTCAGCGCGTTGTCGAGCGAGAGCATGGGGCTCGAATGCGGAACTTTCACGAAACCTTCGCGGGGCGTGGCGCCAACGCGCTGGGTAGGGGAATCGTCACTCGCGAATTCAGGATGCGCGGATTCCAGAGCCTTGAGCTCGCGGAACAAGGCGTCGTATTCGGCGTCCGTAATTTCGGGAGCGTCGAGCACGTGATACTGGTGCTCGTGGTGACGGAGGGCGTCACGCAGCTGCTCGATTTTTTGTTGCATGGAACTCACGGGCGCTATACTCGAAGCATCGGGAACTATCAGCAGCCAGTCCTCATTTATAATCCGACCGCGGGCAAGATTCGGCGGAATCCTGAGGGCATTCTTAAAAGTATCACTGGCATCCTTTCCGGCGCTGGGTGGCAACCTCAGCCCCTGCCGACAAAAGCTCCAGGCGATGCCACGCGTCTGGCGAAAGAGGCCGTTGCGGGTGGCGCGGACCTGATCCTGGTGCTGGGCGGCGATGGCACGGTGAACGAAGTGATCAACGGGATGGCTCACTCTTCGGCCGTGCTGGGCGTCTTGCCGGGTGGCACCGCCAACGTATTCGCAATCGAGACGGGCTTTGGATCGCGAGTGACGCGCGCTGCGCACAAGCTGACGACGAGCGTCGAAAAGCGCATCGCATTGGGAAAATTTACGAACAGCGATGGAGAGCGCTACTTCCTGTTGATGGGCGGCGTGGGCTTCGACGCGTCGATCGTTTTGGACGTAAACTCCGAGTTGAAAGCAAAAACCGGCAAGTTCGCCTACTGGGTCGCGGGATTCGCGCAAGCGCTTCGCCGTGTTCCGCAGTTTGAAGTGCACACTAACGGCGCCCGGAAATTTAGTGGTTTCACGCTGGTTTCCCGTGTACGAAATTACGGCGGAGATTTGGAGATCGCGCGCCGTGCGTCGCTCTTGCGGGATGATTTCCAGGTGGTGGCTTTGGAGGGCACTACGGCGATTCGCTATGCAAGTTATCTCGCCGGCGTGGGAGCGCATTGCCTTGGCGTGTTGCCGGGCGTAACGGATTTGCACGCCGCTTCCGTGGAATGTCACGGAGACGTGCCCGTGCAACTCGATGGTGAATACGCAGGGCGCACACCGGGACGATTTGAAATCATCAAGGACTCCCTGAGCTTGCTGCTGCCCTCTGGCTATCGTTAATTCATCGATCCCCTAGCGCATGGAAAACCTGACGCACACATTGGTCGGCCTGATGATGGCGCGCTGTGGTTTGGAAAAGACCACGGTGCGTGGCGCGGGAATGATGATGCTGGCGGCGAACGCGCCCGACGTGGACGCGGTGTTCTGGTTTAATCGCCTCCATTATCTGGACTACCATCGCAGCTATGTGCATTCGCTGGCGTTCGCTCCGCTTGTGGCGCTTCTGCCGATGGCGCTGGTGCGCGCACAGTTTACGTGGAAATCGTACGCCGCAGCCATCGCGGGTGTCCTCAGTCACATCTTGTTGGATTGGACGAATCCCTACGGGATCCAGATGCTGCTGCCGTTTTCCCATCGAAGGGTGATGCTCGATATCACGAACATCGCGGACATTTGGATCTGGTGCATTCTGCTCGCCGGATTGCTGGGACCGTTTCTGATGAGTCGCCTGCGGGGCGGAGCGGAGTCCTTCTCCTCGGCTCGTGCCGCATGGGCGTGGGTAGCGCTGACGACGCTCATTTCCTACGAAGGCGCACGCTTTGCGATGCACGCGAAGGCGGTGGAGATGATCGAGTCCCGCATGTACGACGGGGTTGCTCCCACGCAGGCGATCGCGGTTCCGACCGATTTTATACATCCCACGCGGTGGAAGGGCATCGCTCGTGGACCGGGATTTTCGACCATCGTCCCGCTGAACGTCCAGAGTGCGTACGATCCTTCCTTCGAAGTGACGTACATGGAAGCTGCCGCGGCGGACGCCATTGCCGCCGCTCGTAAACTTCCGGAATTCCAAACCATGATGCGGTTTTCACAATCTCCGTTTTGGAAGACGACGCGCGTGGCAGGCGGCACGCTTGTCGAACTCCTGGACCTGAGATTCGGAACGCCGGACGATCCGGGCTTCGCCTTCATTTCGAGCGTCATCCCCTAGGATGCTTTGTCGCCGCGCAGGTTGACGGCGCGGGATAAGCTACAATTCTTTCTGCCGGAAGCGGCCCGGAGGAAACTGTGACAAAAACATTTTGGGCAATCGCCGTGGTGACGATGCTGGGCGCCTATGGGCAATCGCCGGAGCTGGCGGTGATCAACGGCGCGGCGGATGCGTTAGGTGGCAAGGCGCGCATACAGACGTTGCGGACGCTGGTCATTGAAGGTTCCGGAACCAACCCGAACGTGGGCCAGAATCGCAATCCAGACGACGCTCTGCCGGACTGGAAAGTAACGGACTACCGCAAAACGATCGACTTGGCGAATCAACGTATGCGCATCGAACAGCATCGGCAGGCGCAGTTCGCATTTTCCATGGCCAATGACGTCCGGCAGAATCTTGTGTTGGATGGCATGATTGCGTTCAACGTCGCAGCCGACGGCTCAGCGACTCGTGCGTCTGAGGCCGTCGCTCGCGATCGACGCTTCGAAATGTTCGGCAATCCGGTTACTGCCGTAAGGGCGGCCCTCGATCCGGCGGCGAAGCTCACCCATTTGCGCAAGGAAGGCGTGCTGCAGTGCGTGGACATCACTACCGCGCAGGGTGACGCTTTCGCACTGGTGATCGATGCGGCGACGCATCTCCCCGCGTCGATCCGCTGGCTGAGCTCCAGCGACAACTTGGGCGACATTCAAAACGAGACATTCTTCCAGGATTATGAGATCACGAGTGGCGTGAAGCTGCCAAAGCGTTATCTGACGAAGATCGACTTTCGCAATTACACGACAGCGGATATTCGCGTTTCGAAGAACGCCGTGGATATCGATGCGGGCAATCTCGCGGCACCGGCCTCGGTGCAGACAGCCGCCCCGCCGCCTCCGCCAACCTTCACGGTAAATGCCGTGCACGTTGCGCCGGGCGTTTGGTGGTTGCAGAGTACCGGCAATCATTCGAGTGCGATGTACGAGTTCGCAGATCACCTGACGCTGTTCGAAGCGCCCTCGAGCGAGGCGCAAGCACGCGCCCTATTTGACGCGGCCCACAAGGCCGTGCCTTCCAAGCCGCTGACCGAGATCATCATCTCGCATCATCACTTTGATCACACGGGTGGCCTGCGCGCAGTGGTGGCCGAAGGACTAACGATCGTCTCGCACAAGGACAACGAGCAATTCTTTCGCGAACTAGCGGCGAGGAAGGCGACGTTACACCCGGATGCGCTCACTCGTCATCCCATGCCGCTCAAATTCAAAGGCGTTGGCGAATCCGCCGTATTGAAGGATAAAGCGATGGAAGTGGAGCTGCATCAATTGAAGGGCAACATCCATTCGGGGCTCATGCTGGTGGCGTGGGTGCCGCGCTACCGGTTTCTTTCACAGTCCGACATGTTCGACGCCTACTGGTTCCGGTATCTGTGGACCGCTAATTATTTCGAGAACCTCGAGCGCTTGCATTTACACTTCGACAAGGATCTCCCGGTGCACGGTCGGATCATGGGCTATGACGAAGAGCGCAAGATGGCCGATGCGTACAAGAAGTCGCCAGAAGCGTATGCCGCTGCTGCAATGAAGTTCTGCCAGTCTGGCGGGCCCTGCTCGGGAGCCGCAGCGGTGAAGGCGCCGGCCAAATAAGACGACGTAGCTCGCAGTCATGGTCGCGGTGCTTGTACTGTTACCGCAGCCGGCATACCGAGCCGCAACCGGTCGTGCCGCGACGATTCCTGCTTCGTACACTGAGAGGAGGTATGAAATTCTTTTTACTTGTGCTGTTGACGTCCGCCATTGCTTCGGCCGAAGTGCGCACCATGACCTTGCAGCAGGCCGTCGCCATGGCGTTGACGCAGAATCCCGACGTGCTGCTTGCCAGACTGGATCAACAGAAGGCCCAGCAGCAGGTGACCATTGCGCACGATCCCTTCGCGCCCAAGCTCTTCGCTGGCAGCGGCGCGGCCTATACGTATGGATTCCCCGCTTCGATTGATGGATCCGGTCCGTCTATCGTCCAGACGCGTGCGTCGATGGCGTTGTTCAATCGGCCGCAAAAGTATTTGGTGGATCAGGCCAAGGAAGGGATCAAGGGAGCCGAGATCGATGTGGCGCGGCGTCAGGAAGAAGTCGCCTACCGCGTCGCAACTCTGTTTTTGAACGTCGAACAGATCTCGCGCAGTATCGAAGCCGCCGGGCGTCGTACTGCCAGTCTGACGCGCGTCAGTGAACTGACGGCGCAACGCGTGGCGGAGGGTCGCGAGCTGCCGCTCGAAGCGAAGAAGGCGAATCTCGCAATATTGCGAGCCAAGCAGCAGATGGAAACTCTCGCGCTGGATTTAGAGTCGGGAGAAATCTCACTGGCGCTCGCCGTGGGATTGACGGCGGCAGATCGTGTACAACCTGCAGCCGTAGAGCATGCCCCGCTGGGCGTGCCGGAATCCGAGCAGGCGTCCATCGATCAGGCGATGGCGAATAGTAGCGAGCTAAAAGGGCTGCAGTCCAGCATTGAAAGCAAAGTGCTGCAGGGGAAGAGCAACCGTTCGGAATGGTTGCCTAAAGTCGACCTTATCGCGCAATACGCGCTTTTCGGCAAATACAATTACGCGAATTATTTTCAGACTTTTCAACACAACAATGCCGAAATCGGCGCATCCATTCAGTTCCCGATTCTCTTGGGACATCAGCATTCGGCGCTGGCTTCCCAGGCCGACACGGACATCGCAAAACTGCGGATCGAGGCAGCGCGTACACGCGAGCGCATCTCGGCCGACACCCGAGCGGCGTACAATAATCTGAAACGCGCCGATTCCGGCCGTGAGTTGGCCCGCGCGGATCTGGATCTTGCGCGAGAGGAACTCAGCGTGACACTTGCGCTGATGGACGAAGGCCGCGTGCCATTGGCCTCAGTGGAAGCCGCCCGCGCCGCGGAAGATGAAAAATGGCTCGCGTACTATGAGGCGCAGCGCGCTGCGGAGACGGCTCGCCTGAATATTCTGCGCCAGACAGGGATGTTGGAAGTGGCGCTCCGTTAGCACCGCGCTTCCGACTGCACAATCACGCTGGACGCCTACTTCGTTTGTGCGCCTTGTTGGGCCGCTTGTTGCGCAACCTGTTCGGCCGCCTGTTCTATCGCCGCCAGCTGTTGGCGAATCGCCGACACATCCGGCTCGTTGGGATTTTGTTCCAGAAACGCGCGTATCGAGGACGCGGCTGCCGCGAAATCGCGCTTCTGCGCCAGGATCAGTCCCAACAAATATGGAGCTCGGGGATTTCGATGCGCGGTATCGCGCGTCATGGCCTCGCGTGCATTCTTTTCTGCCACGTCAAGTTTTCCGAGTTGAAAATTGCCGACGCCACTGAGATAGTACGCGTCGGGATAGTCAATCGGATCCAGACTTAATATCGTGTCGCTCTGTCCAGCAACTTCCTGCCAGTTGGTGTCGCGCAGCGCGATCCAGGCGAGGCGCTCGTGGGGCGGAATGAACTTCGCATCCGCCAGAATCGCTTGTCCGTAGGATTTCTGCGCTTCTTCAAACTTGTTCTGTTCTTCGTTCAGACGTCCGAGCGCAAACCAAGCCGCAGCGTAGCGCGGGTATAACTCCACTGCTTGCGCGAAGTACTTCTGCGCCTCGGCGGGCTTTTTCTTTGCCACCGCGTCCATGCCTTTTTCGTAGGCCTTCTTCGCTTCTTTGGGGGCTAGAGAGGCCGTCGCGCTGACCGTCAAGCCTTCCACATTTGCGATGCGGTGCAAAATCACTGTACCAAGGTCGGGATTATCGAGAAAGCGGTCACTGCCGACCGGTACGTTTTCCATGCGAAAGCCGGGGAGCGAAAAGCGCAACTCGCAATCCATCGTCATTCGATCGCGACTCATTCGATTTGTGCGCAGCGTTCCGCTGGCAATTTGATCGCTGGCGTCGCCAATTTCCGTGCTCCTGGTTAAATCGAAACTGAAACGCCCTTTCATGTCGGTGTGCGTGGCGACGCGAGTCGCTCCGCCGCAGATTCGCTCAATCTTGACAGGCTCGGGCAAGGCTGCACCATCGCTCAGCGTGACTTTCCCCGAAATGTAGATTGGGCGGTCGCCTACGCCGCCCATGCTTCCCATGCCGGAACTGCCCAAGCTGCCAACGCTGCCGAGGCCACCTGTAGTGCCCGTATTCGTCGGGGTGTTGGCGCGCCCCGGCCCTCCGCTGGTGTTGCCCGGCGAGCTACCAATTTGCCCCCACGCGTGCCCTGCCACAAGGCAAGTAACGAATCCCATCGCGAGTGCACGCATATTTCCTCCGCCTGCCGACGATTATACGACTCGCTTGTGATGGACGTTGGCGCTACGCTAGCGGCGCTTCCAGCGATCGGCCAGCGCCGCGAGTTTGTCTTCCATCGTCGGTTCTGGCTTTTGCTGCTTGGGAGGCGCAGTGAACTTCTTCTGCGGAGGACGAGCTCCGGCTGACGCCGATGTCGCTCCGAGAGCTTTGCTCTGCCCCGTGTTCGGGGCGGCGTTCGGCGCTGTGTTGGGCTTGGCCGACGGGGTCTTCATCGACAAAGCAACGCGCTTCGTCTTGGCGTCCGCGCTCAACACATGAACCTGCACGATCTGCCCCACCTTAACGACATCTGCCGGTTCTTTGACGTAGCGATTCGAGAGCTCGCTAATGTGCACCAATCCGTCCTGATGAACGCCAATATCGACGAACGCGCCAAACTTCGTTACGTTCGTGACGATTCCTTCGAGCGTCATGCCTTCTTTCAGGTCGCCGATCTCTTTGACATTTTCTTTAAAGCTCGGCGCCAGAAACTTATCGCGCGGGTCGCGTCCCGGCTTGCGGAGCTCTTCCAGAATATCGTTCAGAGTAAAGACTCCAGCCACGAGCCCGCTCTTATCGATCTTGTCCAGCAACGCCGGTTGTTCGATCAATTCCTTCACCGGAACATGCAAGTTCTGCGCGATCTGTTCGACAACCGCGTACGATTCGGGATGCACCGCGGTGATATCCAAAGGATTGTCCCCGTTGCGAATGCGCAGGAATCCCGCGGCCTGTTCAAATGTTTTTGGCCCAATGCCGGGTACGGCGTTGAGTTGCACGCGCGAGCGGAAACGCCCGTTTTCATTGCGGAATTCGACAATCTTTTGCGCCGTACGTTCATTGATGCCCGCGACGTAACGCAGCAGGGCCCACGAGGCTGTGTTCAAATCCACACCGACGCGATTTACGCAGCTTTCGATCACCGTCTCCAACGATTTGTGCAGATGATTCTGATCGACGTCGTGCTGATACTGGCCTACGCCGATGGATTTCGGATCGAGCTTCACGAGCTCTGCCAGCGGATCCTGCAAACGGCGCGCAATGGAGATGGCTCCGCGCACCGTGAGATCGAGATCCGGAAATTCCTGCCGGGCAATGTCCGACGCCGAGTAAATCGACGCACCGGATTCATTCACAGTCACGCAGAACAACGCGTTGAGGCTTTCCTTGCGGAGGAAATCGCGCACAAACGCGTCCGTCTCTCGCGATGCCGTGCCGTTGCCGATGGCGATCGCGCGCACGTTGTATTTTTCAATCAGCGCCTTCAATGTCCGCTCGGAGCCAGCGATATCGTTCTTCGGCTGGAACGGATAAATCACATCGTGGCCCAGAAACTTGCCCGTGTCATCCACGACGGCGATCTTGCAACCGGTACGAATACCGGGGTCCAGGCCCAACACTGCGAGTTGTCCGGCGGGCGGCGCAAGCAATACGTTTTGCAGGTTCTCTCGGAACACTTGAATGGCATCGGAATCGGCGCGCTGCTTCAACTCCAGACGCACTTCGGACGTGATGGAGCTATTCAGCAGGCGTTTCCAGGCGTCTTCGGCGGCAAGGCTCAACTGTGGCGTCCAATCGCCCGGATGCTTGAAGATTTTGCCCTTGATGAGATCGAGAGGCCGCGTGGGGTCCAGCTCAATGACGAAGTAGAGAATGCTCTCGGCCTCGCCGCGACGGATCGCCAGCATGCGGTGCGAAGGGATTTGCTTCACAGGCTCGCGATAGTCGTAGTACATCTTGAACTTTTCCTGCTCGTCGTTCGCGTCCATCACCTTCTTGCTGACGATGACGCCCTCTTCGAACATGGTGTGACGCAGGAGCTTCCGGATATCCGCGTCGTCGCTGATGTTTTCGGCAAGAATGTGGCGCGCGCCTTCGAGGGCCTCGTCCACGTTCGCGACGCCTTTCTCGGCATCCACAAACGTCGCGGCGAACTCCGCGAGAGGCGTGCCGGTGGGTTCTTGATTCCATAAGTATGCCGCGAGCGGATCGAGTCCTTTTTCACGCGCGATCATGGCCTTGGTTCGGCGCTTGGGCTTGTAAGGAAGATACAAGTCTTCCAGCTCGCTCTTGTCGAGCGTCTTCTCGATGCGCGCTTTCAACTCGTCGGTGAGCTTGCCCTGCTCTTGGATCGAAGCAAGAATCGTTTCCTTGCGCGAGACGAGCTCGCGGAAGTACAGGAGCTTCTCTTCAATGGCGCGGATCTGCACTTCATCGAGATTGCCGGTGGCTTCCTTGCGATAGCGCGCAATAAACGGGACGGTCGAGCCTTCATCGAGCAACTCGATGGTCGCCAGCAGTCCCTTCATGGGGATCTGCAAAAGCTGGGCAATATGAATCAATAAATCGGGAGACAAAGACTGGAACTCAGGCATGGAGGGACGAACATCCAGTTTAGCGTGAGCGCCGAAGTTTCGATAGTGTTGTTCAAAGGATTAGACGTCTTTTATTTCGCTGCTGCAGCGACTGACGGTAGTTTCACTGCCGGAGCAGGTAGCGGCTTGCGCGGCAACAACTCCGGACGATTCGCCGTCTGATACACGAGCGTCGCGATGATCGCCGAGGCTTGCATCAGATCTTCGGCATGGACGTGATCGAGCGTGTCCACTTGCGAGTGATGCGTGGTGCGTTCGTAGTCCATCGGGTCCTGGATGAATTGGAATCCGGGCAAGCCAACGGCGTTGAACGAAAGATGATCCGTGCCGCCGGTGTTGCGGATGCTGATGGTCGTCACGCCTTCGTCGCGGAAGGGCGCGAACCATTGTTCGAACACAGGGCGCATAGCGTCGTTGCCTTGCAGGTAGACGCCGCGAATTTTCCCGGTGCCGTTGTCGAAATTGAAATAGCCGGAAAGCTTGGCGTGTTCGGGCGTCGGCTTCATAGTTTCGGGATCGGCAAAATGCCGTTTCACGTAGCCTTCCGACCCGAAGATGCCTTGCTCTTCGCCGCTCCATAGCGCGATGCGCACGGTACGATCAAGCTTCAAATTAAGCGTCTTCAAAATGCGCATGACCTCGATCATGACGGCCGATCCTGCGGCATTGTCCGTGGCACCGGTGCCCGTGTGCCAAGAATCCAGATGCGCGCCGATTATCACGACTTCATCTTTCTTCGCGCCGCCGGGCAGTTCGCCCACAACGTTGTAGGCATCAACGTCTTTGTCGGAGAGATCCGCCGCGAGATTCAAGCGCATCTTTACCGCGATCTTCTTGTCACCGCTCTTCTCCCCAAGGGGTTTATCCAGGACGCGAACCATGCGGTTGTACTGCTCGCGCGCCACCACGAACGAAGGCGGAGCCAGCGTTTCCTTCGCCTCCCATGGTCCGGCGTTTTGCACAAAGATGAGTCCGTTGGTGGAGCCGAGCGACGTATAGATCACCGCCAGGGCTCCTTCGTCCTTCAAAAATTTGGCGCGGCGATTGGCAACCTTGCGGCGCTCTTCGCCCAACTGCTGCGCGATACCAGTGGGCAGCTTGCGAAAGAAGGCGCGTTCTTCTTCCGGATCCTCCGGGATTTCAAGCTTGAGAATTTCCGAGAGCTTCGCGACAGGCTCGGGTGCGGGCGTCATATCGCTGAGCTCTTTGTCTGTGTAGCGCGAAAACCCGGGCAGCGTGGAAGGCGTCAACGCGCGCGGGCGCGAGAACAGAACGATCTTGCCTTTGAGTTTGCCTTTCCATGCCGCGATATAGTGATCCAGATCCTGCTGCTGTTTTACGGGATCGAGCCATTGCACGGGGCCGCCGTAGGGCGCGTAGATCACTTCGCCCGTGACCGGACCGCGTGTGACATCGGACCACGCCATAGGCGCGGCGTCGAGCACAGCGTAGCGAGGCTCCAACATCTCGATCGAATATTGCTTCAGCGCCCAGCTGCGTCCGAAGGTGCCCCATTTTTCGAGCTTGGCATTTTCCGCACCGTAGCTCTTCAGCCGCCCGACGGCCCAATCGGCGGCCTGCTGAAACTCGGGCGACGCCGTCAGGCGCGGGCCATAGACATCGGTCAGGTAACTCAGCGTGTCCATGACCTGCGAATGCTCGTAGGCTTCGAGCTTGATGCGGCTGATGAGTGCGAGATCGGGGCGATCGCTGCGCCCGGCGGCTTCCTGCGCCTGAATCGCTCGTAGAGAGAAAGCCAGGGTGCACAAAACGGCCCCAAACAAAATTCGTCGCTGCATGCCGAGATTATAAGGCCGGAGTGGGAATTCGCACAATCGCACTCAATCCCGTTACGCGGGTTTGGTTTGGAATATGTCCGCGATCAACTCATAGGAACGCAGTCGCGCCGAGTGTTCGAAGGTCGTCGTCAGGATCATGACTTCTTGCGCTTGGTAGAGCTCCGCGAGTTTTTCGATCCCTTGCTTTACCGTCTCAGGAGCACCCACAATCGCACGGCGAGGGCGGTTGATGGTATCGGCGTTCGGACCGCGCTCGGCCAAGAACTGTAACGCGCGCTCCACCGGCGGGACTCTCAGCAGCTTGCCTTCATTCATCAAGGCCCGTGTCATGCGGGCGCTCGAAGCAATGCGCTGGGCCTCTTCATCGGTTGCAGCGCACACAGCGAAGCAGGCGACGACGACGCGTGGCGCGGCCAGCGTGTCTGATGGCGAGAACCGTTCCCGATAAATCCGCGAGTAGCTGGCGCCATCCGGATTGATGAAATCCGCGAAGCAATACGGCAAGCCGTTGTCCGCGGCCCACAGCGCGCTTTGGGCCGAGGAACCCAGCAGCCAAACTTCAGGAACGTGCGACCCGCCCGGCAAGGCGGCCAGCCGCGCGAAGGGATGGCCCGCCGGCATTTTGTTTTCGAGGTATGCGAGCAATTCGCCGAGCTGCTGCGGAAAGTCGTCAGGCGCGGGCTGCCGCCGATCACGCTGCAGGGCAAAAGCCGTGGATTGATCGGTGCCTGGTGCCCGTCCAACGCCGAGATCGATGCGGTCAGGATACAGCGCACTCAAAATGCTGAACGTCTCGGCAACTTTCAGCGGACTATAGTGCGGCAGCATGACTCCGCCGCTGCCGATGCGGATGTGTTTCGTTGCGGCACCGATGGCCGCGATCAGCACCTCAGGACTGGCGCATGCAAGCATCGGAGTGCCGTGGTGCTCCGCCACCCAATAGCGCGTATAGCCGAGTTCTTCCGCCAGAACGGCAAGCTCCAGAGAGTGACGCAGCGCGTCGGCGCCGGTGGAGCCTTCCGAGATCGGAGCTTGATCCAGAATGCTGATCTTCATCTGCAGTGCCAGGCTTTCCGTGAGAGGCGAGGAGCGTGCTGATTACGCCAGTGATGCAACTCGCGCTCGTCGCGATTGTAGAAATTGAATCAGCAGCGGCAATACGCTCACCACCACGATCCCGATCACGACCTTTTCAAAATTGCGGCGGATGAGAGGCACGCCGCCGAGAAAGTATCCGGCCGTGGTCATCGAAACGACCCACCCGATGCCACCGAAAATATTAAACGAGAGGAAGCGCAGGTAGCGCATTTTCCCCACGCCCGCCATGAACGGAGCAAAGGTTCGAACCACCGGAACGAACTTCGCGTAGATGAGCGGCTTGCCTCCATGCCGTTCGAAAAACTGCATGGTTCGGGTTACGTATTCCTGCTTGAAGAGGCTGGAATCCGGTCGCGAGAAAATGCGCGGCCCGGTGCGATGGCCCAGAAAATAACCACTCTGATCGCCAATCACCGAAGCCGCGGTCAGAAGCAAAGTGATCTGGACAATGTCGAGCCCGCCGGCACCCGCCACCACGCCGATGGTGAACAAGAGCGAATCGCCGGGCAAGAAGAGCCCCACGAGCAAGCCCGTTTCGGCAAAAACAATTCCGGCGAGAAGCGCATAGCCCATCCATCCGCTGAAGGCACCGGAAAGTAGGTGAATCAGCTTTTCCGGATCGGTGAGGCTATGCCAGACGTCTAGGATCGGGGCCACTCGTAAGTCGCTTTCGCCTAGCGGTTCTGGCGATAGGAAGCGGCCAGCTTTTTCAAGTTGTCCTGATTGACGACGACTTTTTTGTCGGCGCGAAGCTGAGCCATGATGCTATCCATCATGAGATCGTATTGATCCTTGGCTCTCTGCTTCTTCAGATTATCCAGTTCGGCTTGGCGTTCGCTCGCGTAGTCCTTGATGTCTGGAGTAACGTGGCCCGTCACCTGATACACCACGTCGCGGCCTTGGATGGGACCCGGGCCCAATACCGTGCCAACGGGACGGTTAAACGCTTCGAGCAAGGAGCTTGCCGGTCCCAGGCCTTCCACCGAATCGTTTACGCCGAATTCCGATTTCACCACTTCGAACTTGCTAGCCTTCGCCAACGTGTCGAAGTCGGCGCCACCGCGAAGTTTTTCAGCGAACTTTTGGGATTCGGCCGTCGCCCGACCCTGCGCGCTGGTCAAAATGAGCGAGTCCTTGATCTGATTCTGGACTTCGGCAAATTCAGCGGGCTTCGAGGGCAGAATCTCGTTCAGCACCACGATCGCTACACGATTCGACGGCAGCGCGATCGGCGCGGAGACGTCCTTCGGCTTCATAGGACCGAGCGCCGCGTCGATTTCCGGAGAGACACCCAAGCCCGGGATGGCCTGACCGCGTGAGGTCGTTGCGTTCACAACATCCAACCCCAACTGCTTGGCGACATCCGCCGCGGAGCCAGGCGACTTGACCAAGGCGGCGTGCGCCTGGTCGGCCAGCATCTGCATCTTTTCGCCCACGTTCTGTTTCTTCAACTCAGTGGCGATCTGGGCCTTCACTTCTTCGAAGGGCGTTACGCGGGCGGGCTGGCGCTCCTGCACCTGAATGATGTGGTAGCCATATTCCGTGGTGACGATGTCGCTGATGTCGTTGATCTTGGCGGCAAACGCAGTCTTCTCGAATTCGGGCACGGTCTGACCACGAACAATGTAGCCGAGGTCGCCACCCTTGGGCGCCGTGCCCGGATCTTCGGAATTCTTTTTGGCGATCTCCGCAAAGTCCGCGCCACCGCGCAACTGCTTCAAAATCGCCTGTGCCTTGGTCAATGCCGCTTTCTTATCGGCATCCGATTTGCCCTGCGTCATGAACAACACGTGGCGGACCTTCGCGCGTTCCGGAGTCCGGAAATTGTCCATGGATGCCGAGTAGGCCGCGCGCATCTGCGCGTCGCTCACAGTAACCGTCTGCTCCAGTTTCAGTTGATCCACGACAACAACCTGATAAGAGCGCCTCTCCGGCGACGAGAAGGAGGCTTTATTGCTGTCGTAGAACTTGCGCATGTCTTCGGGCGTGGGTTTGATGTCCGTGCGGAACTGCGCAGGCGTAAACGCGACGTAGGAGATCTTGGCCTTTTGGTGTTTCTTGATGATATAGTCGTCCACTTCCTGAGGCGTGACGACGACGGTGTTGTAGACCATGTTTTGCACCTTCTTCATCAGAAGCTGCTCGCGCATGCCGTCGATGGCATCGGTCATCGAAACGCCACTGGCGTTCAACTGGGCCTCCATTTGATCCTTCTGCGTGAGTTTGCCGTTCTGGAAGAACTGGGGATAAATGGACATAAACCCGGCCAGTACTTCTTCGTCGCTCACTTTCAGTCCTTGCTGCTCAAACGCGTACTTCGCGGCGCGCTGCTGCAGGATCTGCTCGATGAAGGTGGGCAGCATGAGATCGAGCGTAGCGGGAGAAACCTGGCCGGCGCGGACGCCGCGATCGACCATGGCCTGGACTTCCTGCACAGTGATTGTCGTCGACCCCACTTCCGCCAGCGTGGTGCTGCTATCGGCCGAGGTTAACCCGGTCTGGCCTAAGTACGTGAGCATGGAGGCCGCGAGAATTAGCATGACGCCGCCCAGCAAGTAACGGGTGGCCTTCTCTCGGCGTAGGAAAAGATTAAACATGGTCGGTGAAAACTCCTGGCGTAGGGCGGAAAACGCTATCGTCTATTGTACTCCAAAGAGTGTACCCCAAGAGTCCAACCGGGGCATTTGCATTCCGTGTGCCCGGACGCCGCGCGCGAAAGCGCAAGGGAAGGGCTCAGTCTCCAACAAATGCGTTTACTGCACGATGACGCGACCCTACACCGTTTTGCGCGGCTTATCCATGCACGGGCTCGTCTGGCACTTCGATGTCGTGAAACTCGAAGTATGCCGACGATCCGCGCAGGTACTCCAGGTGACACCCGTGCCATTGCCACGATTCATGTTGAAGCCTGGCAGGCGGCTTATCGCCGGATGATCCCCGATGAATACCTGGATGCTACCGCCAACGCGGCAAGCCCCGCACCGAGCAGCAAAAAGCCGGAAGGCTCCGGTGTCGCGGCGGCAGACGTGATCAAAATGTTGTTCGCAGTGAAATAATAGAAACCGCTGTTACCGGTGTACAAAAAGGCGTTATTTGAAAATCCGGGGTAGCTTCCGGCGAGAACTGTTGGCGATGCCTCCGTACCGGAGTAGAGTTGTCCACTATCTTGGATCTGAAGAGCATCCCCATCCGGAAAATAGAGCCTAAATCCCTCTCCGGTGAATAATTCAACGGAACCTCCGCTTGCTTGGGTCTGCACGGCCGAGCCGTTAAGATCAAAGACTAGGTTGGTGATCGGCACGACGGTCTGCACACCGGTGGTGTAGCTTATGGGCGTCGGACTAGATGCAACCTGAAAGGAAAGGCTCCAGGATTGTCCCGCCGCGCTCTCTGTGGTGGTTGGCGCACCACTCGCCCAAGTGCCGCTGTCCGTGATGGTGAACGTCCCGGCGGAACATCGGACCCCTAACAGCAACATAGTGGTCGCGAGCGAAACAATGACGCCGTATCTCATAGATCCGAATTCCCTTTCGTACGTCGCGGACGTGAAACCAGTTTACTATAGCGGGCTGGCGAACAAGTGGCTGACGAATCAGCAATTGGCTCACGAAGAACCCGGGTTACTCCCACCATAAGTCGCGCAAAGTGGAGCCATCCCTCGGCTCCAATCCCGAGGTCCGGCGTGGATGTAGACCGCTAACGCAACGGTCGGGGAGTTGATTCCGCACGACGATAGCCGTCATGCTAGAAGAAAGCTTCGTCCATCCATGCAGCAAGTCCCCGAAATCCAGGAACACGTCGATCACCGCAGGGCCGCCGCCGTTGCGCTGCTCGTCGCCGGGTCGTTTTTCATGGAGAATCTGGACGGGACCGTGATCGCAACCGCGCTTCCGCAGATGGCCCGTTCGTTCGGCGTCAATCCCGTGGACCTGAATATGGGCATGACGGTGTACATGCTGACGCTGGCCGTCTTCATCCCTGTCAGCGGCTGGATGGCGGACCGCTTCGGGGCGCGCCGCATCTTTTCCTCCGCCATTGCGCTGTTTACCGTCGCCTCGGTCGCGTGCGGCTTCAGCCAAGGATTGTGGGAGTTCACCGCAGCGCGGGTCATCCAGGGCATCGGCGGCGCGATGATGGTCCCGGTGGGGCGCTTGGTGGTCCTGCGCGTCACCGAAAAGAAAGACTTGATGCGCGCCATGGCCTACTTAACGTGGCCCGGCTTGGCCGCGCCCGTCTTGGGACCGCCGCTCGGTGGATTCATTACCACCTACGCTTCCTGGAAATGGATCTTTTTTCTCAACGTTCCCCTCGGCATCGTGGCCATCGTGCTGGCGCTGCGTTGGGTTCACTCCGATACCGGGCACCAGCAACGCCCGCTGGACTGGCTGGGATTCGCGCTGGCCGGCAGCGCCTGCACCTCGCTGTTGTATGGCATGGAATTGATCGGCCGCCAGGATGGCGGCTGGACGGCGCCGGTGCTCTTTATCGCCTACGGGCTTTTGGCCGGAGCGCTGGCCGTGCGCCACATGCATCGCGTGGAGCATCCGATTCTGGACTTATCTCCGCTGCGCATCCACACGTACTCGGTGTCGCAAATCAGCGGGACGTTTTTCCGCACAGCCGTCAGCGTCTCCCCGTTTCTGCTGCCGTTGATGTTCCAGGTTCCCTTCGGGATGAATGCGTTTCGCAGCGGGCTGCTGCTGCTCGTGCTGTTCTTCGGCAACTTCAGCATGAAATCGATCACCACGCCGGTTCTGCGGCGCTTCGGCTTCCGGCGCGTGCTGGTGGTAAACGGGCTCATCACCGGAGTTCTCATCCTGAGCTTTTCGCTCCTGACGCCGCAAACGCCGATCGTGATCGTCGCGCTACTGTTATTCGCGCACGGACTTTCGCGATCCATGCAATTTACCAGCGTCAATACGCTGGCCTACGTGGATGTTCCGAAACCGCAAATGAGCCGAGCGAATACGCTTGCCGCGGTGGTACAGCAGTTGGGTATCGGCATGGGCGTGGCGATCGGAGCACTCGCCTTGCGCGGCGGCGCCTGGGTACGCGGCAATCATACGTCCACGCCGGCGCTGGGGGATTTCCACGTCGCCTTCGCGTTGGTCTCGCTAATGGCGTTCTGGGCCGTGAAAGATTGTTTCTCTCTCGATCCTCACGCCGGCGCCGAAGTCACCGGCTACCGCCCGCCGGTTGCGACCACTCCCTAGCGCGACGATGCTTTACGACAAGCCGGTCAGCTCTTGCGCTTCTTCTTGCGCTTCGTGACCCAGCCCGGCTTCACGATCTGGCGCTCGCGTCCTAACGCCAGCGCATGATCCGGGACTTCGTCCGTAATCACGCTCCCCGCGGCGATATAGCTCCCTTCGCCGATCTCTAGCGGAGCGACCAGCGTCGAATTGCTGCCGATAAACGCCCCGGCACTGATCTTGGTCACATGCTTCTTTTCGCCGTCGTAGTTGCAGGTGATGGTCCCGGCGCCGATGTTAACCTTTGCGCCGATCTCGGCATCGCCCAGATAAGCCAGGTGCTGCGCTTTGGCTCCCGCGCCGAAGCGCGTCTTCTTGAGCTCCACGAAGTTTCCGATACGTGCTTCGGGACCGACCTGCGCGTTCATCCGCAATCGCGCGAATGGCCCAACGTGTGCATCCGGATCCACGCGGGAATCCGAAATCAAAGTGTAGGGCGCCACGTGGACGCGATCGGCCAGCGCCGCCGATTCCAGCACCGCGCCTTGTCCAATGCGGCATTCTTCGCCAATGGCCGTATTCCCCGTGAGACGAACAAATGGCTCAATGATCGTATCCGGGCCCACCCGAACCTGCGCGTCGATGGTGACCGTTTCGGGGCGCTCGATCGTGACGCCCGCCATCATGAGTTCGCGCGTCTTGCGTCCACGCAAAATGCGATCCGCATCGGCAAGCTCTACGCGTGTGTTGATCCCCAAAAGTTCGCTCGAATCGTCCACATGAAATTGCTGCACGCGCTTTCCGTGCTGATTCAAAATGGCGGCCATGTCGGTGAGATACAACTCGCCGGACGCGCTCGGTTCAATTTCACCCAGATGCTTCCACGCAAGCTCGGAACGGAAACAGTAAATACCGCTGTTGATCAGGCGAACGGCCAGTTCCTCGGGCCGCGCCGCCTTTTGCTCGACAATCGCACGCACATCGCCGCGCTCGTTCAACAGGACGCGTCCATAGCCTGTAGGATCGGCGAGCGTGGTTGTGATCAGCGTCGCAGCAGCATCGGATTCAGCCTGTTGATCGCGCAATTCTTTCAACGTCACCGCCGAAAGCAAGGGCGTATCGCCGTACAGAACCATCAGCAGGCCATTTTTGCGAGCCGCTTCCTTACGCGCACACAGCAGCGCATGCCCAGTGCCTTTTTGCTCCACTTGGCGCGCAAAGCGTACGCCCAGCGGCGCAAGCGTTTCTTCCACCGCATCGGCCTGGTGTCCGGTCACGACCACAATGTTATCCGCCGGAGCTACCGCACGCGCCGCCTGAACCACTTGTTCAACCAACGATAGTCCACCGGCGCGATGCAACACTTTGGCGCGCTTGGACCGCATACGTGTGCCGAGCCCAGCGGCCAGGATGACAACAGTCGTCTTCATTTCTTGCGATCCCTCCTTGCGGTTTTGAGTATTTGTGTTTTCCGATTGCGCTGCGCGACCGAAGGCCCATGCTGCGCGAGTTCGATGGCCACGGCCGCAATCGAGTTTGCATCGTGGCGGATTTTTTCCCCACCGCGATATCCCTGCAAGCGCACCAGATCTGCCGTGTGAACCTTAACGCGCAGTTTCGACAGCGCTTCGATATCGTTTTCCACCACGCGCGCGGCCTGCTTTCGATACTTGGCCAGCAGGCTTCCCTGGATGACTCCGGTGTTGAGCACACAGACGTCGATCACCGAACACGAACAGTGCTGCTGAATGGCCTTCACATGATCTGCCGCCGTGAAATTCACGGTCTCGCCCGGCTGCGACATCAAGTTCATGAAATAGACTTTCAGGGCTGGCGATTGCGCAATCGCCTCCGGGATCCCTTTCACCAGCAGGTTCGGGATGACACTGGTGAAGAGCGACCCTGGGCCTAGAGTGATCACATCGGCCTGCGCGATCGCCTCCAACGTTTCCGGCAGGGGCTTCGGACGCCGCGGACGCATCAGTATTTTCTCAATGCGAGACGTGGAGCGGCCGATGCGCGATTCGCCCGTGAGCCGCCCGCCGTTGGCCAATTCGGCCTCGAGCACCACGTTCGATGCCGTGGAAGGATAGATGCGGCCGATCACCGAGAGCACTTCCGATGAGAGCTTCACAGCGTCACTGAAATCGCCCGTCAATTCGGTCATCGCGGTGAGGAAAAGGTTACCAAAACTGTGGCCTTTTAAGCCGCGACCACTCGTAAAGCGATGCTGAAATAAACGCGCGAGCAGCGTTTCATCCTGCGATAGCGCGACCATGCAATTGCGGATATCGCCCGGCGGCAAAACGTCGAATTCGCGGCGCAGACGGCCAGAGCTGCCGCGGTCGTCGGTGACCGTCACAATCGCAGTGATATCGATTGCTCCACGGGAAGCAACGGCGTAACGCTTCAGGCCGCGCAACAAAGTGGATAGCCCGCTGCCGCCGCCGATCGAGACGATGCGCAACGGAGCGGAAGATGCGATCTGCTTCAGTCGAAGAACTCCTCCCTTCAGGATCGCATGGCGTGTTGCGGGTTACCAAGCATAAGGTGGGACTAGCAAAAGTTGCCGCAGAACACGGAGCCTTCGTCGAAATCCATCGACAGGCGCAGGCAGTTACGAAGCCTTGCGGTTGCGCGGATCTTCTTCCTCTTCGTAATACGCGGGAAGTTGCTCAAGGTCTTCCGACTCGAATACCTGATCGCAATCTAAGCAACGCAGGTAATCAACGCCGTCCCGCCGCATGAGAAATTCGGTGCGCTTGTGCTCACAATCGGGCATAGTGGACTTCGAATATCCCTATTCTAAAGAACGCACTATCGTTGTCAAGCCCCTTGTGCCCGATTATCGGCCTCATTCATGTCTTTTTAATCTATAGAATGCGCTCTGTTCTGCCGAAACATAATCGGCGAAGTGTGGAGACGTGGAGAGGAAGAGAATGATGACGTTGAGACGAGTCCTGTTCGCGGCCACCTCGATGGCCGTTGCTTTGCTGATTGCGATGCCCGTGGCAAACGCGGCGCAGAACATGCCCAATCTTTCCGGAGATTGGAAATTGAACTTGAGCAAGAGCAATTACGGGACGTTTCCCGCGCCGCTCGCCGTCACGCGCAAGATCGTTCTCGGTGGCGGGAAGCTTGCCATGACCACGACGCAGAAAAGTCCCAAGGGCGAAGTCACCAGTCAGCTAACGTACACAACCGACGGCAAGGAATCCGTCAACCAACTGGCCACGGGTGAATCCAAGGGATCGGCGCAGTGGATCGCGGACAAGCTGATGGTCACCAGCAGCCGTGAGATTCAGGGCACTACTTTAAAACAAACCGAGATCTGGAGCGTTTCGCCCGATAGCAAGACGCTGACCATCGACGCCCACGTGTCGCTGCCGAACGGCGAGTTCGACGTGAAGCAAGTGTTCGAGAAGCAATAGTCAGTTCTTCTTGCCCGAATCTTCCACCATGCGGCGGACGCGTTCGAGTTCGTCGCGCAGGCGGCCTTCGCGTAACGCGAGGAACCCGACGTAGATCGTCACGATCACCCAAGCTGCGGCGAAGCCATAAAACATGTACGTAAAATTACGTTGATCGATCATGATGCGTCTCTCGCTTTACTTTCTTTAGTAGGAATGCGCCATGCGGCGCAGAGAATCGATCTCGCGCGACATATTCTCCTGGCGCATGCGGATTATCACCAGCACCGCCGCCAGGCACATAAGCGCCAGCCAATTCCAGTAGATTGGGCTTTCCATGCCGGGCGCCATGCCGCCACCATCGCGGACGCTCAAAACCGGAGCGGGATGTTGCGTGCGCCACCACTCGATGGATTTCCAAACAATCATGATGTCGGTGCATCCGAAAATCGAAACCACGGCGGAAAGCCGCGCGCGCTGCGTCGGCTCGTCAATCGCGCGGCGCAACATGAGGTATCCCGCATAGATCAGCCAGCACACCAGCATTGTCGTAAGCCGTGCGTCCCACGTCCACCAAATGCCCCAGATGATGCGGCCCCAAATCATTCCGGTGGCGAGCACGATGGTCGCAAACGTCAGCGACACTTCGGTCACGGCGGCGGCAAACGCGTCGTATTTCAGGTTGCGCGTCCCTAGATACATGCCGCTCGCGCCCAGCGCGATGAAGAATCCGATGAACCCCGTGAAGATCGCAGGCACGTGGAAATACACGATGCGATAAATAGCGCCTTGATCTTTCTCATTGGGCAGATTCAGCAAGACGTTGTAGAGCTGCCAGCACAGGATCCCCGCAGCCAGCAAGCATAGAACGAACACCAGCTTATTGCGCATCTCGATCACCTCGCTCGAACGTGGCGTATTTTAGGACGAACATAATCAACCAACCAAAACTACATCAATGAATACCACGGACAGAATGGAATAGATAAAGTCGAAACCAATCAGCACGCGCAGCCAGATGGTGTTGTCTTTGCCGATGGGCGTGCCGCTCATCAGATCTGTAGTCAGCGTCATGGCGGCCATCAACGCCGGGATCAACAACGGATAGACCAGCGTCGGCAGCATCATTTCGCGCATGCGCAAATTTACCGTAAGGGCGCTGAACATCGTCCCGATCACGGTGATGCCCCAAGTGCCCAAGGCGATCACCAGCGCGATGGGCAGAAGTTGCGCACCGAAGCGCGAGTCGTAGAACAGCGCAAACACACCGAGCGAAGCGAGCTCCACGATCATCAACAACACGAAGTTTGCAATAGCCTTGCCCAGGAAAAGAGCACCCGTGGGCGCGGGCGACGAGATCAACGCATCGAGACAATCATTTTGCAACTCGCGCGCGAAGCTGCGATTCAGAATCAGCGCACCGGCAAACGAGAAGACCACCCACAGCAATCCTCCGGAGATGGTTTGCAGCTGCTCCGACGAAGGATCAAACGCGAAGCTAAACAGCACCAGAATCACGACCGAGAAAGCAAAGGACGCGTTCAGCGCTTCTTTCGTGCGGAACTCCGAACGCAGGTCTTTCGACGCAATCGCAACCGTGGAGCTGAGGAAAGATCCCACGCTAGTTTTCCCCATACGTGCGGTAAAGGTACGCTGGATCGTCCAGCATCTCTTGCGTGCGCTCGCCCGTGTAGGCGAGCTGGCCGCGTTGGATCAGCGCGACGTGGGTCGCCAGCACCAGCGCTTCTCGCAACTGATGCGTCGACATGATAATTGTACGGCCCGCACTGTGCGCACCGTTCAACAAGCCTTGCAGGACGGCAATCGCACGATCGTCGAGCGCGGTGAAAGGCTCATCGAACAGCAGAATTTCGGGATCGTGCAGGAATGCCCGTGCCACCGCCAAGCGCTGCCGCATGCCGCGCGAGAATTCGCGCACCAGACCATCACGCACGCGGTCGAGCCCCACGCGTTCCAGCCATTCCCCAGCGCGCTTGCCTGGATCGGCATACCCATAGAGCGTGGCGAAGATCTTGAGATTTTCGATGGCGGAGAGCTCGTCGTACAACGAAATCCCGTGGCCCAACACGCCGATCCGGCGGCGCGTTTTCTCCTCGCGCACGTCGGAGCCGCCCACCCGCACAGTGCCTTCCGAAGGCTTTGAGAGCCCCGCGAGAATGCGCAGCAGCGTAGTTTTCCCGGCGCCGTTGCGCCCGAGCAACGCGAGCGTGGAGCCTGCCTCAATCTTCAACTGGATGTCGCGCAACGCCGGGAAATGCCCGTAGTATTTCGAAACGCGGTCGATTTCCAGGGCTCGTTCGTCACCAGGCATGGCTTCTTTTGATATGCGTTTCCAGCTACAGCAGGGCCTACGCCTCGCGCCGGTAGAGCGCAAATCCACCAAGCGCCAGAATCCCGAACGCCAGACCCAGCACCCATCCGAGTCGCGAATAGATGCGCGCAGGGGCTACTTCCACTTTCGGCGCGCCGTTGTCCTCGTCCTCGGATTCTTTGCCACTATCGCCGCCGAGATTCAAAGATCCAGTGCCGTTTACGAGGACGTTGTAGTCCAGGCCGGATAAGTTGTACAGGTGCGCTTGCGTTTGCGGCTCCTGCCCCAGGCTTTCGATGCCATCGCCCGTCAATGTCACGGTGGACGGCGTGACGACGCGCGTCGGAGCATTCGACGCGACAACCTTCCCCGAAAACTTTGCGGCTGCCGGAGTGGTATACGTTACTTCGATGCGCGTCTCACCGGGCTTCAACGGGTAATCCACTTTGTAGATGCCAGCCTTGGCAGTCTGCGTCGCAGGACGCGGAACAGGCATTCCGCCCGGAGCAGTAATGGTGGCGCGCGCGGCCGTCTCCGCCCCCTTCGGCAAAAAGAATTGTGCGGAGCCCGCGGCCGTATCGTGATACGTCATCGCGGTCTTATTCGACAGGATGAACAGCTCGCTAATCTTGATCTGCTCGGCCGATGGTTCCATCACAATCAAATGCTGGCTGATCTGCGCCGTGCCGGCTTTATTGGTGGATTCATACACCATCACTTCGACGCCCGTCGTGGGCATGCCGGGCGTGATGATCTGGTTATACGTGGCGCCTTGATACGTCGATTGCAGCAGGCCGGGACCAGGAGGAATCGTCGCATCGATCGCAAATTTGCCTTGCGCATCGCTGACCGCTTTCCCAAGCTGTTTCATTCCCTGCTGGCTCGGCTGGACGAGCGTGATTTCCACGCCCGCCTGCGGCCGCATCAGCGTGCCGTTCATCACCACACCATCCACAGCAAGAAGGGGGAGCGAGAGAACGCTCGCGGCGATGGCCATCAGACCAGTGATTCTCACAGCATCTCCTTGCCGCATTCGCCGCAGAACTTCAGGGCTACAGGGAACTGCGCGCCGCAATGCGTGCACATGTGAGCGGCTTTCTCGGCAGCAGCAGCTTTTTCGGAAGTGACAGCCGAGGCTACGGGCGCCGACACAGCAACGCTCTTCGTAATCTGTTGGATCTCGCCGATCACTCCGGCCAATTCTTTTTGCAGCACGAGCTTCGTCTGTTGATAGTCCGCGTCAGACAGCTTGCCGACGCGGTATTCGAATTGCAAGTCGCGAAGATTCTCGTAAATCGCCGCACGCCGTTCTTCCAGATGACGTGTCGGCGAAACGGGTTCAGGCGCCGGAATATCCGTGGACCGGACAAACAATGTATAGAGAAGTGTCACGGCCACAAGGGCCGCGACGGCGATCACTAAGCTCATTCTGCGAAACTCTTCATGTTTCTTTTCTTCACTTTTCAGGTGATGGGCGACTGTGGAACTCCGTCCTTCGGGGTGCCTAGTCGAACTTGTCGCCTAGTCGAACTTGTCCATGTCCTTTTCAATTTGTGCGAGCGTTGCCGGATCGATACCGCTGGCCGCATCGCCTTCTACGCCACCCGGGACGCCCGCGAGCGCCGACTTCTTCGCCGAGTAACGACGGATCGTGAAGAGCACAACAATCAGCCCGAGCCCCAGCGCCACGTACGGACCCAGCATGCCACCCGCGCCCGGCGGGATAATGACGACTTCCGGTCCATTTTCCGCTACGAAGCGGTCGATAATTTGTTGATCGTTCATGCCGGAACGCTGCAGTTGAAAAATCTTCGTCCGGTTCATCTTGCATTGCGCGCAGCCGCCCGGCATCTGGCAGGCCATGGACTGATTGCAGCCGCACTTGCACTTCAATTTCGCGCCCACCCGCAACACTTCGACCGATTCCAAATCGGCTCCGGTTTGCGCGAACATCGCCGCTGCCATGAGCGCAACCAGCACCAGCGTGCGCAGCGGCATGTTGGCGATCGCACGCAGAACTGACGCACCGTTATGACGCAATTTCAACATGGTTTACCGCTCCGCCTTAACCTGCACCGCCCCTACCGTAACCACTTCCGTACGCGGATAAATCAGGCGCGACTTGCTCGGAATCAGACAGATGATCGTACCAAACAACACGACCCAATATCCCATCCAGATCCAGCTCACCAGCGGAAATACGTAGCACTGCAGAACGTTGCCATCGCCGTCGTTGGAATTTCCCGCCAGGTTCAAGTACAAATCTTCGTTCAAGCGTCTGCGGATGGATACCTCAGAGGTGGGCTGCTTCGAAGCCGTGTAGAAGCGGCGCTCAGGTTTCAATGTCCCGATCATTTCGCCGTCTTTGATCACGCCGACGTTCATGATTTCCCACTGATAGTCGTTGTTCTGTCCGCTATCCACCTTGCCGATCTTCAGCTGATAATGTCCGATGGAAACGGTCTGCCCGGTGTTCACCTGCACGGTCTTGTTCTGGTCGAACGCCTTGCCCGTAAAGCCGATGAACATGAACACAACGCCCATGTGCACCAGATATCCGCCATAGCGCCGCGTGTTGCGATGCGTCAGTTCGAACATCGCCTTGGGCATGCTCATCTGATTTTTGGTGCGGATCGCCATAGCGCCCTTGAAGAACTCCAGGACAATGGTCACCGCCACGAAGATACATAGCGCGAAGGAAACCAGCGCGTAGAAATCACGCACTCCTTTAAATGCGAATAACGCCGCGGAGAACGCGACCCCAGCAAGAGCCGGCCACGTGAACGCACGGCGCAGGCTTTCCGCCGAGCTCTTGCGCCAGGCGATCAACGGACCAACGCCCGTCAACAGCATCAGCATGAGCGCGATCGGAATATTCACGCGATTGAAGAACGGTGCGTCGACGCTGATCTTTTCGCCACTGATCGCCTCGGAGATCACCGGGAACATCGTGCCCCACAGCACAGCAAAGCAGCTTGCCAGCAGGATCAGATTGTTAAACAGGAAGCTCGACTCGCGCGAGAGCACACTCTCCAACTGCGCTTCGCTCTTCAAATAATCCAGGCGATTCAGAATCAGGTACAGCGTGGCTGCAATGCCCGTCGCCAAGAATGCCACGAAGTAATTGCCCAGCGGAGATTGCGCAAACGCGTGCACCGATTGCACCACGCCGCTGCGCGTGAGGAACGTTCCGAAGATGCACAGGAAGAACGTGGCCGAAACCAGCACGATGTTCCAAACCTTCATCATGCCCTTCTTTTCCTGCATCATTACGGAGTGCAGGAACGCAGTCGCCGTGATCCACGGCAGCAGCGAGGCATTTTCCACCGGATCCCAGCCCCAGTAGCCGCCCCAGCCAAGCACTGCGTAAGCCCAACCCGCACCCAGCAGAATGCCCGTCGTCTGGAAGATCCACGTCACCAGCGTCCAACGCCGTGTCGTATGGATCCACGCCTCGCCCGGTTGCTTCGTCAGCAGCGATCCGATGGCAAACGCGAACGGCACGGTGAAGCCCACATAACCGAGGTACAGCATCGGCGGATGGATGACCATGGTCCAATACTGCAGCAGGGGATTCAGGCCCTGGCCATCGCCCACGTCCACCACGCCTTTGCCCGACATCAGCACGTTGAACGGCTTTTCCACGAAAGAAATCAGGATCAGGAAGAACGTTTCCACCGTCATCAGGACGGCCGTGACGTACGGCATCATCTCGCGCAACTTGCGGCGATTCTGAAATACCAGCACCGAGGAATACGTTGCCAACAGCCAGGACCACAACAGCAGCGAGCCTTCCTGGCCTCCCCACCACGCCGTGAACTTATAGATGTTCGACATCGTACGGTTGCTGTGCGACGCAACGTACGCCAGACGGAAATCGCCGTCAATCAGAGAATAAACGAGGATGCCAACGGCCACCGAGAGCAGCACCCAGATCGAGTACACCGCGCGCTCGCCGCTCAGGACCAGGAAAGGACGCTTCGTCCAACGCCCCACCAGGGACGAAAGAACAGCGTAGACGGCAAAGCAAAACGCCAGAAGGATCGCCAGCGTGCCAAGGTTTTCCATAGTTGCGGTCGTGCTCCTTTAATTGGCCTTGCGAGTGTTTGACGCAGTTCGGTGCGGTTCGGTGTTCCTGCCGC
Source organism: uncultured Acidobacteriia bacterium (assembly GCA_903892565.1). Lineage (GTDB taxonomy): Bacteria > Acidobacteriota > Terriglobia > Bryobacterales > Bryobacteraceae > Palsa-187. The sequence continues at coordinate 99,725 of CAITIX010000353.1, forward strand.
AGCGCCTAGCTGCTGCGGACCGCGGGATTCCCCTTCACCTGCGGGGCCGCTTCATACTTCGATGCGCACTTGGCCTGGATCTTCGTGGCATGGAACACGCCATCGGCGCCCAACTTGCCATCGGCCAGGGCCTGCGCTCCGGGCTTAAACGTATCGGGCAAAGGCTCGATGCCGTTGTACACCACTTTCAGCTGCATCTTTTCCTGCGCCATGACGAACGTCACTTCCGCGCCCTTGCGCTCAATGGATCCTGCGGCAATATCGCCACCCACGCGCAAGCGTTTTTCCTTGGCCGAATCGCCCATCTGGGTCAGCTCCGCGATGGTCTTGTAGTAGGTCTTGGTATCGCTGATGCCGCCTGCGGCGAGCCAACCGAGCGTTCCCAGAATCGCGAGTATAAGAATTCCAAACTTCAAATAATTTTTCATATGCAAATACCCTCGCTATGGAAGATAGTACTTCCATCCTCAGTATACCCCCCTGTTCGAGGTCCCGAGCTAGTGCGTTTCGCCGAGAAGGCTACCGGAATCAGCCGCAGCCTAGACATAAGACGGAGGCGATTTCTCCGTCGGCGATCAAATTACCACCCTGCGCCCTCCATGGGCGCTTGCCCGGCTCCTGCGGAAAACGCTACCTTGGTATTATCGCCATGCTGAAGCCACGTGTAGAAACGCCGGATGATCGCAACCCCCAGGAAACCGGCGAATGGATGGAAGCTCTCGATCAAATCGTTGATCAGGCTGGACCGGACCGGGCCTCCTACCTGCTGGAACGCCTCATGGAACGGGCCTCAAACCTAGGCGTCCAGCCGCCCCTGCGCTGGAACACGCCCTACATTAATACGATCAAGCCCGAGGAAGAGGTCGCCTATCCGGGAGACCGCGCCATCGAGCGTCGTATTAAAAGCCTGGTTCGCTGGAACGCCGTCGCCATGGTCGTGCGGGCCAATAAATACGATGACGGCATTGGCGGCCACCTGGCGACCTTTGCTTCTCTGGCAACCATCGCCGAAGTCGGCTTCAATCACTTCTTCCGCGGATCCTACGACGACCCGCAAGGCGGCAAGCTCCCCGGCGATTTCGTCTATTTCCAGGGCCACGCTTCGCCCGGCATCTACTCGCGCGCTTTTTTAGAAGGCCGCCTCACCGAACAGCACCTCGAAAACTTCCGCCACGAACTGCGCGACACACCCGGGCTTTCCTCCTATCCACATCCGTGGCTGATGCCGGATTTCTGGCAGTTCCCCACCGTTTCCATGGGACTCGGGCCTATCTCCGCCATCTATCAGGCGCGCTTCATGCGCTATCTGGAACATCGCGGCATGACCCCGAAGACGAATCGCAAGGTGTTTGCATTCCTCGGCGATGGCGAATGCGACGAACCGGAAACGCTCGGCGCCCTGACGCTTGCGTCTCGTGAAAAACTCGACAACCTGATCTTCGTCATCAACTGCAATCTGCAGCGGCTCGACGGCCCCGTGCGCGGCAACGGCAGCATCATCCAGGAACTGGAAGCTGCGTTCCTGGGCGCCGGATGGAACGTCATTAAAGTGATGTGGGGCCAAGGTTGGGACGACATCATCGCGCGTGACACCACCGGCCTGTTGATCAAGCGCTTCCACGAATGTGTGGACGGCGAATACCAGGCATTCCGCGCCATGGGCGGCGCCTATATCCGCCACGAATTCTTCGGCAAGTATCCGGAACTCGCCGCGCTGGTCGAACACATGACGGATGAAGACCTATGGGCGCTGCGCCGCGGCGGTAACGATCCCACCAAGGTCTACAACGCCTACCTGCGCGCGCACAATCATAAGGGCCAGCCCACCGTAATCCTGGCGCACACCGTGAAAGGCTACGGCCTGGGTGAAGTGGCCGAAGGCCGCATGGGAGCGCACCAGCAGAAGAAGCTAACGGACGCCGATCTCATCAAAGTCCGCAATCGCTTCGAGCTGCCTCTTTCCGACGAACAAGTCACGCACCTGGAATTTCACCGCCCTGCCGAGGATTCTCCGGAAATGCGCTACTTCCGCGAAAGAGTTCGCGCGCAAGGTGGCTCGGTGCCGGCACGCCACGTCCGGCCCATTGAGATCAAAGCTCCGCCGCTCGAGTCGTTCAAGGACGCGCTCGAAGGTTCGCGCGGCCGCCCGGCTTCCACAACCACCGCGTTCGTCGCTGTCCTGAAAACGTTGCTGAAAAACCCGGAGCTCAGCAAGCTGGTGGTGCCGATCATCCCCGACGAAGCGCGCACCTTCGGCATGGAATCGCTCTTCCGCGAGTACGGCATTTACGCCAGCCAGGGCCAACGCTACAAGCCCGTGGATTCCAACACGCTGATGTACTATCGCGAGGCGTTGGACGGCCAGGTGCTCGAAGAAGGCATCACGGAAATGGGCTCCACGGCGTCTTTCCTTGCCGCCGGTACGGCCTACGCCAACTACGGCGTGCCGATGATCCCGTTCTACATTTACTATTCGATGTTCGGCTACCAGCGCGTGGGAGATCTGGTCTGGGCCTTCGCCGATTCTCGCGGTAAGGGCTTCATGCTGGGCGGAACTTCCGGCCGCACGACGTTGAACGGCGAGGGATTGCAGCATCAGGACGGCCATAATCCGCTGTTGTTCAGCGTGGTTCCCTCGTGCGCTGTCTACGATCCGGCGTATGCCTACGAAGTCGCCGTCATCATTGCCGAAGGCATTCACCGGATGTACGTGCTGAACGAATCGCGCTTCTACTACATCTGCGTGTATAACGAAAACTACCCGCAGCCTTCAATGCCCGGTATCGAAAGCGGGATCTCCGAAGACCTGCGCCAGGGAATCCTGCGCGGCATGTATAAGTACAGAGCTTCCACCAATGGCACTGCCGTGGCGCAGCTGTTTGGCAGCGGATCCATCTTCAACGAAGCTCTGAAAGCCCAGGAAATTCTGGCCGAACGCTATCAGGTTCCCACCGACGTCTGGTCCATCACCAGTTACAACGAACTGCGCCGCGATGGGCTCGAAGTCGATCGTTGGAATCGCCTGAACCCTTCCGAAACGCCCCGGACTCCGTACGTGGTCAACGCACTAATGGGCTCCGACGGCCCCATCATCGCCTCCAGCGATTACATGAAATCAATGCCCGATCAACTTGCTCCGTGGATCGGTTCGCGCCTCCACTCGCTCGGTACCGATGGATTCGGACGCAGTGAAGATCGCCCACACCTGCGCAAGTTCTTCGAAATCTCAGCCGAAGCCATCGTCATGGCGACGCTTTCGGCTCTGGCGCGCGAAGGCAAGTTCGATACCTACCGCGCGGCGCAAGCCGTGGCGGAAATGGGCTTCGATGCATCGAAGCCGGATCCGGTCAAGCTGTAAAATCTAAGCGAGAATCGCTTCGGCGTACCATCTGGTTAGCATGACGATAGACAGTTACAAAGTCGTCCTTTATCGCAATCAGCCCAGCGGCTGGGTGGCTGAAATCCCCGCCATCCAAGGTTGCTATGCGCTGATGGACAGCCAGGAATCCGCCTTGGCCGAATTGTCCCATGTGTTTGAAATGATCGCGACGGAGTATCGCGAAAAAGGTCTGTGCCTGCCGGAGGACACCACCGAAATCGTACATGCCTAGCGCCCGCGCCGAAGAATTGCGCCGTGCAGCCATGCCGGTTGGGTTTCGTAAGAGTACGCCAAGCCGGCAGCCACGAACGGTGGGCTCACACGGACGGGCGCGCCGTCACCATCCCTATCCACGGCGGGCGAGAGATCGGGCCGCCCCTCTTCCATCGGATCCTTCAGGACTTGGGCATCTCGGCAGACGAATTTCGCAAGCTCAAGTAGCTCGTCGCGCCGCAAACGAACCCGCTGTAAACGAACCTGCTCTAAACTATCAGTGATGCTCCACGTTACCGAACAACAAGTCCGCGATATCCTCAGCATGAAACAATGCGTATCCCTGATGCGCGATGTGTTTGCCGCGCTGCGCGAAGGCCGCGCCACGAATCAGCCACGCCGCCGCATCGTTCTACCCACCGGATCCACGCTCCACAGCATGGGCGGAACATGGGGCAAATACTTCGGGACGAAGTTCTACTCCACGAATCCCAAGCACGGGGCGCATTTTTTCTTTTATTTGTTCGACGCCGAGACGGCCACGCCACTCGCGCAGTTTGAAGCCAACTGGCTGGGCCAGATCCGCACCGGCGCGGCCTCCGGCTATGCGACCGATCTTCTCGCGGCGCCCGGCGCCTCCACGCTCGCGATCATCGGCAGTGGATTTCAAGCGGCCTCACAAATCGCGGCGATTCGAGAGGTCCGCGACTTGAAAGAGATCCGCGTATGGAGCCGCAGTGAAGAAAAACGCAACGCCTTTGCGAAAGAGCATGGCGCGCGAGCCGTTGCCACCGCCGAAGCAGCCGTGCGCGATGCGGATATCGTGGTGACCGCAACGTCCTCCGGAGATCCCGTGCTCGAAACCTCCTGGATCAAAGACGGCGCGCACGTCAACGCCATGGGCTCGAATCGCGGCAACCGACGCGAACTGCCCACAGATTTGATCCAACGCGCGAACCTGATCGCGATCGATTCCATCGAGCAGGGCAAGATCGAAGCCGGCGACCTGTTGATGGCCGGCGTGGATTGGACCGATCCGCGCATTGTGGAGCTGGCAAAAATCACCGCTCGTCCGGTTGGAAACCCGGTCACGATTTTCGAATCGCTCGGATTAGGCGTAGAAGACGTGATCGCCGGGGCGTTCGTCTACGAAAAGCTGAAATAACCCCGTCCCGTAAGGGCGGGGATCCGGTGAGCTATTCCTGCACGGGCATTTGCGAATCCGAATCGCGCCACGCGCTCAGCTTCAAGCGGCGGCATACCCAGCACAGTTCTTCGATCGAGTTGGGAGCGCAAGGGTCGCCGCACACCACGCACTTCGCCGACGGAGCAACGCGGTCCATCTGCAGCGCACGCCGGGCTTCTTCCAGCAGAGCGGGAGGAATGGCGGGCACTTCGACGGCAATGGCCTCGGGAGCTACTGTGCGTTTTCGCTTCACGGCTTTATTATATCAACACACGGACTCCGTGAACCGAGCGAACTTCGCAGGATCATGTCACGGGGCACCCTGCTAAAATCGCAAAAGACCCTTTTCATGTCCAAAACAGCATTTGTTTTCCCCGGCCAAGGCTCGCAGTTTGCAGGAATGGGCAAATCGCTCGCCGAAACCTTCCCGGAAGCAGCCGCCGTGTTCGCCCAGGCCGACGCCGCGCTGGGATTTTCCATCTCCAAGCTCTGCTTTGAAGGTCCCGACGAAGAGTTGAAACTCACCGAAAACACGCAGCCCGCGTTAGTCGCGGTTTCCGTCGCGGCGCTCGCCGTACTGCGCGCCAAAGGCCTCTCGGCGGATTACGTCGCGGGTCACAGCCTCGGCGAATACTCGGCGCTGGTCGCCGCCGGATCGCTCGACTTTGGCGACGCCCTGCGACTGGTTCGCAAACGCGGGCGCTATATGCAGGAAGCCGTTCCCTCTGGCGTCGGAGCCATGGCCGCGCTGCTGAAAATGCCACCTGATAAACTCGATGGCGTTCTGGCCGAAGCCGCCACCGCTCCCGATGGCTCGCGTGAAGTCGTCAGCGCGGCGAACCTAAACTCGCCCGATCAAATCGTGATCGCGGGAAATGCCGGAGCCGTCGCCCGCGCCATGGAACTGGCGAAAGCCGCCGGAGCCAAACGAGCCGTGCCGCTCCCCGTGAGCGCTCCTTTCCACTGCGCGCTGATGAAGCCCGCGCAGGATCGCCTGAAAGCCGATCTCGACACCACCGAGTTCCGCGATCTCACAACGCCCTTGGTCAATAACTGGCAAGCTCGTGAAATCCGCGCCGGCGCGGACGCCCGCGAGGGCTTGTATCAACAGGTCCCCAACCCCGTGCGCTGGGAACAGACCGTCCGTCTGCTTGCGTCAAACGGCGTCACTCGATTCATCGAAGTCGGCGCGGGCGCCGTGCTCACTGGCCTTCTGCGCAACATCGATCCCGCGCTCACCGGCGCGAAGTTCGGCGAAGCCGCCGATTGGGACAAGCTCGCGGCACTCGTTTAAAATTCGTCAGCTTAAATCGGCCCCACGGGTCAGGCCGCGGCGCCATCTCGGGATAGAATTGAAATAGAGCCCTCCGTAACGCCATGGTCCCCCGCGAATTCCACATCGGTCCAATGAAGATCGCTCCGGCGACCGTGCTGGCCCCCATGGCCGGCGTCACGGACACGGTGTTCCGCCGCCTGATTCGTTCCCAAGGTGGATGCGGGCTCATCATGACCGAGTTCACCAGCTCTCACGGCGTCGTAGCCACGGCCAAATCCATGGCCCGCGGCGCGAAACCCACGCGCGCGTTCAAGTACCTCTATTTCGAGCCCGAGGAGCACCCCATCACGGCGCAGTTGTTCGGAGCCGATCCGCAAGTGATGGCCGACGCCGCGCGCCATTGCCAGGATCAGGGCTTTGATGCCGTCGATATCAACTTCGGCTGCCCCGTGAAGAAGGTGGTCACCTGCAACGGAGGCTCCGGCCTCTTACGCGACTTGCCTCTGGTCGAAAATATTCTGAAGAGCATCCGCTCGGCCATCACCATCCCTCTGACGATGAAGTTCCGCGCCGGATGGAACGATCGCGAGCTGGTCGCCGTACGCATGGCAAAACTCGCCGAAGATTGCGGCTTGCAAGCGATTGCCTTGCATCCTCGCACGCGCGAACAAGGCTACAGCGGGAAAGCCGATTGGACGCGTATCGCCGAAGTGAAAGCCGCCGTGAAGATTCCCGTGATCGGCAACGGGGATATCGTCACTCCCGAAGATGCAGTTCGCATCGTGCAGGAGACAAATTGCGACGCGATCATGATCGGCCGCGCTGCCTCATCCAACCCGTGGATTTTCCGCCAGATTGAAGAGTACGTCGCCACCGGGCGCTACGATACGCCGCCCGAATCGGCGCGTTATGAGATCATGCGCCGCTATTACAAAATGTTGGACGAGCACAAATCCACCGACGCCGTCGGCAAGATGAAACAGTTTGCCACGTATTTTACGCATGGCGTGCGGAATGGCGCCAAACTGCGGGCCGATATCTATCACGAGCACGACGTCGCGTCCATTCAAAGCAGAGTCGATGCGTTTTTCGAGCGCGAGCTTTCCGCCGAGTCCGTGCTCGCAAATTAACTTCGCCAGAACCGCGTTCTACCAGCCGTCAATCTTCCGGCCGTACTCAATATCTTCCTTGGCACCCTTCATGTCGCCCAGTGCGATGCGGGCTTGGGCGCGCGCAAAATACGTGTGCGGCTGATCGGGAGCCAGCACCAACGCAGCATCAAAATCGGCCAGCGCGTGTTGGTGATCGTTCAGAGCCTGGTACGTAGCCCCACGCTGAAACAGGTTGTCTAGATTGGGATCGATTTCCGCCGCGTGCGTGAAGTCTTCGATGGCCTTCGTCAGGTCGCCCATGGCTCTCTCGGCGGTGGCGCGCAAGTTGTAGGCGCGCGCGTACCGTGGCTCAATCGCCAAGGCCGCCACCGCATCGGCCAACGCACGGTCCAACTTTTTTCGATCTAATTCTGCAAAACCGCGCTCCACCAACGCGGATGCATCCTTGGGGCGATACGTCACTACCTTTGTGAAATCCGGAACGGCATCGTCGGGCTTACCGATGGCAGCGTAGGAGCGGCCGCGCATCCGGTAGGCATCCACATAGTTTGGTTGCAGGTCAATCGCCTGGTTGAAATTTAGAATCGCCTGTTCATAGCGGTTCGCGCGAAACAAGCGAACTCCGTCTCCGTAACTCAATCTCGCATCCACTGGATCTACTGCGTGATGGTAGAGATTCCAAGCCACTCCGACCACCACAATCAGAACGGCGGCAATCCAGATTTGTTTCCGGCGCCTGGCGCGTGACACGTCCTCCGCCATCACCGGGATGGGGACCGATTGCTCTGCGGA
>CAITIX010000354.1 GCA_903892565.1 uncultured Acidobacteriia bacterium
CCACCATTGCGGCCGCAGGTGACAGCGAACTGAGCATTACGGGAGACCTGACCATCCACGGCGTCACCAAGTCCGTGGTGCTGACGGTAGAAGGGCCGACGCCCGAAAGCAAGGATCCGTGGGGAAACACCCGCATTGGCGCGTCGGGCACAACCAAGATCAAGCGGAGCGACTTCGGGTTGTTGTGGAACTCCGCGCTTGAGACCGGCGGAATCTTGGTCGGCGACGACCTCAAGATCGCGCTGGACGTTTCTCTCATCAAGGCGTGATGCCTAGGCGTTCGCCTTGGAGAACGTATCAGGAATCGCGAGCGCGTGAATGCGTTCCAGCGAATGTGGTTTGAGATTGGTTCCGTATAATTTTCGATAATGGAGGCAATATGTCCCTACGTCCCGTGAAGCGCATCATACAATCGAAGCCGGTCCTCGAAGGAGCCGGCGTGCATTTGCATCGTGCGTTTGGTTTTGGCAAGACGTCCGACTTCGATCCGTTTCTGCTGCTGGACGATTTTCGCAATGACGTTCCCAAGGATTACTTGGCGGGATTCCCGTGGCACCCCCATCGCGGAATCGAAACCATTACGTACGTATTGGCCGGGACCGTCGAACATGGCGACAGCCTGGGCAATCGAGGCGTGATCGGTGCCGGCGATATTCAGTGGATGACTGCCGGAAGCGGCATCATCCATCAAGAGATGCCGCAAGGCGACCAGGTGGGCCGAATGCATGGGTTCCAGCTGTGGTCCAATCTTCCCGCGTCGCTGAAGATGACGCCGCCCCGGTATCAGGAGGTGAAGCAAGGCGATGTCGCAAAGGTCACGGATGACGACGGCACGCACGTTCGCATTGTGTGCGGCACGTTCTGGGGCAAGACCGGCCCAGTTGATGGGATCGCGGCGAATCCGACGTATCTAGACGTGTCGGTGCCCCCGGGCCGCACCAAGAAGCTGCCAGTCGAAACCACGCACCATTCGTTCGCATACGTTTTCGAAGGGAGCGGCAAGTTCGCGAACGCCTCCGGTCCGCTCGCCATGCCGACTGAATCTGTGGGACAGTCGGAGGTGAAGTCTCCTTCGGATGTGGCCAACCGCTCGCTGATCCTCTTCGATAACGGCGACGAAGTTGTTGTGCACGCCGGAGAGCAGGGGATTCGTTTTCTCCTGGTTTCAGGAAAACCTTTGGAGGAGCCGGTGGCGTGGCACGGACCAATCGTCATGAACACCCAGCAACAGCTGCAGCAGGCGTTTCAGGAGCTGCAGCAGGGGACATTTCTGAAGTCGTAATGCTTGGCGGCGCCTTCCAGACGCCAGGAGCATTTATGCGCGGCCGGAAAATTCGCGGGTTTCGGTGGCGATCTTCACCTTTTCGCCTTGCTTGATGAAGAGCGGGACGCGGACTTCGAGGCCGGTCTCCAGCTTGGCAACCTTGGTGGCGCCGCCACTGGCCGTATCGCCGCGCACCCCGGGTTCGGTGTCGGCAACTTCCAATACGACGTGTATGGGAAGCTCCACGCCGATGGGATTGCCGTTGTACTTGTGCATGTGGATCAATGCGCCCTCCACCAAAAGGTCCAGCGCATCGCCAATCACGGAGGCGGGAAGAGTCAGCGTCTCGAAGTTGTCCTGGTCCAGGAAATAGGAGCCGTCGGCGTCGCTATACAAGTAGCTGACCGGAACCAGCTGCATATCTGGCTCCTTGAATTTCTCTCCGGCCTTGAATGTCTTATCCAATACGGAGCCGGTGAGCAGGTTGCGAACTTTCAAGCGCACCAGGGTTTGCCCGCCGCGGGCCGTCGGGGTGCTGATCGCTGAGTCCAAGCAGTAGTACGGAGCGTTTTCATGTTCAAAAACGGTCCGGCGTTTTATGTTGATTGCATCAATGAGTGAGGCCAATGGTGTTCAGGTTCCTTAACCTTCAAGTATAGAAGGCGCAGCGGTGGTCGGCGAATGCCCACGATTCAGTGCTTCGAGCGGATCGCTGGCTGAGTGCCCAAGAGAGTGGCCCTTAGAGTGCATGTCTCTGGGTGTACGAGCAACAAACATGGAAGAAGCCGAATCTCTCTTCTAAAGTTTGCGGAACTATGGGAGGACTTATGAAAAAGGGTAAGCTCATTTTGATGGCCATTCTCGTGGCGACCATGGCGCGGTCCCAGTCTGCGCCGATATCCGACAGAGCCAAGGAACGAATCGTCAAGGAAACGCGGCATGAGATCCTGACGCTGCCTTACTTCGACGTCTTTGACAATATTAATTTTCGGGTGGACGGCTACACCGTCACTCTGATGGGCCAAGTCACGCAGCCGACCATCAAGAGCGACGCCGAAAAGGCGGTGAAAGGGATCGAAGGCGTCGAGAGCGTGATCAACGAGATCGAGGTGTTGCCTGTATCGCCGAATGATGATCGCTCGCGCGTCGCGCTCTATCGTGCCATTTACGGGTTTAGTTCCTTGCAGCGCTATGCATTGCCGGTCATCAAGCCCATCCGCATCATCGTAAAGAATGGGCATGTCACGTTAGAGGGCGTCGTCGATAGCGAAGGCGATAAGAATGTGGTGACTTTGCGCGCCAATGGAGTCCACGGCGTATTTTCGGTCACGAACAACTTGCGCGTGGAGAAGTAGGCGACAGCTGCGGCGAAAGTGCCGGCGTCCGACAAGCTTTGTATTATGGCCACATTGACCGGCTGGCGAGGAAGCGCGCGTTGACCTTCTCATGGGCCCTCCGCGTGCTGATGGTAATGCGAGGTGTTCCCATGCGCGGTATCTCTATTTCTTTAGCTGTCCTCTCCGTCGGTGGAATGATGCTCTGGGGCGTGCGCGCGGACTCCAAGCCGAAGGCGGCAAAAGACCGAGGGCGCCTTATTTATTCCATTGAAGGTTCAGCCTTGTATAAGGCATATTGCGCGGTGTGCCACGGTAGCGATGGCTCGGGCAATGGACCAATGCGGTCGTCGCTAAAGGTAGCTCCGCCCGATTTGACTCGAATTGCGGAGCGCAACGGTGGGGCATTCCCAATGGCACGAGTGGATCGCATCATCGCAGGCGACGAACAACTCCCTTCGGGTCATGGAACAAGAGAAATGCCGGTGTGGGGTCCGATCTTCTCGCAAGTCGAACGTGACCAGAATCTTGGACGAGTGCGTATCGATAATTTGACGCGCTATCTGATGACGCTGCAGACCAAGTCCGCAGCATCGATCCGCTAACGTGACCAGTCGCCTTCATTCTGCCAGCGCCATCGGCGGCCAAGAAAAATGACCAAAGGATCAGCACGTTAGAATCGAGGCCGAGCGGAATGGTGATGGAGACGTGCCTCGGAATAACGGAGTTGGGAGTATCGCTAGGCCGGCGATCCATGCGAGACTGAATGGGAATTCGATCTCATGCGGCAGCTTTCGAAACGGACTCAATACAGCCTTCGCGCCCTCTACGCATTGACCCGAAAATATGGCGCGGGCCCTGTGCTCATTTCGAATTTGTCCAAGGATGAGGTGATCCCCAAGAAGTTTTTGGAGCAGATCCTGGTTTCTTTGAAGGGCGCAGGTTTCGTCTCCAGCAAAAAGGGGAAAGGCGGCGGATACCTATTGGCGCAGCCTCCCGAAGAGATCACGATTGGGTCGGTGATCCGCGCTGTTGAAGGGCCTCTCGCCCCGCTGCCGTGTGCCAGCGAAACCCGTTTTCGAAAATGCGACGAATGCGTCGACATCGAGACGTGTGGCACCCGGATCGTCATGCGCCGGGTGCGCGATGCGATGTCGGAAATCCTCGACGAGACCACACTTGCTGCGGTTTGTCGAGAAGTAGATCTGGCCAAAAATGCCTCAAGCGGCCAGGACCGACAGACTTAGTTATATAAAAGTTATTTAAAAACAGTATTTTAGCAATACGCCCTATTCCCTATAGACAATGGCATTGACAATCACTACTAAACTAGTATACTTACATAGTATATGAAACTCGTAGAGATAATGCGCGTGCCTGCCATCCGTAACCGCTGTCGACCCTAATTTCTCCTTCGTTACCACGCCAGCAATAGAAAACCAATGGAGTCAGGAGAGGGTCAGGAAGTCATGTCGAGAATCAGCATTTCGAAAATCATGGTGCTCGTCGCACTGCTGGCGGCGAACGTTACATGGGCGCAAAGCGGGAACAGCATCGTCACAGGAAGCGTAAGGGACGCAAGCAACCTTGCGATTGCCAACGCGAAGGTCAAGATCGCGAATCAGGCGTCTGGCGTGCAGGCGGAGACCGTCTCCAATGAATCCGGCCTATACCGCTTTGGCGCGATGCTGCCGGGCAGCTATCAGATCGAAGTGAGTGCCGAGGGATTCGACCGAATTTCGCGTGGTCCGGTCACGATTGAAGTGAGCCAAACGGTTGCCATTGATTTTGTATTGCAGGTGGGAACGCAGAGCCAGATGGTGCAAGTGACCGAAGCGGCGCCGCTCGTTGAATCGCAGTCGTCGAACGTCGGACAGGCCGTCAATCGGCAAATGCTGGAAGGGCTCCCTCTGCCGAACCGCGCGGCTTCGTCGCTCGTCAGTTTGGCGCCGGGCGTTGTCATGATCGATCCAGGCACGGGAACGGCGGAAAACTACCCGATTTTCAGCGTCGCCGGTGGACGTGCGCGCAACCAGAGTTTCATTATGGACGGCGGCAATGTCTCCAACGCTGTTGGACTCACGCGGCCGCAGCAGTTGACCACTCTTCCGGTGGACGCCATGCAGGAATTCCGCGTGATCGCCAATACCTACTCGGCGGAATACGGGCATTCGACGGGCGGCATCATCACGATGTCGACGCGTTCCGGCTCGAATCAATACCGCGGGACCTTGTTCGAATCCCTGCAAAATACGGTGTTCAACGCGCGCAATTTCTTTGCAGCCAATCGCGCGCCGATTCGCCTGAATCAGTATGGATTGACGTTCGGCGGTCCGATCCGCAAGGACAAAACATTTTTCTTCGTATCGTGGGAACAGACGAAACAGCTCACCAGCACCACGATTCTTTCGACAGTGCCCACACTGCTCAACCGTAAGGGCGACTTCTCGGATTTGCGCAGTAGCAACGGAGCCCCCATCACGATCTACGATCCGTCGACGGGCTCCGGCACCGCGCGCCAGCCGTTCCTCAACAATCAGATTCCACTGTTCCGTCAGGACGCGGTCGCGCTGGCCGCGCTGAGTTATTTTCCGCTGCCGAATCGGCAGGGAACGATCACAAACGCGAATAACTATGTAGGGAGCAGTGCCGACACGCTGAGCCGTAATATTGTGCTGGGCCGATTGGATCATCAGCTCCGGCAGAATGATTTGGTCACGGCTCGCTACTACATCAACGACGCCAACACGAACGCCACGGGCACCTACGGCATTCCAGCCGCCGACCCGAACGGCGATATCACCGACGTTCGGATTCAGAGCTTGCTGGTTGCTGAGACGCATATATTTAATCCGTCGGTGTCGAATGATATTCGGTTCACGTATTTGCGCCGAAAGTTCATCGACACCCGTCCGGGCGCGGGCGAAAATCTGGCGGGCAAAATTGGACTCAAGGGAGTAAGCGATGCGGCGTTCCCTTCGTTTGTGATCCCGGGTTATGGGTTCGCGAGTTCGCTGGCCATTGGCGGCTCGACTGCGGCGCTCGGAAACTCCACCGCAGTCGCGCGATTCCAAACTCCGATTCTGGACCGGCAGATTATTGATGCCGTCACCTGGCAGCATGGCCGCCACGCCTTCAAGTTTGGTGGCGAATTTCGCGCGGGAGCCAACGACGAGATCCGCGACCGCAGCTCGGCCGGCAATTTCTCGTTCAGTCCGCTCATCACCGGCTTCAATGGGACCGGCGGAAATGGCCTCGCCAGTTTTCTTCTCGGGCAAGTCAACACCGCCGCGATCCAAGTCTCCGATAAGATCCCGTCGCGCGCGTCCTACTTCGGGGTCTATTTTCAGGATGACTGGCGCGTCACGGATCGCCTGACGATCAACGCGGGCCTGCGTTGGGAAGTAGAACTTCCTCGCAAGGTGGATGGCAACGCGATGAACTCGTTTGATCCGCTGGCGATCAATCCGGTTTCCGGAACGCCGGGCGTCGTCACGTTTGCGGGAGTGAATGGTGTTTCCGAGCGTGCGTTCGCTACCGATTGGAACAACCTTGGACCGCGGCTCGGATTTGCGTACCGCCTGCCGGGCAAGCGTGAGACCGTGATCCGCGGCGGCGCGGGCATTTTCTATGGACCCACCGTCAGCAACTCGATCGGCGATGTTGCGTCGCTCGGATTTTCGACGGCCGCTTCCTACACGACATCGCAGGCTGCTTCCGCGATCGTATTTCCCTTGCAAAACGGAGTCCCTGTCTACACCAGGCCTGCGCTGACCTCGGCATTCGGCGCGGTGGCCGTGGGGCAATCTCCGAATACGGCAGTGTCGTACTTCAATCCGGCGCAAGTAGCTCCCATCTCCTACCAATACAACTTGGACGTGCAACGCGAGGTCGTCGGCAACATCCTGATGGAAGTGGGTTATATCGGTAATGTAAGCCACCATCTCACGGCGAACGACTTCAGTTTGGATCAGGTGCAGTCGCAATTGCTCACCACTGGCAGCACGCAAGCGCTCCGGCCATTTCCGCAGTTTAGTAACGTCACGTGGCTCAATCCGTCCATCGGGAACTCTACGTATCACGGTGGGTTTATCCGGGGAGAAAAACGTTTCGGCGGAAGCTTTTCTTTCCTGGCCCACTATACGTTCTCGAAGTTCATCGACGACGTGGAATCGGCCAACGAATACGGCTCAACCGGCAGCTACATGGACGCCTACCATCGCAACTTGGATAAGGGGCTGAGTGGAAGCGACGTCCCGCATCACGTCGTTTTGACGCTGCTGTATGAAGTTCCTAAGTTCAAGACGAATCGCACCGTGAATAACGTCGCCGGCGGATGGAAGCTTGGGCTATTGGAGACGTTTGAATCAGGCCCCGCTTTTACTGTCACCACGGCTTCGAACACCACCAACGCATTCCCTGCGGGCACGCTCCGGCCGAACCTGAGCGGCGACCTGTCGTTGTCCTCCGACCAAAGAACCTTGGCCCGCTGGTTCAATACATCACTGTTCTCACAACCGGCGGCATTGACGTTTGGTAATTCACCGCGGTCGGTGCTGCGCGGAGCTTCCATTGCCACCACGGACGTAACCATCGAGAAGAACTTCTCCGTCACCGAGAGAATCAGGTTCGATGTCCGCGGCGAGTTCTACAACCTGCTCAATCACGCGATCTTTAATGTCCCCGGGGCAGTGTTTGGCGCGGCGGATTTTGGAGTTGTTTCGAGCGCACGTTCGGGACGCACGGTCCAACTCGCAGCTCGCTTGAGTTTCTAGCGGCACCAGCCACCTCTTGGCAACGTTTCCGGCACCCAAAACCACTTCGTGCCGAGACCACAAACAAGAAAACGCGTGAAAGACGAAGTATCCGTAAACTACCGCTGCACGTGGTGATCTAGATTCAACAGGCGGTTGCCGTCCTCTTCCTTGCATGCGGGCGATTCCTGCATGGGCTCGGTGGAGGGCTGGATCAGGTGCACGTAGTTGGTCCAGGGCGCTGTGAGGACCTTCGGATCGTCGACGGTAACCTGATAGGCTAGGGCGTCCCCCACCCGCCAAAGGCGTTCCGTGACATGCATGGCGTCCGAGTGGAAGTAGCCTTCTTCGCCGAACCAGTTATTGTCCACGAAATTTGTGGTGTCCACCACCAACGTGTCGCCCTGCCAGTGAGCCACGGCATCGCCGTAGTAGGACGGATTGAAGTCCGCATGGTGCTTGCCGTTGAGCGGAATGAAGCGGAAAACGTCGCCGGAAATTTCTTCGTAGAAAAAGATAAATTCGTTTGGCAGCTGGACAATGCGGCGCGGTGAGCCGATGCGAGGAACTCCGGGACGGCCGCAATAGAACACGGAATCCACCTTGCTTTCGTTCGCGGCAAGTTCGGCGACCTTGGCCCGCAACTCTGGCTTGTAAGATGGTTCCTTCGTCCACGGAAGGGCGCCGGGGAGTTCGGCCTGCAGGTACCGCGCGGAACGATCAATGGCGACCACCGACTTCTGACCGGCGATCGTTTTCTGAATGCCGCCAGGCGGTATGGAGATTGCAAACGTCCAGAGGCCGCTCAAATCGGGATGTCCGTCGGCCGTTCGGCGGATTTTCGAATCGGCTGACGCAGGCTTTGCAGCGGGACTACTATTTTGCTGAGCGACGGCCAAGCCAATCGTCAGCAAAGCAATCGTCAAAAGAACGGTGGTATTTCGTATCATCTTTTGCTTCCTGTTTCGCCTCATGTGTAGCCTCCCTCCACGGATTGCATCGAGCCAACTCTAGTGGCTCCCCATCGCAGATCAGTGTACATCCAAACGCTATTTCTTCGTGGATAAAGGCGGCGCGGCAGCCAAAGCATTCCCTGTTGACGCCTTCCCTTGCTTGTATTGACTTTGCATCTGGTGCAGAATAGGTTGGCTCGTTACAGGACACAACTCAGGAGGCTCTATGCGCGGTGTAATACTTTTTGCGGCCGGGATCTTTGCGGGGCTGGCCATACAGGCAGGCTTGGCGCAGAACACCAATGCCGGTGTTGTCAATAATGGTGTAGTCATGATGAATCACGTTGGCATTAGCGTGGCGAACATCCCCGAGGCGGTTACGTATTACACCCAGAAGATGGGGTATCGCGAAGCGTTTCGGGTCAACGACGAGAAAGGGCAGCCGCGGATCGTCTACCTGCAGATCAGCAAGAACACATTTCTGGAGCTCAACCCGGTCACCGCGCAGAGGCCTGCCGGATTTAGTCATTATGGGCTCCAGGTTGAGAACGCGGCAGACGCTGTCGCAAGGTTCAGAAAGAATGGCCTGACCGTCACGGACACGAACCCCAGTGATACGAAGGCAATCATCGCCAACATCACCGATCCGTACATGGGACGTATTGAGCTGACGGAGCTCCCTCCGGAGTCGATGCACTTCAAGGCCATTCAGAACTGGAAGTAATACAGCGTTCACGAGGGAGAATCGAGATGTCCGTACTGCGTGTTACAAGATTCGAATTCACGGCGCTGATGGTTGTCATCGGCATCGCCATGTTCACGACCGGCATGCGGGCGCAGCAGCGCGGAGGCACGGTTCAGACAGACAAGGTAGTGCCCGTCAACACCGGCGCCAACCCGTATACCGTCATCAAGGATTGGGCACAGTTGACGATCGAAGCAAGGCCGTGGGGCGGTTCCAACGGCGTGGCGATCGACCGGGATGGCAAGTCGGTGTGGGCTACGGACCGATGCTCGCCCGGTACAACCCCTGGCTGCCTCGGCACAAAAGCAAACCCCGTCCATCATTTTGACGCAGCAGGGAAGGAGATCAAGAGCTTCGGTGGCGGCATGTTCGTATGGCCGCACGGCATCCATGTTGATAGACAGGGCAATGTGTGGGTGACGGACGCGCGCGCCTCAAGCGCCGACGACCTCAAGAACTTTCCCGGAGAAGAAAAAAAGGGCAGCGTTGTCGTCAAGTTCAGTCCCGACGGGAAGGTCCTGATGACGTTAGGGAAGCCGGGCGTGCGAGGAAACCCGCCCGAAGCCCTGACCGATCCGACGGACGTGGTGACCGACCCAACCAATGGTGACATCTACGTTGCCGAGAGCCACACGGACGTGACAGATCCCAATCTCGTCGGGCGAATCTCGGTATTCGACAAGACCGGGAAGTTTCTCAGAGTCATTGGCAAGACCGGAACAGGGCCTGGAGAGTTCCGGACACCACATGCCCTGGAGTTCGATTCCAAGGGCCGGCTGATCGTTGCGGATCGGCACAACCATCGCATTCAAGTGCTCACGAAGGCGGGGAAGTTCATCCTTGAGTACGACGACTTCGGCCGCACCAGCGGACTTGCCATCGACAAGAAAGACGTCATTTACACGGCGGACTCTGAGTCGACCGCAAAGGTCCATCCGGGCTGGCAGCGTGGGATCCGCATCGGCAGTCTGAAGGACGGCAAAGTCACCATGTTTGTTCCTCCTCACACGGTGCCGAATTCTTCGGATGGCGCCACGGGGGAGGGCATCGCCGTCGACGCCGCGGGCAACATCTATACGGCGGAAGCGCAAATCAGAGGCGTGACAAAGTACGTCAGGAAGTAGAGCTGTCTCTAGCGTCCCGGTTTTTATTGGCGGGCCGCGGGGCGGCCTCCGGGGTAGAACTCGACGCCATCGTCCCTTACAGCTTTCACAAACAGCGCACCGGGCCGGCCGTCTTTCATCGGGCGTCCGGTAATCGTCAACTTAGTTCCGGGCTTTAAGTCGGCGGGACGAATTCCGTTGCGGAGTAGCGTGCTCGGGCCTTCGGCCTCAAAACCCCAAGCGGTCACCGAGCCATCTTTGTTGGTGACGTCGACAATCAACCAGGAGTGAGGATTGGTGAACTGAAACTCCTTCACCACGCCTTCGAAGGTGACTTCCTTCTTATCCTCGAACATGACGGAGGAGTGATGCGCTTGGGCGCTGGTCGCCGCCAGCAGAATTGCTGTTGCAAAAACAGCGGCGGTCATTCGATTTCCGTTCATCGCTTTGGCTCCTTGGCATTGTCTTTGTTTGAATCGTCTTTGCTTGAATTGTCTTTGTTGGAAAAGGTCAAATCTTTGTAATTGGTACTGCCGTCCGATGTCTTATAAACGTCGTTATTCGGATTTTCGGTGCAGTTCCAGTATTGAACCCGGATGCTCTTATCGGCGTTGGGGACTTGCGCGTAAATCCGCTTCACGTACCACGGCTCGGAATAGAGAGCCGGGTCGTAAATCCAGACATCGGCTTCGATCACACCTGTGCGGACCTTTTGCCAGATCTCCACAGTTTCCATCTGATCGCTTTGGTCCGGCTGCTGTCGACCCATGGAACGCGTCATCAATTGGTTCGTGTGAATCACCAGCTTCGGGCCGTCCCAGAAGCCGATGGAATCGCCGTAATAGAGCGGATAGCGTTCTTCGGGCGCCGGGTGGGAGCGGCCGTCGGTATAGATCCGCCGTACGTTATTGACCGTTTCCGACGTCAACCACGTCTCTTCGGGACGGACGATGAACTCCCGCAGGAAGGGAATCACAAGCCATCGTGGATAGCCGGGCGGACCGCATTGGCTGAGGTTCTCGTCGTACTCGATGCCTTTTGCGGCGAGCTCAGCGCCTTTTTTCACAGCCTCCGCGGCGGCGGGCTTGAGTTTCGGCGCGATGCCGCCTGGTCCAGGGCCAAAGAAGTCGTTGCCTCCCGCAGCGGTCCACAATCCGGACCAGTCCGGCAACTGATCAAATGACGGTGATTGCTTGCCGCCGTGCGCCTCGGTCTTCAGCGCCTTGTAAAGTTCTTCCGCCGTGCGGTGCTTGACTCCCATGTCCAGCATGCGCCGGAAATCATCAGGCGACTGGCGGGTGCCTTGGGCGAAAACACTGGCCGACGCGGTCAACAAGATCATCGGCACGGCGAACTTCTTGAAAAACGTCATTGCTTTCCTCGCTCCGCTCTCGGCACGGCGCTACTCGTATGCTGGTTTTTTGCCATCGCCCGTGTCCCACTTGCCAATCGTTTTGCCATCGGGCATCTTCGCGCCGACGAAGCCGCCGACCGGAGTTCCATTCATCATCGGGCGCATCTTGATGGTTACGTTCATGCCCGGAGAGAATGTGGATGGACGAATGCCTTCTCGGCCCAACTGGTTCGGGCTGCCCCATTCGACGCTCCATTCCGTGACCTTGCCGCTGGCGTCCGCGACGTTCACCTGGATCCAGGAATGAGGATTCCGGAACTGGAATTCTTTCACCGTGCCCGATATTTCTTTGACGTCCTGGCTGAACCCTGCGCTCGAATGGTGGGCGAGAATCGGCGGGACCATAAATATTGTCATCGCGGCGATGAGTGCCGCGCCGGCGGCTATGTTCGTTGCTTTCATCCGCAATTTTCTCCTCACAGACTGCATTCACTAGTTCAGCGGCTTACCGTCCGGCCCTAACGTCAGTGTTTTGCCGGTAACCGGGTCCGCGGGATTGCGATTGTTTTCCGCGCAACCGTAATCGTACATGAATTGAGCTGGCTTGCTGTTCTTGCGAAATTGCTTCGTCACGTTCCAGGGTTTCGTCAGAGCCTTGGGATCCTCGATGACTAACTTCACCTCAAGCGTGTTTTCGTTGATCTTCCGCATCCGCGTTGTCACTTTGGCTTCATCGCTCAGCACAAGTCCGGTTCTGTCGAGGATGGAATCGTTGTCGCGATTTCCCTTTAGCCCGATGGTCTGAAACACCAGCGTGTCACCCTCCCAATGGCCGACGGAGACGCCGGTGTAGGTTCCCCAGGTGTCTTCCTTTGCAGGGAGCTTGCGCCCGTCGGTGTACACGCGCATCGTATTGGGACCGTTTTCGGTGACGATATAAAAAATGTCAGGCCGGACCACGAATTCGTAGGCGTCTGGCAGATTCAAGATGCGGGGATAGCCGACGGGAACCCCACAATTGGTGATGACGTCCGGATAACGGTCCGCGTCGCGCAACGCGAGGTGCCCCTGGTATATTTTTTCGAACGCCGGCGTGTACGGTGGATGCTCCCTCACACCCGGAGTGACCACGCCACCCTTACCTGTTTGCGTGGCGGTATCAAAGACGGTGCCGCCCATCATGTTCCACAGTCCGCTCCAGTCGGGAAGCTTCTCGAAAGGAGTAACCGCGGTCTGACCCATGGCGAGGCAAGACGAGAGCAAGAGGCCAAGCAATAGACGAGGCGACAGACCGGGCAAGACCGGCAGTGTTTTTCTGTTCACGTGCATGTTGTGCATTCAGCTCAATTCTCTAGCGGCAGAGGTCCCGCTGATTTATGCTAGCCAGCATAGGACGCGCGATGAAGCATCTCCTTGGGGACGCCAGCTAATAGAGTCTACTCGTCCCGATTCTGCGGTGCAAGCCCATGTTTTCCGCATGTTTTCCGTATTGGATTTCCAGATAGCCTGATTCGGGATTTAGGCGGTTGCGGGTAACGGCAATCAGGGGGCTCCGTCCGATGACCATTTTTCGGATGGCAGATGGCCAGCCGCTTGACACCCCTTCAGTGCGCGGCTAGCATTTATTCGTGCTAAGTGAAGTCTTTTCGGGTGCCCGTCCATTGGTTCGATTCCGCTTTTGTGCGCAGGGCAAAATCTGGGCGGCTTGTTTCTCTCTGCTCGCCAGCCCGTTCCTGTCGGCGCAAACGCCAGCTGCGAAAGACTCAGCGCACTTCGCGCGCACGGCCGACGGCAAGCCCGATCTAAACGGGATCTGGCAAGCACTCAACAGCGCGAATTGGAACATTGAGGGACACGCCGCGCAGGCCGGGCCGATCCTGGAATTGGGTGCCATCGGGGCGATTCCGGCGGGCCTGGGAGTGGTCGAAGGCGGCAAAATTCCTTATCTTCCGGAGGCCGCCGCGCAAAGAGACAAGAACTTTGCGGACCGGGTCAAGCTGGATCCCGAAGTCAAATGTTATTTGCCGGGAGTTCCCCGCGCAACGTACATGCCTTATCCGTTTCAGATCGTGCAATCGCAGAATCGGATTCTGATTTCCTATGAATATGCCGGTGCCGCCCGTTTGATCAACATGGGCAAGCCCACCAAAGCGCCGGACGATTTTTGGATGGGATGGTCGAACGGCAGATGGGACGGGGACACGCTGGTGGTGGATGTCACCCATCAGAACGACCAGACGTGGTTCGACCGGGCCGGCAATTTTCATAGTGCGGCCTTGCATGTCGTCGAGCGCTACACGCCGATCAGTCCCGACGCGATCCTGTATGAGGCGCAGATGGAAGATCCCAAAACATTTTCCCAACCGTGGAAAATCAGCATGCCTTTGTACCGGCATCTGGAGAAGAACGCGCAATTGCTCGAATTCAAATGCGTGGAGTTTGTAGAGGAGTTGCTGTATGGTCACCTCCGCAAGAAGACCGGCCCATGAGAAGACCCGACCCTGAAACGAGGAACGCGATGAGAGTAATAGCTCCGTTTTGCGGCAGTGCGGCTTTACTCGCGATGCTTACGTTGTCCGCGATGGGCCAGGCACCTGTACAAGCGCCGTCCGGTGCAAAGCCCGGCTCAAAACAGGTCTGGGTCGCGCCTCGCACTTCCGATGGGCACCCGGATCTACAAGGCACCTGGTCGAACGCCACGAATAAACCTATCGAGAGGCCCAAGGAGTTGGGCGGCAAGGAATTTTACACGGAACAGGAATTTGCGGTCGTATCCAAGCAATGGTATCTCGGAGAGCGCAACGCGAAGCCCGAGGCGCATTACGATTTTGCGCAGTTCGGCATGGATGGGATGCAGGCGAATTTCGCTTCCAATTTGCGGACGTCGATTGTTACGGGCACCGAAGGGCGCATTCCTCCCTTTACGCCCGAAGCACAGAAGCGCAACAGCGAACGCGCGGCCAAGGCCAAGGGACACGAGTTCGACGGCCCGCAGAATCGCGGACTCATGGAGCGCTGCTTGGTCTACGGCCAGCTCGAGGGGCCGCCCATGTTGCCTCCCATGTACAACAACAATATGGAAATTGTGGAAGCGCCCGGGTGGGTCGCTATATTGAACGAAATGTATCACGACACGCGGCTGATTCCGGTGGATCAAGCCGCTGCAAGCCGTCCTCACATCGATTCCAGAATCCGGCAATGGCGCGGAGATTCGCGCGGCCGCTGGGAGGGCGATACCCTGGTGGTCGAAACCACGAATTTCACCGACAAAACGCCGTTCTTCGGCTCTTCCCAAAACCTGCGCGTGACCGAACGATTCACGCGCACAGGTCCACAAACCATCGTGTATCAGTTTTCGGTGGAAGATCCGGCAACGTGGACCAAGCCGTGGTCCGGGGAACTTGTGATGGGGCCTGCACAGGGCGACATTTACGAATTTGCCTGTCATGAAGGCAACTACGGTCTGGCGAATAACTTGAGCGGAGCTCGCGCGGAAGAGAAACAAGCCGCCGAGGCTCGCAAAACGGAGCAGGGGAGTAAATAGTGAGTCGATTCCACCTTCTATGTGCGTTGCTCGTCGCGATTGCTATTGCTGCATCCGGCCAAGTGAATGCGGCGGCGAAAACCTCGGCTGCCAACACGTGGGAGACTCCACGCACTGCGGATGGGCAGCCCGATCTGCAAGGCGTCTGGACGAACGCGACCAATATTCCCATGGAGCGCCCCAAGGAACTCGGGGCGCGTGAATTCTATACCGAAGAAGAGATGGCGTCGTTTGCGGATAAGGGTTTTCGCGGAGATCGCAATCCGCTTCCCGAAGCGCATTACGACATGAGTCAGTTCGGAATTGATCCCACGCAGGCACGCTTCGCGCCCAATCGGCGCACGTCCCTGATCATTGGCCCGGAAGGTCGCATTCCGCCCCTGACGCCGGCGGGCCAGAAACGGAATGCGGAATTGGCCGCCAAGAGCAAAGGGCACGAATTCGACGGTCCCGAAAATCGCCCTTTGGCCGAACGTTGCATTATGTGGGCACAGGAAGGTCCGCCGATGTTAGCCGCCACGTACAACAACAACCTGGAAATCGTACAAAGTCCCGGAGTGGTCGCCATATTTACAGAGTTGATTCACGATACACGACTGATCCTGATCGATAGGCGTCCGCATATCGCCAGTGGAATCCAGCAATGGCGCGGTGATTCACGTGGACATTGGGAAGGCGAGACGCTGGTCGTCGATACAACCAATTTCACGAGCAAGACGGCATTTCGCGGAGCCTCCGAAAATCTACATTTGGTGGAGCGCCTCACGCGCACCAGCGCGGAGACGATCGTCTACGAATTCACCGTTGACGATCCGTCCACTTGGACCAAGCCGTGGACCGCGCAACTCATCATGGGGCCCGCGCAGGGACAAATTTACGAATACGCCTGCCACGAAGGCAATTACGGGCTAGCCAACAGCTTGAGCGGCGCTCGCGCCGAAGAAGCGGACAAAGGATCGAAATGAAATTAAGACTGACACTCGCAGTGTGGATGGTTGCTGCCGCCGCGCTTCCGGCCCTGGCGCATCACTCTTTCGCAGCGGAATTCGACGACAAGAAGCCCATCAAGCTGGTGGGCAAGGTCACGAAAGTGGAGTTCATGAACCCGCATTCCTGGATCCACATTGACGTGAAGAATCCCGATGGCAGCGTGACCAATTGGGGAGTGGAAGGCGGAAGCCCGAACGCTCTTTACCGCCAGGGCTTCACTCGGGACGCGCTCCCCGTGGGTTCAGAAATCGTCGTGGATGGTTACCGGTCCAAGGATGGATCGAATCGCGCCGTGGGCAAGGATCTGACTTTTACCGACGGCAAACGACTCTTTCTGGGAGGCTCCGCTCCCGGCGCTTCGGGCGAAGACGAGGAAAAAAAGAAATAGAGTCGCCCGTCGAAATCGGAACAAATCCATCGATGCTGCGCCCATCAATGCATCAACGTTGAACAAGCGCTAGACGCCGCCGTTCCCTGCATACGCGCCGCAGATGCGCTGGCTTACACTCGAACTACATGCTCAATCGGGGCTATGCGTACACCACAATCATCAGCAGCAAATACCATGGACAAATCCTGCTCTCCCACCTGGCGCGCCTTTACCCCCACTCCACCCCACAAGCATGGCAACAAAAACTGAACAACGGCGAAGTTACCCTTAACGGCGTCACAACCACTGGAAGCGAATCGGTCACTTTAGGCCAAACCCTTGTATGGAACCGTCCACCCTGGATTGAACCAGATGCCCCTCGTCACTTTGAAATCTTATTCGAAGACGCCCATCTGTTGGCCGTCAACAAACCCAGCGGACTGCCCACCCTCCCCGGCGGCGGCTTCATGGAAAACACACTCCTGCGCTTGGTGCAACAGCAAACCCCCAATGCAAACCCTGTCCACCGGTTGGGCCGAGCCACCACCGGCATCGTCCTCTTCGCCAAAACACCGCAGGCGGCCTCGAATCTATTCGCAAACTGGAATACACCCAAAATCCAGAAGATCTACCGGGCTCTGGCGCAGAATCTTGCACAGCACGACGCCTACGAAATCCTCACACCCATTGGCCTCGTACCGCACCCGCGCATCGGTTCCGTGTGGGCCGCCCACCCAAATGGCAAGCCGTCGAAGTCCTTGGCAACGGTAATCTCACGCGGCACTTGCACCACGAGCGCGGGCACTATCAGGACCACAACGTTTGAGGTAAGCCTACATTCGGGTCGCCCTCATCAAATCAGAATTCATCTGGCATCTATCGGCCATCCCCTCGTTGGCGATCCACTGTATGGCGCAACCGGCCAGCCGCTGGAAAATCTCCCGGGACTTCCGGGCGATGGAGGATATTTCCTGCACGCGCAATATCTGAAATTCCAACACCCCGTCACCGGAGAACAAATCGATCTTGAGGCAGCTTTGCCGTCGGGATTTCCAATGCATCAGTAAGCTGGAAGGACAACGAGATGCGAAAAGGGTTTACGAGAAAACCGAAACCGGACGAGCCCGGGACGCCCGGCAAAAACTACATCACACCAAGCGGGCTGCAGCGTCTCCTCGATGAGCTCAAGTTTCTGCTCACCAGGGAGCGCCCGGCCGTGACGGCGGTGGTGACATGGGCGGCCAGTAACGGCGATAGGAGTGAAAACGCCGATTATCAGTACGGCAAGCGGCGGCTGCGGCAGATCGATGGGCGGATTCGCTTTCTCCGGAAGCGGATCGAAGCCGCGGAAGTGGTGGATCCGGAAACTCCGCGAACGGGGCAAGCGGCAATGAAGGCATTCTTCGGCGCAACCGTGCGCTATGCCAATGCCGCGGGAGTGGAGCGAGTGGTGAGCATCGTGGGTTCCGACGAAGTCGATCTCGATCGCAACCACATCAGTTGGGTATCGCCGCTGGGGCGCGCATTGTTGAAATCGACAGAAGGCGACAGCGTTGTACTCCACGCGCCGGGCGGTACAGAATCCCTGGACGTGTTGGAGGTGCGTTACCAGCGCATTCCCGTGGAACCGTTCCGTGAGCCGCTTGGATCCGAGTCCTCGTCAAAGGGATCCTCTAGCGGACGCATTCCCACTGAGGAGGCGTAACGAGGCGGCACACAAACATTCCAGGTCGCGAGTGACGACGAAGTCCGCCAAATCGGTGCACAAAGGCCGCGCGCCAAAGTGCATCGCTTGTTTTTCCGCCGTTCTTGAGATCCTGAGTGAAACGAGATGGAGCGCCGAGCCATCTCATACTATGTTGCCGCGCCTGATCAGAGTTTTGACGGGTATTTCGGCCCTGGCGCTGGGCCTGTGCGGCGTCGCGTCCGGGCAGATCTCGCCGGGTCCGCTGTCGCGCGCCCATCAGCAATTGGAAGGCATCACGAAGTGCAGCAGCTGCCACGATTTCGGAGGCGGCGACAAGCGACTGAAGTGTCTGGAGTGCCACGTCGAAATCCAGCATCGCGTGGAGGCCCACGCGGGCTATCACGCCAAAGCCTATACCCCGTCCGCGACACAGATCGATTGCGCCCGTTGTCACACGGAACATAACGGGCAGAAGTTCCCCCTGACACGCTTTGATCGGTCGAAATTCGATCATAAAGGGCTGACGGTGTTCGCGCTTGAAGGCAAGCACGCAACGTTGCAGTGCGAGGCATGCCACACGGCGAATCGACTTCCGGCGGCTGCCAAGGCGGAAATTAAGCTGAAGGACTTAAATCATTCGTACCTGGGATTGGCGCGCGAGTGCACTGCCTGTCACCAGGATGTGCACGCCAATCAGTTGGGGGCCGATTGTGTGCGTTGCCATTCGCAAGACGCCTGGAAGCCCGCGAGCGGATTTAATCACTTTCGAGCGGCGTATCCGTTGACTGGGTTGCATCAATCCGTGGCGTGCCAGAAATGCCATGAAACGAAAGTGGGCGAGAAATCCGCGCGTTACAAAGGATTTTCTTTTGCGAATTGCCAGAGCTGCCACGCCGATCCGCATAAGGGCGCGTTTCAAGATGCGAAGTTTCAAGGCACGTGCGAAACCTGCCACAACACCACCGGCTGGAACAAAAATCAGCCGAGCGTGAGCTTCAATCACAACAATACGAAGTTTCCGCTGCATGCGAAGCACGCGGATGCGGCCTGCGCCCAATGCCACAAGGACAACGATTTCAAGCGTCCCGTGGCGCATGAGCATTGCTCGGATTGTCACGAGGATATTCACGCCGGTCAGTTCGCCAAACGCGCGGCCGGAGCCGAATGTTCCGCGTGTCACTCCGAAAGCAGCTTCAAGCCGGCGACGTTCACGCGCGAGACGCATCAGACGAGCGCCTTCAAGCTCGAAGGCAAACACGCGGAGCTCGACTGCGTGAAATGCCACCAGCCGGAAGCGAAACCTGAGAGCAAGAATATCGCGTACATGACGGGCAAGCTCCTGTGCAAAGATTGCCACGCTGATCCGCACGCGGGAGAGTTCGCCGCCGCGCCCTATGCGAATCGGTGCGAAGTGTGCCACATGCAAACCAGTTTCCAGCCGCCGACGTATTCGTCTCTGCAGCATGCGCAAACGAAATTCGCGCTGACGGGCGCTCACGCAGCGGTCGTGTGTGGCGATTGCCACAAGCCGTTATCAGTCCCGGCGATTGCGAGTCCAGTGGCCGGCGCGAAAGCTGCCAACGCAAGCGATCACGCTGCGCGGCAGTATCATTTCGCTCGTCAGGATTGCGTCACATGCCATTCTGATCCTCACAATACGCCGAAGGTTGCGGCGATGCCGTGCGAAACGTGCCACAACGTGCGCCAGTGGAAAGAATTGAAGACCTTCGAGCATGCGTCCACGAAATTCGCGCTGGAAGGCGCCCACCAAACGGTGACCTGTGCGGGATGTCACAAGCCGTCGAGTCAAAATCTCAGAGCATCGCCCACGGCAACGAACGCGAAGATTGTTCCCGATTTCGCGAAGACGCCCAAGTTGTGCTTTGAATGCCACGAGGACGTACACGGAGGCCAGTTCCTGAGTGCCGGACGCGAGCAGGATTGCAAGGCGTGCCATACGGTCAATAACTGGAGCTCCAGCGCGTTCAATCACAATGCCACTTCTTATCCGCTGGACGGCTTCCACTCACAGGTGCCTTGCGCACAATGCCACACGCAGCAGCAGGAAATCGATGGAAAAACGATCCGGATTTACCGGCGTGCGCCGACGGAGTGCGCGAAATGTCACTAGCCGCGCGGTAGAGCGAATGTCTTAGAGCCTATGTCGCGTTTCATGATGGCCTAGGGTCCGCGAATCTTTCCGCTGGATGAAACCGCGCCGGGCGGAAGGACGTCCAGGAGAGATATCGTTCTTGGACGATCGATAACGGGTGGCGGCTGGCGTAGGCCGGTCGCGGAGCACGGATTTTTGAATGAGCAAATGGCTCACAGCCCTCATCGTGGTGCTAGGGGTGGCGCCGCTGGTGGACGCTCAGGCACCGACGCGCAATCCACACGGCGCGATCGCATTCACTTGCCAGAATTGCCACACCACCACCAGTTGGGCGCCGCTGCGCGCCAAACCGGAATTCGATCACAATCGCGAAACGAAATATCCCTTGCGTGGGGCTCACGCGAGCGTGACGTGCAACGCCTGCCATGTGTCCAAAGTGTTTGCCGACGCCGGCACGCGTTGCGCGGATTGTCACGCCGATCTGCATCAGCGCCAGTTTGGGGCGCAATGCGAAAACTGCCACACCGTGCAAGGTTGGCGGCTGAACAACCGAGCGCCGCAAGATCATATGAATCGTTTTCCGTTGCTGGGGGCGCATGCTTCGGCGACGTGCGACCAGTGCCACAAAGGCGCGGCCGTGGGCGCTTACGTGGGGCTCAGCACGGCGTGCGTTTCGTGCCACGTGCGCGATTTCAATGCGGCGACCAATCCTCCCCATCTGGCTTCAGGGTTCTCGCAAAATTGCTCTTTGTGTCATGGCTCCATGACCAACTGGACCAGCGCGACCTTCAACCACGCGTCCAGCGGATTCCCGCTCACCGGCGCACATGCTACGATTGCGTGCACCCAGTGCCACGTGAATAATAACTTCGCCCTGGCCTCGGGCGCATGTTATCCGTGCCACACGGCCGATTACGCGAGCGCAGCGAACCCACCGCACGCGGCCTCCGGATTCCCGCTCGATTGCGCGCAATGCCACAGCACGGTGAATTGGACCAGTGCGACGTTCAATCACGCGAACACGGGCTTCGCGTTGACCGGTGCTCATGTGACGACGCATTGTGTGCAATGCCACGTGAATAATAACTACGCTCTCACGTCCGGCGCGTGCTATCCTTGCCACGTTTCGGATTGGAGCGGCACAAACAATCCGCCGCATGCGCC
>CAITIX010000355.1 GCA_903892565.1 uncultured Acidobacteriia bacterium
CCGGCGACCGCTGTGGTGAATTCCAGACCGGAAGACAGCCTGGAAGCGGTGTTGAAGGGCTTGGCCGTCGAACTCTGGTCCGACGCGCTCGGGGAACGCTTCTGGCTTGTGGCCGACGAAACTGACGCAGCCGAGCTTGGGGAACCGCGTGGAACCGTGTACACAGCCTCGGAGGTGCGTTGCGTGATCCAGATTGGCGATCCGGCAAGCATCGCGGAAATTCACGAGTTTAAGAGGCGGTTCGGGGTTCTGCGTTCTGCCATCACTAAAAAGGACCGGCACCAACGCGGGGAGGAATCTTGAGCCCCGAACGATTGTTGACGGCGCAGGACGTGGCGAACTGGCTCGGGGTGTCACCCGCATGGGTCCTGGACCATAGCAGCAGAAGATCTCCGCATCTCGCCTCGGTGAAACTTGGAAAGGCCGTTCGATTCCGCCGGGAGGATGTCGAGCGTTTCATCGAGGAATGCTCTCGCGAGAAGGGAAATGCAGCGTGATAGACTCAAGGTTTCTTCATCCCTTAGACCTGAAGCAGGTAGGCCGACACTTGTCCAGACCTCGATCGCAACGCGGCGAACTCAGCGACATAATGCCCAAACGCGGGAAGCTCGCCCGTGGGCGCTTCTGGGCTCGATGGCGCGTTTACGCTCGGCGACCAGACGGAACGGAGGTCGTACGGCGCGCCGAGAAGATTATCGACCGACAGTTATCGGAGAGCCTTGGCTTCAGACTTGAATATTCCGGTCCGCTCAACAAGACTGACGCCTGGAAAACGCTCGGCAAGCTGATCGAACAGACCAACGGAAACGGACGCACGCCGGTTGTGGACGGATCGAAGATCACGCTCGCCGAGCTGGCGCGTGAGTATCTCGATCTTAGCAAGCCAAATTGGGAAGCTTGGACCGCTGAGAACGCGGAGAACCTAGTCGTGACGCATTTGATCAACGGACCTCTCGGATCGAGGCCCATCCCCCAGCTCACAGATGCCGAGCTACAGCGATTTCTTAACGTGTACGTCGAGAAGGATTCATCGAGTTCGCTGCTCGGCAAGCTCATCCGCTACATTCGTGCAGTATTCAGCATTGCGGTGGAACGCGGATTCATTGATCGGAGCCCCGCCGC
Organism: uncultured Acidobacteriia bacterium; assembly: GCA_903892565.1. Classification (GTDB taxonomy): domain Bacteria; phylum Acidobacteriota; class Terriglobia; order Bryobacterales; family Bryobacteraceae; genus Palsa-187. Next base: position 1,123 of record CAITIX010000355.1, read on the forward strand.
AAAGTTAAGAGCTCGGTCGCGCAAGAAGCCATCGGAACGGACGCATACCATTCAGGAATGCAGCGCGATCCTAGCTCAAGTTGCGGGGCGTGATCACTTGATCATTTCGATGTTCGTCCAGCTTGGATTGAGATCCGAGGAAGAATTTGTGCTCCGGCGGAATGACGTCTTGCCGGGTGCCCTCGTCATAGATGAGGCGATCGTGCATGGTCGGATCAAGGCGACCAAGACGGCAGCATCTGCGGACGTAATGTATCTTCCGCCGGATCTCGAGTTAGAGTTGAAGCACTATATGGAAACGCTAGAGAATAGAAACCCCGACGCGTGGCTCTTTCCTGCCAGCCGCAAAGGAGTGCCTCTGCGGCCTGCAAATTTCTTGAAACGAGTTTTGAAGAAGGCGGCCGAGCGCGCGAACGTTGAGGGTGTGAATTTTCAATCTTTGCGCCGGACGTCAGCGACGCTGTTCGGAGCGAAGGCGAAGGACCCGAAATCCACGCAAGCCCACATGCGGCATTCGGATCCCCGGATCACTTTGAAACACTATCAGAAGGAAATTCCAGCAGAGATCAGAAACGCCGCACGCGCATTAGAGGCGGACTTGATGGCCGAAAAGAAGAAGCTCGAAGCCGAGCAGCAAGGTGTCATCCACTGATCCGGCTCTCGGTTTTGGATGGGTTTTGGATGGGCATCAAAAGCAAACAGCCCAGAGTGGACCGTAAGTGCTTGATTTATGGTGGGCGGTCACAGGATCGAACTGTGGACCTCCTGCTTGTAAGGCAGGCGCTCTAACCGGCTGAGCTAACCGCCCGGTTCTAAAGCACTTATCTTTCAAGCGTACTGTTTAGAGCCTCTGTCATCTGAGGGAGGCCCG
>CAITIX010000356.1 GCA_903892565.1 uncultured Acidobacteriia bacterium
CCGGACGGACACCAACGGATCCCGCGCCTTTGAAAACCTGACGTCATCGTATAAACCGGCGGAGTTGACTCCGGCGGGCAAGGACATGCTGGCGAAGCTTCCGAACATCGCGCGCTTTCAGCAGCGGTTTATCAACGGAATCCTCGTCGTCAATCCGACGCCTTGCATTTACAACGGAGGCCAACTGACCTTGGACGTCGATTCTGAGGGTTTTGTCGCGGTGAAATCGAAAGACGAGATCGTTCAGGTGCAGGATCGCAGCGCCGATCGTCACATTTACCTGAACAGGAAATCGATCCCGAATGCGGAACTGCGCAGTCCCAGCCCGTCGGGCTATTCCGTGGGTCAAATTGCCGCGGACGGGACGCTGACCGTTACAGTATCCAACTTCATGCCGGCGCGCGTGGTGGCCGGCGGATATCGCAGGCCGCAAACCGTGCTCGAGCAGAAGTACATTCCGAATCCTGACGGCAAGCGCCTTCGGCTGATCATGACATGGAACGATCCCGAAGTGTACGCGAAGCCGCACGTGTACGAATACACATTCGAGCGCACGCCTGTGGGATTCAAGCCCGGCGACGAGTACTGCGACGCGACCAATCCGCTGGAGGGGCAGTCCGTGGCGGCCTCGCCTGCGCAGTAGGTAAACGACGGCGCAACAAAGGGGGTTCCGCCCCGATCAATTCGCCGGCATGCAAAGCCCCGGCGGGGAACAAGCGTCATACACCGCAAATAGCGGAACTCCGCGCCATGGTCCGGGAAAAAGCGCGCTACTTCCTCCTCGGCCCGTAATCCTCGCCCTCCACGAATATCACGCGTACCCCTGTGGCGGGGCCAGGGTCGGCGGTCACGAACTCAACCCACGTACCAGCGAGCGAGAAACGTTTCTCGCCAAAAGGTGTTAAAGGCTGACGGCCGTCATAGCCCCAATCGTAATAGAGAATCCCGTCTTCGAGCGTAATTTGGAGAGGTATTACGCTGCCGTTTTCCTCCATGTCGTAGACGCCGACGTAGCGTGCCAGCACCTCCGGCGGCACGCTGACCACGTCGGTGGGTTTCGCGGCGATCATGTGCTGGCGGTCCTTCTCGTTCTCGCAAACGAACTCCAGCATTTCCGTATCGGCGCGCAGCCGCATCTCCATGCCCACCGTTACGGGATTCGGGAAGACTTTAGCGTCGGTGTACGTGATCTCCACGTTCATCCGGCCGAAATTGAAGCGCTTGTAGCGCTCGGTGATGCGTAGCTGTTCGGTGTGCGGATGGCCGTCCCAATCGAGCCAGGTTTTGTCGTTATAGCCGTTGCTTTCGACCACAAGTTCGTCATCTTCCCAGTGGCCAATCGAATAACCCATCCATACGGGATTGGGATCGTCTTCGAGTTTACGGCCATCCATGAATATTTCCCGGTGGGACAAATCGGCATTCGCCATCATGATGAGCGTAGGCGTTTGCACGATGCGGGTGTCGATTCCAAAATTAACCAGATAGGCCGGACCCTGCGGCAGGCATCGAACGCTCGGCGCGTCCTTACCGAAGCCGAGTCTGTTCGTTTGGTAAATCGAATCGGCCCACGCCGTGATTTCTCCTGGCGCGAGATCGGCTGCGATGTTGTTCGTATAGCGATCGCCGATCTTTTGCCAGACGCCGGAGAGGTCGGGCTTACCGTCCGCTGTGCGCGGCGCGGGAGCCCCAAGATTGGGTTTGCCGTCGGCTGTGCGAGGTATGCCGGGCGTGCGCTGTTGCAACCATTGAGCGGTAAGTGGTGTCACGAGCCATGCCAGCGTGATCGCAGCCAGCGCGATCGTATGCAGGAAGATCTTCACGGGACCTAATTTCCCCCCTGCCGCTCAATATACAGCCTTTTCGCTTTGAGGCGGCGATGAACTAGCGGCTCCCGGTTCGAGCTATCTTGCGGGGCGGGGCCTTACCCGGAAACAGAGTGGCGGTGGCGGGAGAAATCTACGTCTGCGCCGGATGCGGCGATCCCTATAACCGCGAAAAGCGCGCCCTCCGACGTGGGGAAGTGTGCGCCGTGGCTTGGCCTGATATCGATCTAATGAATGCCACCGTCCGAATTTCAAAAAGTCTCGAACAGACGGACCTCTGCCCGAAAACGCAAACAACCCCGATTCCATGTTGCGCCGGGGTTTGCGACTCAAGGGAACCAAAGTGAATCGCACGCGCAACCTTTCGCTCTCAGCGGATATCGTGGAGATGCTGAAAACGCATCGCGAGCGCCAGGAAGGATTTCGTCTCAAGTTTGGCGAAGAATAGCGCCTTGACTTGGATCTCGTTTTTTGCGACGAGAGAGGCGACTACTTAAAGCCCGATAACAAGTCCGCGAAGGGTTGCTACATCGCGCGGCGCTGCAAGCTCGGCGTGGCGATCACCGTCGGCCGCAAGAACGCAAAAGTGGGTTTAGTTTCCGCTCCCGTGAGAATGGAGCCCTTTTGTGCCTTCTTGCCGATTGCTTCACTCGCCCGTAAACTGCTGAAAGTATGGCGGTGAGGGTGAGATTCGAACTCACGGAACCCGTAAAGGTTCAACGGTTTTCGAGACCGCCGCATTCGACCACTCTGCCACCTCACCGACTCTTCTAATTTAACACTTCTTGGCGATTTCCAAAACCCTCTTGGCGATTTCCCAAATTCCGTATTTCCGGATCGCCCGGCGTGCGCGTCAAAAAACCGTGATTGGGCGTGTTTCGGTGCCCGTCCAGATGGGTCCCGCGAAAACGCGATTGAGCGACGGATCTCCCACTAAACGCGGCTTTAGCACAATGAGGATTTCATTATCGTCTTGCTGGCGCGTTTTATGGCGGAACAAGCGTCCCAGGATCGGGATCCGCGATAGCCCCGCAACGCCCGTCGTTGCGTCGCTCCGCGTCAACTGGACCATCCCCGCCACCACCGCCCATTCACCGTCTTTGAGGCGGACTTTGCCTTGATACTGCTGATTGTTGATCGAAGGGATTCCGTTCGTCACGCTGGAGCCGATCGACTTGAACTCGGCTTCCACCTCGAGCGTCATTTCACCGCTGTCATGCACCGTGGGCGTGACTTTCAGCGATAATCCCAGGTCGATGTAATTGATGGTCGGCGTGAATCCGGTGGTCGTTGCGGCACTTCCGTTGACAGCAGAATAACTGGCCGTGGTTACCGGATAACGTTCGCCGACCTTGAGCGTGGCCGCTTGCCCGTCCAGCGAAACGAGATTGGAATCCAGCACTCCGGTGGATGTCGAATTCCCGAGTGTGGCGATGGCCGCGGCATTTCCGACGCCAATCCCCAGCAGACTTGCCCCTCCTCCCACGGGAGTGAATCCGGTTGTGGGATCTGGAACAGAGGACTTGAGGCTCGATGGCAGGGTTCCAAAATCCACGATCGAAGCCGACGTCGGCAGCGAGAGGCCATAGGCGAGTGGAGAACTCTTCGACACGGACAAGACCTCCACTTCCACGGAGACCTGTGCGCGTGCGCGAGAGAGGATCTCGAACATTTGTTTTGCCGCGAACACCTTGGAAGCGGAATCCCTGAAGAAGACCGCGTGACGCGTAGGGTCCATGCTGATGCGGCGAATCTCCAGGGTTTGCTGCACCGTTGTTACCAGTTCTTGGGCTTCCTGGATGCTGATCCGTTCTGGAATTGGAACGGCGATCGAAACAACTTTCGTCCATTGTGTGCGGTTTTGCAGAGTTTCTCGCGCCACGAGCGCAGTGTGCGAATCGAGCGGCACAAGGAACGAATCGGAAGCGATTTCGAGCGCACGTAGCGCTTCCTGATAGCCGGCGTTTGCAATGACGAGGGACACGGAAGGCAATTCGGTATAGTCTGGCGTGAATACCACGCGGAGCCCATACGTCGCGGCGATTTTCTCGAACAAATCCTTGGCGCCCGCTTTCAGCGTAATGTCGTGCTTTTCCTCCGAGGCGAGCAGGCGAGGCGGGGGAGCCGTCTCGGGCAATCCGGCGACCTCGTCTTGCAGCAAGCCCTCTGCTTCCAGTTGGGCCGCGATCGTTTCATCCGCCCGATCTCTCACGGTAGCCGCACGTGGTTGCAGCGCTCCGCTTTGTCGCAACGCGTTTTGTTTCGCAGCGAAGCGCGGGTTGCCGGGAGCGGCCTGGGCTGCCTGTGCGTAGTAAAGATATGCCTTCAGGTGGTCGCCCGCGCGTTCCGCCATCCGCCCTTGCTGAAATGCCCGCTTTGCTACGTCCGCGGGGGTTCCCAGGGATACCAGTGAGCACACGATCAAACTGAGGGATAAACGCCGGAGCATGTGCACGAGATTCGCCTTATATAGGTAGACGTTGCAATCGGCTGCGGCGTGCAGGTCGATTTTATTGGGAACCTAAGTCTATTATTTCCGCGTCTAATGGCCATTGACCGGGTTATATTTATGGAAGCTCGATAG
>CAITIX010000357.1 GCA_903892565.1 uncultured Acidobacteriia bacterium
CCCGTATCCCTCCTGCGAGGCGTCGAGTTTCTCGAACTTGTCGAAGATGCTCTCCAGATGGTCCACAGGGATCGGATTGCCGGTGTTCACGAATTCGAATCGCAGGAAATCGCGATCGGCCGCGGCCGTGACCGTGACCTTGCCGCCGGGAGACGTGTATTTGATCGCATTCGAGAGGATATTGTTGAAGACCAGCGCCATCTTTTCCTCGTCGGCAATGGTGTCGAGTCGATTGGCATCCACGTGCAATGCGAGTTCGATCCCCTTCTGCTCGAAAAGCGGACGCAGCTCCTGTGCCTGCGCTTCGAGCGTGACCCGCAAGTCAGCGGAAACCCGACACAAGTCCACCATGCCCGCCTCAAGTTTATAGAGGTCGAGTCCGTCGCGAATGAGATGGTCCATGCGGGTGATCACGCTGGCGCAAGTGCCGAGGACCTGCTTCTGGTCTCCGGTCACGGCGCCCGCAAAGCCGGCGGACAGGTTGGAGAAATTGGTCTGCAGCACCATGAGCGGACTCTTGAGCTCGTGGGAGACTGTGGCGACAAACTTGGATTTAAGCTCATCCGCGCGTCGCGCGCGGACGAAGTAGGCGATGAGTTTGTCGAGGATGCACTTCAGCATCCGGTGGGCCAGCAGATAGCCACCCGCCATGATCGCCAGCAGAAAGACGAGCACGTACGGAATTTCATTCCGCAGCGTTTCCGGGGCCGATGGCAGCATGGCGTTGATGAGGACGAGAAGCGCCAGGCAGGGGATCGTTGAGACCAGCAGAAATGCAGACAGAAACTTCCGGTACGGATTGTCACGCAATTCCCGGACCAGCAGTTTCAGTTCCGCTTCAAAGGACGCTCGTCCGTGTTTGTTCCCGTCGGGCATACCTATTAATGCACCGTGGCCTTGTAGAAACTATTCGTGGGCGACGAGAAGGTGAAGACCTTCCGGCCATTAGTGTCGAAAATCACACCGGGCGCCGCGCTGGTCACCGAGGTCCAACTCCCCTCAAGATTGGTGGCGCGATAGACATCCAGCGTGCCATTGATGGTCTGCTGCACGTTGAAACTGCTGCCGTTGTTGGTGCTCTCCAGCAACCGGACACTGACGTTCACCGTCGAACCCGTCACGGCAATACCATCCACCGCGAAATTGATCGCATTGGACGTGTACGGGTTCAGGTTCAGCAACCATTCCTGATAGAGGTTATACGGCGTTTGATTGAATGGCGCGGACTCACTCTGTCCAAACCCCGCCAACCACGCATTGGGGACATTGCTTGGTCCGCTGCCTGGCAGCACCGAGAAGGTAACGTTGTTGCTGTAATTATTCTGGATACTCGACACCGACCAGACGTACTGACTGGCGCCGACGGCCTGCGGAACCGGACGCCCATTGGAGACGAACGTGCCGATGCGATACCAACTGTCGGCCGTGTAGACAATATTCGTCGTATCTCCAGAAGAAACCGTAACCTGGGTCAGGGGCGACATACTGTGCGAGCCATGCAAGCCAACGGTAGAGACGAGCAGGTATGTGAGCTGCACCAAGTATTCATCGGTATTCGGCCAACCAGGCGAATTGTTATATTGCGATGGTTGATACCAGTAGAAATTGTTTGGAATTGGACCGGAGCCTTGTATTTGCAATGGCGACGGGATAGCCAGTTTATAGCCGATATACGTGTAGCCTTGGGCAATCAGTGCCGCGTTCGCCGCGCTGGGGCCATAACAGATCCGCTCTTCGTAGGC
>CAITIX010000358.1 GCA_903892565.1 uncultured Acidobacteriia bacterium
CGATAGCTCCCCAGTATTGTCATCCCGAGCGAAGTCGAGGGATCTGCTGTTAGCGCCCGCGGAACCGAGGGCTTCCGGAGTCAAACGATTCTTCCAGTTGTTCCTCGGCCTGCTGCGCGAGATCGGCGACGAGAACGCCTACCACCGGCACCTCGCCATCCATGGACTGCAACATTCCGGCACCGAGTGGCGCCGCTTCTGCGACGAGCGTTGGCTCGCGGCATCCAAACGCGCCAAGTGCTGCTAGCGCCCCGAATTACTTCGCGGATTTCTTGGCAGCGACCTTCGCTTCATCCGCTCGCGCTCCCGCCAGGATACCGTAAGCGCCGACGTTATCCTCGTGGCAAGCGTACTCGAACATGCCCGTGCTTTTGTACCAGGCAATGGCCGCGGACCAGGGACTGGTCCACGTGGCGGGATCTTCCACCGTAAAGCGGTAGTCGATGATATCGTCCGTCATGCGCGTCCAGCGCTCCACCAGCTTCATGTTTCGCGTCGCGCCCTCGAAGCTCGTACGGTCGTTGAAATTGGTGGTTTCCACCACCAGCGTCGTCCCCTCCCAATGGCCTCGCGAATCGCCTAACCATTGGCGAACGCCCGCGTTCACGTGCGGATGCCCATCCAAAGGAATCATGCGCGTCTCGTGAATCTGTTCCTGCACGATGCCCACAAAACCGGGCGTTTGCACAATCTCGAAGTTGTTGTCGTAGGCCGTAGGCAGGCGTGGCAACCCGTAACGCACGATGCAGTGCGTATAGAGATCCAGGTCTTCGACGCTGTTGTAGGGTCCGTCGGTGCGGATGCTCTCGTTGCGCAGCTTGGAGCGCCGAAGCCCGTCGGCCGTATATGCCGGCTTCTTTCCGTTCTTCGGATCATAAATCAACGACGTGCGGCCATCCGACCATCCGTACTCGAACCACGCGTTGTTGTACGCTCCGGCGACGTCCGCGGCCGTTCCTTCCGCGCCGCGCTGATCTCGGCCCACTTCCGTTTGCTTATTTTCGGCGATGCGCTCCTGGTCGGTCATGGATTCGCGACCCTGGTACTTGGCGGGACGCTCGAGCGGCGTGGTGGTGGCGTTCGACCAAGTGCCCTGCAAATCGGGATCTCCCCACGGCGTCTTCCACTGCTTTACCGGAGCTTTCGGCATCCTGGTGACGACCGGAGTTTTGGCCGCGTCCGCCTTGCCCGCGAGGCTTTGCGCCGTCTGCCCGGCGGCGAGCGCCGCTGTCAGCACCACAGCCGCGAGCCATGCTTGAATCGAAATCGTGGCACGAACCGAAATATTACGCATGTGGATTCTCCTACTTCTTTCGCAGATGCCCGTACACTAGCTCGTCGGCAAAGGGAACGCACTTGAATTCCAAAAACTGCGCGTTCTTTTCCGTACGCCGATAGAGCGGAAACGCGATCTTCCAAGCTTTCGTGAACACCTTCGGATCTTCAATGGTCGCTTCGTACGACATGGAGTTGGCGCTCGTCGGCGTGTAGCGTTCCACCACGTGCAGCGATTCGCTATGGAAATCCCCTGCGCGATCGAACCACGTTTTCTCGTTGAAGCCCGTGACGTCCACCACCAGAGTGTCGCCCTCCCAGCGTCCCTGCGACCATCCCATGTAGCTGTCGGTCGGCGCCTCGCCCACCTTTTCCAAGGGGACGATCCGGCTCGCGCTGGCGAACTCGTAGGCGATCACGATCTTCTTATCTCCTTGCACAATCTGGAACGGAAACGGCATGTACGTGGCTCTCGGCACGCCGGGCAAGTAGCACTTCGCTTCGGGATCGAGCGGCTCGAAACGCACGCCGTCCGCGTTCTGGCGCACAAAGCGATTCGCGTAATTTTCTTTCTTCTTTTCGAGCGCCCACGGCTGGTAGGGAATCTCATCGCCCACCACGATCCCCACGCCCGCCGGCTGCGCGTACAGCGCTCCAAACTCCAGAGGACCAGGCTTGGCCTCGTGCGGCAGCAAATCCCAATTCGCTTCCGTCATGGATTGCCACAGCCCGTTCAGATTCGGCCGCGTGGTGCCCGCAAGCCTCGGAGCTCGATAAGCCGTCTGCCCTTCGATGGGGCCACTCACCAACATCGCCAACGCCGCAGCACTCAGAAAAAGTTTTCGCATGAGATCGTTATTCATGTTATCCGAACTCCGACAAGTTGTCTCTGCCCGCGACGTGGCGCACGGCCGTGCCGTGCCGCGTCCCGACTCCTCGGGACGCCCGTGCTGGCATACGCAGGCCAACAGGTGTCGGCACGAGTGCGTGCGCCACATCTACTTCGCCGGTAGCAGCGCCTTCTGCCCTTCCGGCAACTGCATGTCGAACGCCGTGAGCAAAGCCGCTGTCGCCGTGTATTGGGACATCAGCGAAACCAGATCCACCAGGCCTTTCTTTCCGTACAACCGCAGCGCCTGCGCGAAGGTTTCGGATGACACTTTGCGCTGGCCGAACAACTCGCGCCCGAGTTGAATCGTGACGGCTTCTTTTTCCACCACGCCCGTCAGAGGCTTTCTGTACTTGATGATGTCGATCAGCGCCGGCTCTACGCCCGCCTTCAATCCGGCCTTTTCGTGCGCGGCCCATTCGAATTGATGATCCATCTCACGCGCGGTCGTCATGATGGCGATTTCCGTCAGCCGGGCGCTGAAGCCGGTTTGATATCGGACGTAATTGTTCACGTCCTCCATATAGTTGGCGAGCTGCGGACTCGCGAGGCGAATCCCTGCGGGTCCCTGCAAGCCAACCAGGCTATTGCGGCTAGGATCGGCAATTCGGTCGTAGACCTTCTTTCCTGCGTCGTCCATTTCGTCGCGCTTGGGCAGTGGCAGCCGGAATCGCGAATCGGCATAGACGTCTTTCGGCAGCGCCGTCGGCGCTTGCGCCTGGGCGACAAACACGGATGCCGCTCCGACCACGGCCAACAGGACCAGTTCTATTCTTTTCGAGCGGATGATAATCATTACGCCCCCCTTTGCTGTTCCCCGAGATTATACATCGGCGTTAAATCCCAACGAAGTAATGAACCCGAGCCATCCTGCCGACGTACTACATAGGCAGAGGGGACACGATCCAACTGTTAAGGAAACCGGGCTGGAATTTTAGAAACTCCGGAACTAGACTGGTACTGTCGGCATCCAATTCAATATGAAGTACTGGGGATATCTCGTCGCCAAGCTCGCCGCTGCAGCCGTGATCCTCTGGGGTGCCCGGGCTCTGCTGTTGAAGCTGGCGCCCGTGCCGGCCACCTTCATGCGCGTTCGTCCGGCCAACGCTTTCGGCACCGATCTTACGTTCACCTTCCTGATGTTGGGGTACTGGCTCTTCGCCACCGGGATACTGTGGGCCGTTGTATGGGATCAGCGCTATCGCTGCCGCACCTGTTTGCGGCGCCTACGGATGCCGATCCACACCGGGTCCTGGACGCACGTTCTGCTGGGCGCGCCCCACACCGAGTACATTTGCACCTACGGACATGGCACACTGAAAGTCGCGGAGCTGCAAATTACCGGACGTCAGAATCCAGACTGGGAACCGCACGAAGACATCTGGAAAGAGTTGTTCGCCGAAACCAAGAAATGACCGGAACGCCACGTGGCCGTTAAATTTCAACTTCCGACCAAGGGACTGCTCGTCAAGCTGGTCACCAGCCCCTGGGGCCGTGCTCTCCTCATCATTCTTACGTTGCTGGTTACGGCAACCGTGGGCACCTTCACGTTTTTCTACGTGCGCTATTCGCACGTCATCGAAGAAAAGCTCCGCCACGGACCTTTCGGCAATACCTCCATGCTGTACGCCTCGCCGCAGCCCTTGAGCGTGGGCGATGCGGCCACCGTACCCGAGCTTGCGTCTTACCTGCACGACGCCGGATATTCCGAAATCAGCACCAATCGCGTTGGCTGGTATCACACGCGTCCCGACGCGATCGAGGTCAACCCCGGCGCCGAAGCCTATAGCGAAGAAGGCGCGGTGATCAAGATCGATGGCGGCAAAGTCTCGCAGATTATTTCCACGCGCGATCACACGGCGCGCAACGTGTATTCGCTGGAGCCGCAGCTCATCACGAATCTCTTCGACCAGAAGCGCGAGAAGCGCCGCCTGGTGCAGTTTAACGATATCCCCAAAGTAATGGTCAACGCCGTCCTCTCCGCCGAGGACAAGCACTTCTTCTCACACGCCGGATTCGATCCCATCGGCATTGCACGCGCCATCGTGGTCGATATCAAAGATCGCCGCAGCAGCCAGGGCGCTTCCACGTTGACGCAGCAGCTCGCTCGCACGTTGTGGCTGGGACCGGAACGCGGCTGGCGCCGCAAAGTTCCCGAAACGCTCATCACGCTGCACCTGGAACAACAGCTGACCAAAGAACAAATCTTCGAGGATTACGCCAACGCGATTTACCTCGGCCATCAGGGCAGCTTCAGCATTCACGGATTCGGCGAGGCCGCCGAAGTCTACCTGGGCAAGGATCTCGCGCAAGTCACGCCGGCCGATGCCGCGCTGCTCGCCGGCTTGATTCAATCGCCCATCGGACGGAATCCCTTCCGCTTTCCCGATCGCGCGCGTACGCGCCGCAACATCGTACTGAAGGCCATGCGCGAAAACGGCTACCTCACGGAGGACGAATACCAGAGCGGAGCGTCTTCTCCGCTCAACGTGGTGCGCGAATCTTCTGAGTCGAGCGACGCGCCGTATTTCGTCGATCTGGTCAACGACACGCTGCAGAACAAATTCTCCTACGACTTCCAGAATAAGTCCTATCGCGTCTTCACCACGCTGGATATCAACCTGCAACGCGACGCCGTGGAAGCCGTAAAGATCGGCATTGACGAGACCGACAAGCAATGGGCGCACCGCGCAAAGGACTACGGCACGGATAAGTTCCCTCTCGCGCAAGTCGCACTGGTCGCGCTCGATGCCGAAACCGGCGAGGTCAAGGCGCTCGTCGGCGGCCGCAGCTACGGCACCAGCCAGCTGGATCATGCCGTCGCCAAACGCCAGCCAGGATCTTCGTTCAAGCCCTTCGTCTATGCAACCGCGTTCGCCCAGGCGCTGGAAGAAAACGGCAAAGTCATCACACCGGCCACCACCGTAACGGACGAACACACCCAATTTTTCTACGACGACAAGATTTACGAGCCCGCCGACTTTGGCGATAAATACGCTGGCATGGTCACGCTACGCCAGGCGCTGGCCCATTCCATGAACATCCCGACCGTGAAGATTGCGGAAATGGTGGGCTACGATAAAGTCGCGAAGACCGCTCGTAACGTCGGCCTGAATCTAGCCATCAAGCCTACGCCGTCCATTGCACTTGGCTCCTATGAAGTACAGCCGCTCGAAATCGCGGGCGCATACACCGTGTTCCCGAATCAAGGAATTCTATTGAAGCCGAGCTTCATCAAATCCATTCGCGATCAGGGCGGCTCCTCCGTATTTCAAAACAGCATCGTGAAGAAGGACGCGATGGATCCGCGCGTCGCCTACATCATGGTCAACATGTTGCAGGAAGTGCTGCGCTCCGGCACTGGAGCCGGTGTGCGTGGCCGCGGCTTCACTCTTCCCGCCGGCGGCAAAACCGGGACCTCGCGCGACGGCTGGTTCGCCGGATTTACGTCAAAACTGATTTGCGTGGTGTGGGTCGGCTTCGACGACAATCGCGATTTCAAACTCGAGGGCGCCAAGAGCGCTCTACCCATTTGGACAGAGTTCATGAAGCGCGCGCATCAACATCGCGAATATCGCGCCGTGCATGAATTCGAGGCGCCCGATGGCGTGGTCACCGCCGACATCGATTCGGAAACCGGCTTGCTCGCAACACCCGGCTGCCCGAAAGTCCACAGCGAAGTGTTCATCGCCGGTACGCAGCCGGTGGAAGCTTGCAAGCTACACGGAGGCGGCGGCAATACGCAGATCGCGGGATGGGAACCCACCGCATCGCCTGCCGCAGCGCAACCCGTTACCGTGGCGGTGGCGGACCCGGCAAAGCCTGCAAAACCGCGCAAGCCGCGCAGTATTCCCATTACGCCGGAACCTGCGCAACAGGAGCCAGCCGAATCGAAGAGCTTCTGGCAGCGCATCGGCGGTTTGTTCCACAAATAGTTACGGCGGTTAGCCGCTACCTCTTCGGGACAGAGAACGAAGCTCGCGTGTTCAAAATCTCCGGATCGAATCCCGCCGTGCGTTTATAGGATTTCGAGATTTCTTCTAACTCCGCGGTGCTGATGATTTCCTCCAGATTCGTGAAGCCGTTAGGCGCGCGCTCCTCCACGATCTGCATGCACTTTTCGGGACCCACCTGCCGATTCGCCGCCACTACCGCAGTCGTCGCCGGGCGGCGCGCCGCGTCGTAGGCCGCGAGAGCATCTTCAATGGAAGATTGCGTTGCCAGCGCCTGCGCTAAAACCCGCGCATCCAGAATCGCCTGCGAAGCTCCGTTCGAGCCCACCGGATACATGGGATGCGCCGCATCCCCCAGCAGCGTGATGCGCCCGTGATTCCACGTCGGCAGAGGATCGCGATCCACCATCGGATATTGATACACGGTCTCCGCGCCGCGAATCATCGCGGGGACGTCCAGAAAATCGAACTTGTATGTTTCGAACGGCCGAACGGCGTCCTCGATACGGGCCTGGTGCTGCCAGTCCTGCCGGGGCATCGGTTGATCGTCGGCCGTTTTCAATTCGGCCACCCAGTTCAGCAACGCCTCGCCGTGATCCTCAAGGCGTTTGCTGATAGGATAAACCACCACACGGCGGCTGAAATGCCCGGCCATAATCATCGTGCGTCCACTCAGGAAAGGCTTGCCTCTGGTGACTCCGCGCCACATCGTAATGCCATTCCACTTCGGAGGACCTTCGTTCGGATACAGCGCGTGACGCACCACCGAGTGCACGCCATCGCAGCCCACTAATAAATCGGCGCCGATGCTCTCCACCGGAGAACCATCCGCGCGATTCACGAACTCGGCCCAAGCGTAGTGATTTTCTTCGCCAAACTGCGCCAGATGATGCCCCAAGTGAATGCGATCCGGACCGAGGCGCTCCAGCACAGCGCGGTACAGGATCATCATCAGTTCGCCGCGATGAATCGAAAACTGCGGCCACTTGTAGCCTGCTGCCAAGCCGCGCGGCTCTCCCCAGATGCGTTGCCCGTGGCTGGAGTAGTAGACGATCTCGCCCGTCGGAATCGCCGTCGCCATAAGCTGATCCTGCAAACCGAGCTCCGTCAGTTCGCGCACGGCGTGCGGCAGCACGTTGATGCCGACGCCCAACTCCGTTACGTGGGAATCGGATTCGTAAATATCCACGTCACGAATGCCGGCGTCGTGAAGAGCGAGCGCAAGCGTCATCCCGCCAATTCCGCCGCCGATGATGGCTATGTTCGGCATGTGGTCCTCAGGCCAATCAATCGAACGTCGTTGGTAAAGAGCCCCTATTTCGCGCCGGGCTTTTGCATCGATCCAGTATCGCCCAGCTTCTTGTTGTATGCGTTGGTTTCCGAAGGCGAACATTCCATCTCTTGAATTTCAAATCCCTTGGACTGCAAGCGCAGACGCAATTTATCGAGCGCGACCCACGGCTTGGTATACATGACAGGATCGTCAATGGTGATGGTGAGCTCCAAATGCTTGTCGTCAACACGGTGATAGCGTTCTTCCACGCGCATTTGGTCGCTATGAGGACGGCCCACGTTATCGATCCAGGTACGATCGTCCAGGCCCACGGTCTGCGCGACGAACGTATAATCGTCCACCCATTTGCCGGCGGACGTGCCCCACCACAGAGGGTCGGGATCTTTGGGCAGCGTGCGGCCATCGTTCCAGATCACGCGCCACTTCTTGTTGAATTGATAAAGGATGATGACCTGATCGGCCGTCTGCGCAATCTGACTCGTTCGGAAGTTGTGCAGGTTGATGCGCGGGAATCCTTGCGGATCGCAAATATCCACGGGATCGTTCACGAATGCCGTAGGCACCGCGTCCACTCCCTGGCCGACCTTGTGTTTCTTAAACTCGGCAAGGCCAGCGGGCGTGAATGGAGGCACGTGCTCCGGTTTGCCGTCGGCCGGATAATTTTTGGCGCCGATGGCTTGTACTGCGTCGCTATAGAAGAGCGCAGGTTCCCAGACGCCGGAAATATCGTGCCGCGGCGCGGGCCCCGGTTTTTCGTTCTTGAAATCGGAATCGTAAGACGCTCCGGGTTGGCGCGCTCCCGGGTTAAAGCTTTGCTGGGCATGACCCAATTGGGCACAACCCAGCAAAGCGGCCACCGCAAAAAAGCGCGTTATAAGTATGACGCGAGTGTACATTGCAGATCCCGAACGTACTACGGTTTCAAGGACGCGATATAGCCCGTGACGGCAACAATATCTTCCGGGGTCATCTTCGCGACAACAGGCTTCATCAGCGTCGTCCATTCGCCTTTGCGGAAGCCATTCTGCATGTCGTACAGCTGACGTCCCATGTAGCTGGGCGAACGTCCGGCCAGGCCGGGAACAGGACCCAAACCCTTCAGATCTTCTCCATGGCATTGGCCGCAAGGAATGGTGCGACCGGCGCCATTCTTTACGAGCGCTTCGCCCTTCTTCAGAGTCCCGGGCGGAACGTACGCCATGAAACCGGAATGCGGATCGCGGAGGATCTCGGTGGCTTCGGGATTGAGCGGCGTTTCCACCAGGCGTCCGGCAATCGGCTCCATGCCGGCTTGGGCGCCTTCCAAGGGTACGAAGATGCCATTGGCCGAACGCATCTTGGGAACCATCTTCGCCTCGACCACTTTCGTAATCCACGGTGTCCACTTGATCGCGCCAAAGTATTCGGCCGAGGCTTTGATTTCCTCGTCGGTCATATTTTTCGCAAAGCCAATCATGCGGCCGGTGTTGGCCTTGCGCGGATCGGCGCTGGCGCGGTTGCCATCGCGGAAATCGTGCATCGTCTGGATGAAGTAGGAAACCGGAAGTCCGGAAACGCCCGCGTTTTCCTGGCGGCCCTTGCCGTTCGGATAATGGCACAGGCTGCACGCTGCAATCATGGCCGCTTGACGGCCATTCGCGACGATCGGCGGCATGGCGGGATGATCGCCCGGGAACCAATCGGCGGGACCATACTGATTGCCAATCTGCTGGCGCGTGAATTGCTTTTCCGCGCCGGGCAGGCTCTTCAAACTTTGATCCGGCGGAGCCGCCGCGGCGGCAGGAGCAGCCGTAGGCGCAGGCGTTCCGGGAGGTGTCAGGAATCCGTAGGCCCATGGCGGAGGCACATTCGCACCAGCTGCCGAAGCCACCACGCCGGCGGCTAGTACACACGCCAGAGCGAACATCACCATCGCAATCGTTTTTTTCACGAACATCTCCTTTGGACGGCTGCGGAATTCAACCGCCAGCCGAGCCTCTGTCTAGATTACTACTGAAGGATCGGGCGCGGGGATATCCCAGTGGCCGCTTACAGATCCCTAACATTTCTGCGCGGATCGCTCATCATGCACTAACATGGCGAGCGTAGACTTGCTGTAGGGCTTGAGTTCGCTACCGGCGCGTAAACGAAATACAAGACCGGACGTCAGAGGCAATAGGAGAGGCTTTGTGAAAAAGACGAAATTGGTTGTGACGATCTGCGGCGGACTGCTGCTCTGCGCTTCGTCGGTGCTGGCGCATCACGGCATGGCCGCGATCTTCAACGTGAATGAAAAGATCACGGCGAAGGGAACGCTGACGAATGTGGCGTGGACGAATCCGCACATCGGCCTGGAATTGGATATCAAAGACGCGGACGGCAAGGTGGGCCATTGGATGATGGAAACCAGCCCGCCGAATTGGTATACGAAGGACGGCGTCACGAAGGCCGAGTTCGACGGAGCCATCGGCA
The DNA here is from genome assembly GCA_903892565.1 of uncultured Acidobacteriia bacterium. Lineage (GTDB taxonomy): Bacteria > Acidobacteriota > Terriglobia > Bryobacterales > Bryobacteraceae > Palsa-187. The sequence continues at coordinate 9,863 of CAITIX010000358.1, forward strand.
AGGAGATCACGATTATCTATTTGAAGGCCTTGGACGGCTCCAAGTACGGATACCTGGAAAGAATCACTTTCCCGACGGGCGTGACCGGATATTCGATGAATGGCGCGAAAGATCGCGACAAGAAGTCGATCGACTACAACAAATAGCAACGAACTTGAGCCGTGGTAAAACCCCGCGCGTAAGTGCGGGGATACATTTCCAGGTGCGACAAACGCTCGGGTGTATCCCCGGACTCACGCCCGGGGTTCGACCGATGCGGCAATGCGTTGCTCGTGGACCGGGCGATGGGGCGACGGCCCCTAAAACATTTCCCTATTAATGTGTTTGCGGAAACGGTGCGTACCACGAGCCCCAAGCGCCGTGCGATCAAGCGTTTGGAGTTTTCGAAAAAACCACAAAATCGCTCGAAAAGATTAACGCACCAATTGCGTTATACGCGACTTTCGCGGCCTGGTTGGGCATGAGGTACCGGAAAATTAAAATGCCCCGTACCGGCCCGCTAAGGCACCTAGGACGAAGGCGCGCATCGGAATATTGGCGAGACGCATGACTGCCTCCCATGCTCGCCCAACCCATACTGGACAATCTGCGATGGACCCATTATCCTTCCTGAGGGCCTCGCGACGCCGATGCATGCGAGGCCTGAAAGGATTTTTGCTCATGCGTATCGCCAAACCGTCTTCTTTTCCTTCGCTGCTGTTCGCTTTGCCTTTGCTCGCGGCTTCTTTATGCGGACAACCCGGACCCACGCCTCCCACCATCCCGTTCGATTCCGATCCTAATTTCCTGAAGCTCAACGCGCAGATGAATCTGGGTGAAGTGCTGGGAGTCGCGGTGAATTCCAAGGGCTCCATCGTGGTGCTGAACCATCCGGGATCGGCGACATCGGGACCTTTATTCGGCAACGCGACTACGCAACTGTTGGAGTTCGATGCCACCGGAAAGTTCGTGCGCGAGATTGGGCGCGGCGTCTATGGCCTGGGCTATGCGCATTCCGTGCGCTTCGATAAATACGACAACTTGTGGGTGGTGGATAAAGGCACGAACGCTGTGATGCGGTTTAATCCCGCGGGAATGGTCACGCTGAATCTGGGACGCCGCGTGGAAGGCCCAGAAGAGCCGGAGTATCACCGCGGCAACGGGATCGGCGGCGGAGCGACGCGTCCGGCGTTCCCCGCTCCGCCACATGTCGATGGATATTTCCGCGCGCCCTCCGATGTTGCGTGGGACTCGGACGAAAACATCTATATCAGCGACGGCTACATCAACTCGCGCGTGGCGAAGTTCGATAAGCACGGCAACTGGGTGAAGTCCTGGGGCGAGCGCGGAACGAGCGGCGTGCATGCGAACGAGAATCCGAGCTTCTTCAACACGCCGCACAATATCGGCGTCGACCGGCAGAACAACGTGTATGTGGCGGATCGCGGCAATCGCCGCATTCAGGTGTTCGATCGCGACGGGAACTTCCAGCGCTTCATTTTCCTAAACGCTCCTTACGATAAGACTCGCCATCCGGTGCTGGGTAATAAGCCGGCGAATCCTCCGGATGAGACCCTGGCCTGGACCATTTGCATCACACAAGGGCCCACACAATATTTGTATTCGTCGGATGCAGAGCCGGGACGTATTTACAAGTTTTCGCTCGACGGGAAGATGCTAGGGATGCTGGGGGAATCCGGCCACGACGTCAAACAGTTTAATTGGATCCACGGATTGGCGTGTCCCTCGGACAATACGTTGTACGTGGCTGACATGAATAACTGGCGCGTGCAGAAACTGACGTTACATCCTGACCAAGCGAAAGCCTCCGCTGGCGGCGCAAAATAAAAACTGCTTCAGTAAACAAAAGGCGCTCGGGAGACGTCTCTTTGATCGGTATGAGGAATAGATCATTTTATACGTCCGCAGCAATTGGGCTGGGAATCTTCTCTCTGGGCATTGTGCTGCTCGGCGCTGGCGCAATGCTACAGGGGCAGAATAAAAGGAACGCTGCGAGCGATAAGCCACCGATATATAAGGTGGACCCGTTCTGGCCGAAGCCTCTGCCGAACAAGTGGGCGATGCAGCAAATCGTGGATATTTCGATCGACAAAGACGACCACATCTGGATGATCAACCGCGCCGATCCTCGCTCCGACGAAATGGGTGCACAGACGAATCCTCCGCGCGCGGAATGCTGCGTCCTGGGGCCGGAGATTATCGAATTCGCGCAGGATGGCTCGGTGATGAAAGCCTGGGGACACAAGAATTTTGTCCCGGGCTGGCCGAATCGCTTGCAGTCGTTCATTGTGGATCGCGACGGCAACGTATGGATTTCGGGCACCGATCCGGGTGACAGCATCATTAAGCTGGATGGCGACGGCAAGCTCCTGTGGGACTTCGGCCATCGCTGGCCCAAGGGCCGAGAGATCAAGCAGGATAATCAGCAGACGGAATATTTGATGGGCGTCGAGGATTTCGAGCTCGACATGGACGCACGCGAAATATACGTGGCGGATGGAGCTCGCAACAAGCGAGTGCTGGTGTACGACATGAACACGGGCGCGTTTAAACGCGGCTGGGGTGGGCACGGTGTACCGCTGAGCGAGATCGATAATAATCCTACGCCGGAGTACGATCTGTCGGGTCCTCCGCCAGACCTGAAACCGTTCGCGCAGACCATCCACACCATTCACTTGTCGAAAGACGGTTTGCTGTATCTGGGCGAGCGCGGTGCGGATCGCGTTTCGGTCTATAAGAAAGACGGCACGTTTGTGATGAGTTTCTTCGTGCATCCTTCCACGCAAGCGCGCGGACCGGATTGCGGAGGTCCGTTTGGTAAAGTCGGGCCATGTGGGACGACATTTAATATGTCGTTTTCCGCGGATCCAGAGCAGAAATATCTGTTTGTGGCTGACGGCACAAACAACATGGTTTGGATCTTCAACCGCAAAACGGGAGAACCGGCGGGACAGTTCGGCGGCGCGGGTCGTTACGCGGGCCAACTGCATTGGATCGACACCGTCGCCACAGATTCCAAGGGAAATATCTATACGGGCGAAGTGGAAGACGGCAAGCGGATTCAGAAATTCGTGCTCGCGAACTAGCGAGTCTCGTGATTCAAATCGGCGCACGGCGGGGAGCGCGCTGCAGGCCCCAACGGTGCGATATATCAGTCTGTCCGGGACTCCTGTGCTTGTCGCGGCGCGCGTATTGACAGCATCCTCTGTACTTCGCAACACTGTAGTTTCGCAGCATTCCTTTTACACCGGAGAACAATATGGATAGCAAGAGGCCTGTGGCGCTTATCACAGGTGCAGCAACAGGGATTGGCCGTGCCGCAGCGGTCGCACTTGCGGCCGCGGGTTACGACGTCGCCATCAACTATAGCCGCAGTGAAAGCGAAGCCCACGAGACAGCGAACCTCGCTCAGGAAAAAGGCGCGAAAACGCTGGTGGTGAAAGCGGACGTAGCCGACGACGCGAGCGTGCGCGCGATGGTCGCCGCGGTGGAGAAGGAATTCGGACGCCTGGATGCGCTGGTCAACAATGCCGGCACTACGACGAACGTTCGTCCCAAGGATTTTGAAGGTATCACGGCCGAAGAATGGGATCGCGTGTTTGCGGTAAACGTTCGCGGAACATTTCAGGTGACGCGCGCGGCCACGCCGATGCTGAAAGCTGCAAAGGGCAGCATCGTCAATACGGCGAGCATCGTGGGATTGCGTCCGGGGCCACAACCGCTGCCGTATGCGGCGAGCAAGGCCGCTGTCGTGAGTCTCACAAAATTGCTGGCCTTGAATCTCGGTCCCGACGTTCGCGTAAATGCCGTGGCTCCGGGTTGGATGGAAGGCGATTGGATGGTCCGCATGCTGGGCGATCGTTACGAAGACCTGATGGGCAAACGCGCGAAAGCTACGCCGCTCAAACGCGTGTGCACGGCGGAAGATGTTGCCGAAGTGATGGTGAATCTGATCGTGGGCAACAAGTTCGTCACGGGCGAAGTGATCGTGATCGACGGTGGATTTACGGCGTCCACGTAGGCGATACCGCGCGCGCCAAGAACGAGTGATTGAGGAGAGAACAAGAGAGATGCTTCCGGGAGTTGTGCCGTTTCCGCCCGACTATGCCGCGCGCTACCGCGCGAAGGGTTATTGGGAAGATAAGTCGATTGCACAAGAGTTCGACGTCATTTTCAAGAAGCACGCGGACCGCGTGGCGATTGTGGATCGCGACCGATCCATCACGTTTGCAGAGCTGGATCAGCAATCAACGAATCTCGCGCTGAATTTACTGGAGATGGGTCTGCAGCCGCTGGATCGCGTCGTGATCCAACTCCCGAACGTGGCGGAATACATCATCCTTTATTTCGCACTACAGAAGATCAGCTGCATTCCGATTGCATCGCTCGCAACACATCGCTACGCCGAGATCAGCCAGTTCGTACAACTTTCGGGCGCAACGACGTGCGTGATTCCCACTCCGACGCACGACTTCGACTATGCTCCGATGGTCGACCGCATTCGCAAGGAAAGCCCGACACTGCGGCACGCTATCATTCTCGGACCAGCGCAAGAAGGCTTCGCGTCGCTCGCGGAAATGATCGCAAAGCCTGCAACGCTTCCGGCGTCGAAGCTGACGGAAATCAAGATTGATCCGACAGATCCGTGCATTTTCCAGCTTTCGGGCGGTACGACAGGGATTCCAAAGCTGATCCCTCGCACGCACAACGATTACGCATATAACTCGAAGGTGGCATCCAGCGTCTGTGCGGTGGAAATGAATTCGGCGCTGCTGATCGTACTGCCGATCGCGCATAACCTGCCGCTGGCCTGTCCTGGCGTCCAGGGCTTCTATTTTCACGGCGCGAAGGTGGTTGTCAGCACGAGCACAAAGCCCGAGGACATGTGCGCGATCATCGACAAGCACAAAGTCACGCACCTGAAGGTTGTTCCGGCCTTGCTGATTCGATTGCTGAACGATCCGGCGGTGCAGAAGTACGATCTATCTTCGCTCAAGATGATCCAAAGCGGAGGGCAACGCCTGCAACCGGAAGTTCGCCTGCTTTCGCGCAAGCTGATTCCAAGCGCGTTCGTGCAGGAAAACTTCGGCATGAGCGAAGGGCTCATCATGTTCGTGCGGGTTGACGATCCGGAAGACGTGAAGCTCGAAACCGTGGGCTGGCCGGTGAGTCCGGACGACGAAGTAAAAATATTGGATGAAGACGAAGTGGAAGTCCCCAAAGGCGAAGTCGGGGAGCTGTGCTGCCGCGGACCTTATACGCTGCGCGGCTATTTTGGCGTGCCAGAGTACAACAAGAAAGTGTTCACGGCAGACGGCTTTTATAAATCTGGCGATCTTCTGCGGCAACATCCCTCGGGAAGCTACGTGGTGGAAGGCCGTAAGAAAGATTTGATTAATCGCGGCGGCGAAAAGATTAGCGCGGAAGAAGTGGAGAACCTGATCTTGTCGCATCCGGCGGTGAAAAACGTCGCGTGCATTCCGGTGCCGGACCCGAACCTCGGCGAGCGCATGTGCGCCTGCGTCATTTTGCGCGACGGCCAAACGCTCGCATTCGACGAACTGAAGAAGTTCCTGATGGCCAAGGAAATCGCGAAGTACAAGATCCCGGAGCGTTTGGAACTCATGCCTGATTTCCCGCTGTCAACGTTCGGAAAAGTATCGAAGAAAAAGCTCGTGGAGATGGTGGCCAAGAAATAGGCACCGCAAAAGACAATGAGAATTATCGATCTGCACTGTTATCCGAATACGAAGGAATGGATCGCTTGCCAGCAGCCCTACGTAGATGCGCTGGCGAAGTACTGGAATCGCTCGTGGTCGGCGAAGACCGAAGAGGAAGTGATCAAAGATTTCACGGACGGCGGCGTGGAAGCGGTTCTAGTGGCGCTCGATCTGGAAACCACGGTCAATACTCCGCCGTGCTCGAACGATTTCGTCGTCGGCATGCAGAAACGACATCCGAAGCGCATCATTCATTCGTGGGGAGCGGTGGATCCATTTAAAGGCGAGATGGCGATCGCCGAAGCAAAGCGCGCGATTCGCGAACTCGGCATGCTGGGGTTCCATTTCCATCCAATCATGGGACACTTCGCGGTGAACGATCGGCGCCTGTATCCGTTATTTGAAATGATCGACGAGTTGAAGGCACCCGTGATGATCGATGTTGGCACCACGGGCATGGGCGCGGGAATGCCTGGGGGCATGGGCGCGAAGATCCGCCATGCGCATCCTTCGGCGATTGATGAACTGGCCGCGGATTTTCCGAATTTGACGATCATCGCGGCGCATCCGGGCTGGCCGTGGGTGGACGAAATGACGGCCGTCGCGCTACATAAGGGCAACGTGTACTGGGAGCTCTCGGGCTGGGCTCCGAAGTATTTCCCGGCGCAGTTAAAAGTGGACGCGCGCAGCCGCTTGCAAGACAAGATCATGTTCGGCAGCGATTATCCGAGCCTTCCGTATGAGCGCATTCTGCGCGAGTGGAAAGAGCTCGGGTACAAGGACGAAGTTTACGAGAAGATTTTTCACGGCAATGCCGAGCGGGTGCTCGGCTTATAGAAAAGGCCATGCCGAGCGCGTTTTAGGTTTATAGATTATGTCAGACGTTTTTAAGTACGAACAGCAGGGGCACATCGTTGTCCTCACGTTGAATGATCCCGGGACGCGCAATGCGCTGACCGGTGACGCTATGTTCTCGGGATTCGAACAAGCCGTGGAACGCATGAATGGGGATTTGAGCGTGCGCGCCGCGATCCTCACAGGCGAAGGCTCGGCGTTTTGCTCCGGTGGCAACGTGGCCGATATGCGCGACAAAAAGGGCATGTTCGGCGGCACGCCGCAACAGATTGAGGCGCAGTATCGCGCGGGCATTCAACGTATTCCGAAAGCGTTGTTCAAGCTGGACGTCCCGCTCATCGCCGCGGTGAATGGCCCGGCAATTGGAGCAGGCTGCGATCTGGCGTGCATGTGCGATATCCGTATTGCGTCGGAGAAGGCACTGTTCGCCGAGAGCTTTGTAAAAGTCGGTATCATTGCCGGCGATGGCGGATCGTGGCTGCTGCCGCGCATTGTCGGCATTTCGCGCGCATCGGAACTGGCGTTCACGGGCGATACGATTGATGCGAAGGCCGCGCTCGAAATCGGACTCGTGTCGAAAGTCGTGGCGCCGGAAGAGCTGATGAAGGAATCGCAGGCGCTGGCGGAACGCATCGCGAAGAATCCTCCGCAGGTGGTGCGTTGGACAAAGCGCATGATTCGCGAATCGCAACATGCGCGACTGGAGCCGATCCTCGATATGTGCGCGTCTTATCAAGCGCTAGCGCATCACACGGCGGATCACACCGAAGCCGTGGCTTCTATGTTCGAAAAACGCGCTCCAAAGTTTACGGGAAAGTAGCTATGCGGCCTCGGGTTTGGGGCGCGCGAACAAAATCGCGACGGCGCCAAGCAACACGGCAATCGCAATCGCGCCGAACAGGCCAATCGATCCCGGCATGGTCTGCTGAATCAGGCCAGTCGTATACGGCCCTAGAATACCGCCGAGGCGTCCTACGCCGAGCATCATACCTACGCCGGTGCCGCGCACTTCCGTGTCATAGATTGACGCGGTGAAGTTGTTCAACACGTTTTGTCCACCGAGGATGCAAAAGCCCGCGAGGCCGATGCAGATGACGTTCAGCGCGTGATTGTTCACCATGGCGAGCGTCGCGAGCGCAACGGCTCCGCCGACCCACCACGCGGCCATCGCGAAACGAGGCCTGTGTGAACGATCGGCAATCGTCCCGCAGAAGAGCGATCCCACGAAGGCCATTGCTTGAATGAGCGCGCCGAAGCCGAAGCTCGCGGCGAAGGTTTCTCCGCGCTGGATCATCACGGTGGGCACCCATCCTGTGAGTCCGAAGATACCGAAGAGGACGCAGAACGCTGCCGCCCATACGGCAAGCGTCCGGCCACGATAGCGCGGAGAGAGCAACGAACTGATGGATGCAATTTTGTCGGTCGGCTCCGGCAATTCGAACGTCGCGTCCTCTGCCATATATGCGGCGGATTTCGTCGGATTTACTTGCGCGAGGACGCGGGCAATGTCGCTTCCCTTCCCGCGCATGGCCATGTATTGCAGAGATTCCGGCAAGGTCCAGTGGCAAATCACAACGAGAATGACCGACAGAGAGGCGACGTAGTAGAGCGCCTGCCAGCCATAGGTAGGCGTCATATATACACCGACGATGGACGCGACGACGCCGCCCGCGCCGAAGCCGAACGCCCATCCCCACAGCGAGAACATGTTGCGAAAACGACGCGGCGCATACTCGTTCATATACGTCACGCCGACCGGTAGCAGCGCTCCCAGGCCAAGCCCCGTGAGCAACCGCAAGGCGCAGAAGCTCACGAACGAATTCGCGAGCGTGGCGCTGGCGAAACTAAAGATCGTGGCGACCCACAATGCACCGATCAACGTGGCGCGGCGGCCGATACGATCGGAAAACTTACCTTGCAAAAGAGAGCCGATCATAAAGCCGATGAGCCCGCTGGATACGAGAAATCCGGCCTGGCTGGGAACCAAATGCCACGGTTTCATGACGTAGTGAATCACGTACGCGGCATTGAACGTATCGTAGCCGTCAAAGAACACGGCGAAGCCGATGAGAATGCCGATGAGCGCGTGGTAGCGGCCTAGTGGCGCTGTAGCGATTTCTTCTCGAACATCAATTTTCATTTGTGTGCCCGTGAGACGGCGAACATCAGTAGGTGAGTATAGCGTCTTGCGCGGCGTGCTGTCTCAGGCGTTACAGAGGCACGTTACTATGAACTTATTCCCGCCATGCAGCAGATTCACGCGATCCCAGGCACGTTTCATTCGAAGGACGGTACGCACATCGGATTTTTCAAAATGGGCTCGGGCCCGGGCGTGGTGATCGTGCATCACAGCCTGGCGACGGGCGCGAGTTGGCATCGCGTGGCGGAGCTTTTGTCGCCATCATTCACGTGCTACGTTCTGAATCGTCGCGGACGCGCGAGCAGCGGCGATGCGCCGAATTATTCGATAGAACGCGAATACGAGGATATTCGGTGCGCGCTCGAGTTGGCGGGCGAAGGAGCAAGTCTGGTCGCGCATTCCTTCGGCGCGGTGTGCGCGCTCGGGGCCGCGCTGCTCTCGCCCCCGCGAAGACTGGTTCTCTATGAGCCGCCTTTGCCGGTGGGAGGTACAGTCGCGGGACGGTACCTGCCGGACTATCGTGCGGCGATTGATGCGGGAGATCCAGACAAGGCGCTGGAAATCGGCTACGCACATTTCGCGTCGGTGCCAAAGGATAAAGTAGCCTTGATGCGGGGAACATCGGACTGGAAAGAAGCGTTGCCGCTGGCGCACACGTGGAGCCGCGAAGTGGAAGCCGTGGAAGAGCATGGACCGAGCTTGGAGCGATATCGCGCGTTGACGATGCCGACCTTGCTGTTACTGGGAACGTTGAGCGCTCCGCATCCGTTGAAAGATACGACGGCGGGGCTGGCCGCGACCTTGCCCGATGCTCGGGTTGTGGATCTGCCGGGCCAGGGGCATCTTGCGAATTCGCGTGCGCCTGCGCTGGTGGCGGACATCATCCGCAATTTTCTGCAAGCGTGATCGTTAGCGGAAGCCCAGCACAGGATGGGGGCGATAGGGCTCTTCCAGGAACGCGACCTCTTCCGAAGTCAGTTTGAGTGACACGGCGGCCGCCGCGTCCGCCAAATGCTGCGGCTTGGTCGCACCAACGATGGGCGATGTGATGGTGGGCTTGCTCAGCATCCACGCAAGCGCGACCTGCGCGCGTGAAACTCCGCGCTCCTCTGCGATCTTCCCGACGTGATCCACAACCACGCTGTCCGCGCCTTCGGTCTGCCCGTAGAGCGACTTGCCGAACTGATCCGTCTCGTAACGCAAGGTGCTTTCGGTTTGCCATGCGCGGGCCAGGCGACCGCGGGCCAGAGGGCTCCAGGGGAGAATGCCGATGCCTTCGGATTCGCACAGGGGAATCATCTCGCGCTCTTCTTCGCGATAAAGAAGGTTGTAGTGATTCTGCATGGTCACGAAGCGCGTCCAATGATTCAACTTCGCAAGATAGAGCGCCTTCGTAAACTGCCACGCGTGCATGGACGACGCACCGATGTAACGGACCTTGCCTGCTTTGACAACATCGTGCAGAGCTTCGAGCATTTCCTCCATCGGCGTTTCGTGATCGAGGCGATGAATCTGATACAGGTCGACGTAGTCCGTCTGTAGACGCCGCAGGCTTTCATCGATTTCGAACAGAATCGCTTTACGCGAAAGCCCCTGTCCGTTGGGTTCATCGCGCATGCTGCCATGCACTTTGGTCGCGATCACGACGGCTTCGCGCCGGAGGTTTTCTTTCACGAAGCGCCCAAGGACGCGCTCGCTCTCGCCACGTGAGTAGACATTGGCGGTGTCGAAGAAATTAATCCCGAGGTCCAAGGCCTGCTTCAGGAATGGACGGCTTTCGGCATCGCTCAACGCCCAGGCGTGGCTGCCCGGAGTGAGAGGACCCTTCGCGGGCTCGCCATAGGTCATGCAGCCGAGACAAATGCGGGAAACTTTGAGGCCGGTCTTGCCGAGATTTACGTAGTCCATGTCAGTAGCCTCCTAGGCTTTGATCCCTAAGCTAGCCCGGCTCTTGCCAAGAGCGCGCTGGGGTCGGGATCACGGCCCATGAAGGAGCGATAGAGCACGGCGGGATCTTCGCTATCGCCGCGCGCCAGAATTTTGTCGCGATACTCGCGGCCCGTTGCGGCGTTGAACACGCCTTCCTTCTGGAAGCGCGTGAAGGCGTCGGCATCCAGGACTTCGGCCCACTTGTACGAATAGTAGCCCGCGCCGTAGCCCACGGGATTCGCGAACAAATGCGTGAAACCGGCGATCATCGCGTAATCCGCTGGAAGTTTCGTCGCGGCAAAGGGAGTAAGAATTTCGCGTGCGTATTTTACGACGTCTGCGGATCCGTCCCATTGCCGATGCAGCGTGAGATCCACAATACCGAAACCAAGCTGCCGCATTTGCGCGTTTGCCGCGCGGAAGTTTTTCGCGCGCTTCATTTTCTGGAACAAATCTTCGGGGATTCGCTCGCCCGTCTCCCAATGCCGTGCGAGCATGTCGAGCGATTCTCGCTCCCAGCACCAGTTCTCCATGATTTGCGATGGAAGCTCGACGAAATCCCATGCAACACTTGTGCCCGCAAGGGAACGCACCGTGACGCGACTCAGCAAGTGATGCAACAGATGTCCGAACTCATGGAAGATGGTTTCCGCTTCGCGATGTGTCAGCAGAGCAGGCTTGCCTTCCACGGGAGGCGTGAGATTTCCGCAGATGAATCCCAGGTGCGGTTTGTTCTTCGCGGGGTCACCGGTCAGCAGCGCGTCCATCCATGCGCCGCCGCGCTTGTTCTCGCGAGGATACCAGTCTGTGTAGAACGATCCGAGGTGCTGGCCGCTGGCAGAATCAAAAACGCCGTAGGAACGCACGGCAGCATCCCACACGGGGACGTTCTCTTCGGGCTCCACGCGGATGCCGAACAGGCGCCCGAAGATATCGAACATTCCTTGGCTCACGCGTTCTAACGATAGGTACGGGCGAAGCTCCTCCTCGTCGAAATCGTACAAAGCGGCGCGCTGCTTTTCGGCCCAGTAGGCGACGTCCCAGGGCTCCAGCTTGCACTGGGCGAAGGTTTCGAGCGCGCGATTTTCTTCGTGGAACTTGGGCTCCGTCTTGGCGCGGAGTCCATCCAAGAACGCTTGCGCGGCGGCGCCTGTGTGCGCCATGCGATCGTCGATGACGAGATCCGCAAAGTCGGCAAAGCCGAGCAGTTTGGCTTTTTCTTTCCGAAGCTCCAAAATCTTTTTCAGCAGCGGAGAATTATCGAACGGCGCAACCGACGCGCGCACAGCGTAGGCATGCCACATCTGCTCGCGGATCGCGGCATCGTCCAGGTAAGTCATCACGGGGATGTAGCTGGGGGCCTGCAATGTGAAGCGCCAGCCTTCTTTGCCCTTCGATTCGGCGGACATCTTCGCGGCTGCCTTGGCCGATTCCGGCAAGCCCGCGAGCTGTTTTTCATCCGTGATGATGAGCTCCCAGGCGTTGGTGGACTCGAGAACATGCTCGGAGAACTTCGTGGTGGCTTCGGTCAGCGCGACGTCGATTTCCTGCAGACGCGTTTTGCCTGCAACGTCGAGATCGGCACCAGCGCGTTTGAACGAGTCGATCGTCTTGGTGAGGAATCGCTTGTGTGTTCCGTCGAGCGATTTCGCCGCGGGCGTTGTGGCGTAACGCTTGATGGCGTTCCACAAGCCCTCATGCAGAGGGATGCTGGAGTAAAACGCGCTCACCTTCGGCTGCACGGCGTTGTGAGCGGCGCGCAATTCGGGCGTCGTGGCAACGCTTTCCAGGTGCCGAACGACACCCATGGCGAAATCGAGCTTCTCGGTCATAACGTCTAATGCCAGTAACGGATCGTCGCTGGTCGCGGCGTGCTCCAGGCGTTGCGCCGCGTCGGCCAGCAGTGCGTCGATGGCCGGTTCCACTTCAGCGGGAGTAACTTTATCGAACGGAAAACGGAATTGGATTTCGAGTAACGGATTCATGTTTTAGAGGTTCACGTTTTAGAAAAGTCGCGGATCAGAAATTTCAGCGTAGCAGCGTTCACGATCATGCCAAAGGCCAAGGGGAAGGCTGCCCAAACGAGCATGGGATTATCGACAAGTCCCCACAAGATGATGCCGGCAGCCAGCAGATCCACAGCGGCGAGCAAGCGAAAATACCACTTGCGGGCGCGCAACGTAAACACGCCGAGCAAGCCGATGGCCAGCGCGGCGGCGCCCCACTTGATCACGCTCATCAAGTGCAAGTGGGAAATCATCGGCCCCGTCACCGCCGACAGAGGAGTATTGATCAGTTGCAGGATGTCGAGGTTTTCCCGGACGTCTTGCAGTGCGGCGATGAAGCCGAAGATGCCGATCGCGACGGTCCATCGGGACCAACGGTAGAATACGATGCTCACGAGCGCGAGGAGCGAGGCATAGGACGCGATATATGCGAAGTCCACGTATTGCTTGACGCGCAGGACTTCGCGATCCGCACTGGGAGCATCCCCCAAAATTGCGTCCAACTCGCGAACGCTGCGCACCATCTGCACGGCGATGTGCGGATCCATAATGCCGCGCGGAGGAAACGACGAGGTCGTAAAATACGGCCTCCCATTCAGCACAAACACGAAGACCAAACAAAGAGCCGCCAGCGCCAAAGCGGCGCGTTCCAACATCCGCCCCGTTCGCTCAGGCGAGCGCACGTGCGGCATCCTTCGAGAAATACGTCAGGATGATATCGGCGCCCGCGCGTCGAATGGCCGTGAGGGTTTCCATCATGGCGCGATCGCGATCAATCCATCCATTGGCCGAAGCCGCCATGATCATCGCAAATTCTCCGGAGACTTGATACGCCCCGATAGGCACGGGGAAGCGATCACGGGCGGCCTTGATGACATCCAGATAAGGACCGGCCGGCTTGATCATCAACATATCCGCGCCTTCTTCGAAATCCAGCTCCATTTCGTGGATGGCTTCGCGATAGTTGGCGGGATCCATTTGATAGCTACGGCGATCGCCAAACTGCGGGGTAGATTCCGCAGCCTCGCGGAAGGGCCCGTAAAATACGGAGGCAAATTTTGCTGCGTAGGAAAAAATGGGCTTGTTGGAGAAGCCTTCGGCGTCGAGGGCTTTGCGGATCATCGCCACGCGGCCGTCCATCATGTCGGATGGGGCGATCATGTCGGCACCGGCCTTGGCGTGCGATACGGCGGTCTTGGTGAGCCATTCGAACGTGCGGTCGTTATCCACGTCGTTCCCCACGATAACGCCGCAATGCCCGTGGCTGGTGTACTCGCAGTTGCAGACGTCTGTCACAACGATCAACTCGGGCGTGGCGGCCTTCGCGGCGCGGACGGCCTGCTGGGTGATGCCATCGTCGGCGTAGGCTCCCGAAGCGTGCTCGTCCTTAGTTTCAGGGATGCCGAACAACATGACGCCGCCGATGCCCAGCGACTGGATCTCTTCGCATTCCTTCACCATCTCATCCACGGAGAGCTGGGCGTTGCCGGGCATGGAGTTGATGGGCTTGCGAATCCCTTCTCCGGGGCAAACAAATAGCGGGAGCACGAATTGGGATGGTTCCAGGTGCGTCTCACGAACCAGGCGCCGCATGGATTCCGATACGCGGAGCCTTCTCTTTCGGTGGGCTGGGAAGGACATACGAACCTATTATCCGACATCGCGATTTCGCAAGCGGCTCTTGTTTGGTCCCTGAAGTGCACTCAACATCGACGTGGGCCAGTTGGTAAGTTCGGAAGTAAGCGCTTGGCAGAGCGATTCGGTAGTTTTTACCGAATCAAAGGATAGCCCGTCCGGTAAAAAGGTAAGGGTCGGCATGTGGCCGGCTGCGACTCCACAACAAAAACCACGTATAATGTTTAAAGTGCCGCGCGGTGCGGCGCTGTTGTGGACGGATCCCAAGACAAGTTTGAGAGCCAACGCTTCCATAGCCGGGCTGACTGATAAGGTCCGCGGAAAATAGGGGAACGAGAAAAATTATGACATCGAAAATCTACATTGCAGGCGCGCTCGCACTGAGTCTTTTCAGCGCCGGTTGCGCCACGAAAAAGTACGTCGCAAAGACGATTGCACCCGTGGAGGCGCGCGTCGCCACTACGGAGACCAAGAACACCGAGCAAGATACGAAGCTCGCAGCGCAAGGCACGCAGATTGAAGCAGTGGATCGTGACCTGTCCCGCACGAAGGAACGTTTGACGGACACGGACGCGAAGGCGGTTGCGGCGGGCGCAGCGGCAAAACAGGCGGCGGATGCGGCGAAGGCTGCGGACGCAAAGGCGCAGACCGCGCAATCCTCGGCTGAAACGGCAAATTCTACGGCGCAGAGCGGCCTGAGGGGGATCGATCAGCTCGGCAAGAACGTGGACAGCACGTTGAAGTATAAGGTTGAGAAGTCCGGTACGGTGCTCTTCAGCCTTGCCCAAAAGACGCTCGACAAGGACGCCAAAGCAGCGCTGGACGATTTTTCGACCGGGCTCTCGGGCGACCGCTACGTGATCGAAATCCAGGGCTTCACGGATAAGACGGGCGATGTGCCTTCCAACGAAGCACTGAGCCAGGGCCGCGCCGAGAGCGTCGCACGCTATCTGGCCGCGCAGCACAACGTACCGCTCCACAACATCACCATGTTGGGCGTGGGCGTTGCCGGCGGCGAACAGAAGACGCGCGACGAACGCAAGCAGAGCCGCAAGGTTGAGCTTCGCTTACTGGTGCCTGAAATGGCGAATGTTGCCAGCAAGTAACCGACGTCGATCATAAGTCAGAAGCAGCAAACCGGAGACAGCGCCGTTGGGCCTGTCTCCGGTTTTCTATTTTGGGCGAGGCTTTGCGTCCTACGTTTTATTGAAGACTCGCAGACAGATCCTGCGCCAATACATCAGCGCGGCGCGCCAGCCCAACGGCCGTTACTAGATCCTGCTGCCGCGCTTGTTCCGCCTGCATCATAAACGTGCGAATGCGAGCAACGATACCGGTCTGCTGCGGGGTGAGTTTTCGCCCTGCGGCCACAGCCAGGATCATGCGAACTCGCGCAAGGCTGTCGTCAAAGGCGCGATTGTAATCCCGCAGCTGTTCCGCCGTGAAGATTTGCCCGAGCCTCGGGCTCGCGGGCGACTCCACTGCAACCGGAGGTGGCGCAGGCCTGGGCGCCGCGACGACAGGAGGACGCCGGGGCGGCGCAGGTGGCGGCAAGTCGGGCATGCGAAACCCTACGACGGCACTGAGTTCGGCCGGAAACCAAATCATACAATTGCTGCTACAAACCCTTTCGGCGTCGTCGTAGACCCGAACGAATACCGGCAGCTCCGGAACGGTCGGCAGCACGAAAGGTTTCTGCGGCGGGGGCACAAATCTGCGCGCCTGAATGTGCCGATGCGGAGCGCACGATATCGCCAAGAGAGATACGCCCACCAGCAGCATCACGTTGCGCGATTTGCATGACGCATGCGCTGCAACAACACCACGATGTGGAAATGGCGCTCTAAACATGGTGCATCACCGTGGCAGGAAATGTCATACGGAAGGTTGTGCCTCGGCCGGATTCGCTTTCAAAGTCGACAGTACCATTGTGCAATTGAACGGCACGGTATGTCATGGCGAGGCCGATGCCGGAGCCCTTTTCCTTCGTCGTAAAGTACAGCTGAAACACTTTTTCGCGGACCTGTGGTGGAATCCCGGGACCGTTGTCCCCCACAATCAGAATCACCGAATCGTCTGAGTTTTCGACCGCCACGCGCAAGCGGCCTCCGTTGGGCATCGCTTCCGGCTTCATGGCTTCCAAGGCGTTCGTCATCAGATTCAGAATCGCCTGTTTCAACATGTCCGCGTCGCCGCGCATCCACGCCGGATGATCGGGCGTCTGGCACTGGAGAATCACGCCGGCACGCTCGGTTTGCGGCCTCATCAAATGCACCACCTCGCGCGCCAGAGCCGCCAGATCGAGCTCTTCAAAGTGGACCTCCACGGGACGCGAGAAATCGAGAAACGTCTTCACGACGCGATCCAGACGGCGAACCTCCCGCGAGAGCACATCAATCTCGGGGATCAATTCTTCTTCCGGCGCACCAGCGCTGGCACGGGCCTTCAACAGATCCAGACGCAAGACAATCGCATTCAATGGATTCTTAATCTCGTGCGCTACGCCTCCCGTAATACGGCTGATGGCCGCGAGGCGCGTCGCGACGTCGAGCTGATTCGCCATGCGCTCGATCATCTCGTCCACGCTATGCTTTAGCGTCGTCGCCTGCTTCTGCGCGCCAGTGTATTGCTGACCCAGTATATTCAGCTTGCTTTCCAATGCCGCAAATTCCCGAGGGCCCTGTGGCGCACCGGCTTCGCCACTGCGGAACTGACCTTGCGAAATGCGGTCAATCGTGAGCTCGATGCGGCGCAGAGGGCGCAGAATGCGGCTCGTCGCGAGCACCGTAATCAGCAACGACGCCAGCAAGGCCGCGCCCGAGACTTCCGCCAACGTTTGCACCTCCGGCAGGACCGCGCTGCGCAGCAAAACGCTGGACGCCACCACTTGCGTGGTGAACAATGGCTTCGCTTCGCCGGCAATTCCGAGCGGTACGTCGACTTGATAGTCCCGGCTGCGTGACATCAAATCGAGCAAACGGCGGTGAAAGGGCAGCGCCTGCCAATCGGTCAGCTTGGCGACTGCTGTCATGGGCGAGCCCGCTCGCGATGGATTGGACGACGCGAGCACGTTACCGCTGGCGTCTGCCACGTTGATCTCGACCAATGCAGCCGAAAGAGCCATGGTGCGCTCCAGCATCGCCGTGATGTCCGGATCGCTGCTGACCGCTTCCGCCCATTGCGACTCGACACTCTGCGATTCGGCAGGATGAGGTGCGGCGCTGTTATGAGGATCGTTGGCATGAAAATCGTTGGTATGACGATTCAGGTGATCCACTATAAACGCGTTCACCTGCTGGCTGGCCAGCTCGCTCCGCTCAATGGCCGACGCGGAAAGCGAGTTCACCAGCCGATCCAGATACAACGCGGATAGGGCGGCTGATACGATCGCCACCACAAGCACGATTAGAATCACCAGGCGGATTCTCAGCGACATCCAGGCCACCTATGTGTCAAGTAGCCCGTCATGAAACAACCATTCATGCAACAGCCCGTCATGAAGCAGCCGGCACATCGTGCGTGCCATACTCCTTCAATTTATTGAAGAGCGTTTTTTGGCTGATGCCCAAAATCTCTGCCGCGCGTGTTTTGTTGTTCTTGGTGTGATCCAGCGTGAGCTCGATCAACGCGCGCTCTGCCTGCTCCACGGTGGTTCCCACGGCAAGATGAAGTTCGGCGCCGTCCGCCGTGGGCGTCGCCGGGCGCCCGGCAGGCGCAGACGCTCCGCTCCAGGCCGGAGGAAGATGCTGGGGACGAATCGTACCCTCGCCTGCCAAGATCGTCGCGCGCTCCACCGCATTGCGCAATTCGCGAATGTTGCCGGGCCATGAATGCGCCATCAGGCGCTCCATCGCTTCGGGAGACGCATCGGTCACGCGGGTGCCATGCTTGCGATTCACCGATTCCAACAGCGCCGCGAGCAGCGCCGGAATATCTTCCTTGCGCTCGCGCAACGGCGGCAGCGGAATTGGAAACACATTCAGGCGATAGAACAAATCCTCGCGAAAGCGCCCTTCGCGGATCGCCACGTCCAAGGGAGCATTCGTCGACGCCAACACCCGCACGTCCAGCTGAATTTCGCTTTTGCCACCCAGGCGCCGGACGCGTTGATCTTCCAGGACACGCAACAATTTCGCTTGCGTGGCCGAAGGCATGTCGCCGATTTCGT
The DNA here is from genome assembly GCA_903892565.1 of uncultured Acidobacteriia bacterium. Classification (GTDB taxonomy): domain Bacteria; phylum Acidobacteriota; class Terriglobia; order Bryobacterales; family Bryobacteraceae; genus Palsa-187. Next base: position 28,316 of record CAITIX010000358.1, read on the forward strand.
CCAAGAGGACCGTGCCGTTTTGCGCGAGCTCGAAGCATCCCGCGCGACGTTCCACAGCTCCCGTAAACGCGCCTTTTTCGTGTCCGAAGAGTTCGCTTTCCATCAACGTATCGGGCATGGCCGCGCAATTGATCGCCACAAAGGGCCCGGCAGCCCGGGGACTCAGCGAGTGAATCGCCCTGGCCGCCAATTCCTTCCCCGTACCGCTCTCGCCGGTGATCAAGACAGCCGCCCGACTGGGCGCGACTTGCTGGATTAAGGTAAAAACTTCCTGCATCTTTTTCGAGGTACCGGTCATTTCTCCCAGGTAGCCGTGGTAGCTCAACTCACGCCGCAAGGTGTCGGCTTGCTCGGTCAAGCGGCTTTGCGCCGCACCACGCTCGATCAACAAGCGGAGCGCCTGCGATTGCACGGGCTTTTCCAGGAACCAGAATGCCCCGAGATCGTGGATGGTCGCTACCGCAGTTTCTAAATTCCCAAAGGCAGTTTGCACGATCGCGGCCGCCGGATGTCCCACTTCTTTCAAGTGGCGCAACAGCTCCTGGCCCGTCATTCGGGGCATATTCAGGTCCGTGACGATCACGTGCGCGGGGAAGGTCGCCAGCTTTTCCAGCGCCTCCTGACCATCGGCCGCCGTTTCGACCGAATAGCCCCACAGAGCAATCATGCTGGCAAGCGCGGTGCGCTGATTCTCTTCGTCGTCTACGACCAGAACTCGAATGACCGTTTTCTGCGTGTGCATGATGGCATCTCCTATTGTGGCAGTCTATTTTCGCAGCGGTCTATTCCCCACAATTGGGGACCCCAACTGCGCTACGGCAAGCATTTAGTTTTTTTCACCTGCATGCATTGGCCCAAATCGTGCATGATGGAAGCAACGAGGATTCAGAAGATGCGTACATACGGAAAACTACTCGCGGTGGCGGCCATCGCTACGCTGCCCGCCGCGGCACAAGTGATGGAACGACGGGCGTCGATCGGCAACGGCCAGCCCGGCGGGCCGGGAAAATGCACGATCGAAGTGGTGGTGGACGTCACCGCCGAAGTTCAGATCAGCGGCGATCGTGCATTGCTCCGCACGCTGGCCGGTCAGCCCTCGCAATGGCGTCGGTTTGAATGCAGCTCGGCGATGCCGGCTCGTCCTTACGGCTTTCGTTTTTCCGGCGTGGATGGACGTGGCCGCCAGCAGTTGATGGCCGATCCTGGCCGGAATGGAACCGCCGTGATTCGCATTGATGACCAACAGGGCGGCTCTGAAGGCTATACGTTCGACATTACGTGGGAAGGCGTCGGTGGGGGGCAGTCGGGTCCTCCGGTCGGCATCATCCAGCCGCGGCGCGATGGAAATGACGATCGCGGCTTCGGCGGAGACAACCGGGGCTTCGAGAACCGTGGGGGCGATAACCGGGGCTTCGACGATCGTGACCGTCGCTTTGATAACCGTACTGCGATCCGGCCCTACGAAGCGCAAGAAGCCGTGCAGGCTTGTCAAGACGCGGCCATCGATGTTGCCATCAAACGTTACCGCGCACAAAACGTGGTCGTTCGCCGTTCTGCCATCGATGACGGTCCGGGACGCAACGATTGGGTCGTGGGAACGCTCGAATCACGCCGGGGGCGCGATTGGGATACCTTCCGCTTTTCGTGCTCCGTCGACTTCCGTGCGCGTACCATGCGCTCTGTGAATGTGGATCCGGCGGGACGCCGATAGCGAATATTTCCGACGTTGCTTATGACGTTACTTAGGCGGCCTGTGGATTTTCGGGATCAGGCCCGTGCGGGCGTGAGTTCGTAAAGATCGCGCACGCGCGAAGTCTGTATCACGCCCAGCGTAGGATGGACAAACTCCATCTTCATGCCGCGCCCAATGTAGCGGAGCTTGATCATCGGCGTGCCCCAAGTGGAGCCAGACAGATGCACGCGCACCGGCTGGGGACAGATCTCCGGATGCCCACTGATGGTCATTTCGCCGTCGCCTTCATAGATGACGCGATATGTATGATAGTGCGTCAGCACTTCGAGCTGCGTACCGGGCGGTAGTTCGTTCATGTTTACTCCGCCGTCGACTTCCGACTGACAAATCGCTCGATTGATGCCGTCATCAAAATTCGGATGAGGCCGGAAGAAATCGTCCTGATTCGCGATATGGTCGACTAAGTCCATTGCTTTTATTATCACCCAGCAAAGTGGCGTCCGCTGGTAGCTCGGGCGGCTTGCGCCCAGCTGGCACCAAGGGGCGACGGAGATCTTCACGAAAATCGACACGAGATCGAAATACTTCTAAATGGACTCATCGGAGAGGATCGGGCACAATGATAGTTTATGCCGCACGCTCCTCAGTTTCGGATCGGCCTGGTGCAAACCAGCTGCTCCCTGGACCCGAACGAGAATCTGGTAAAGACCGAGCAACACATTCGTCAGGCCGCGGCGCAGGGCGCGCAGGTGATCTGCACTCAGGAACTGTTCCGGTCGCGCTATTTCTGCCGTGAGGAAAATCACGACAACTTCTCGTTGGCCGAACCCATTCCGGGCCCGTCCACGGAGAGCCTCGGCGCGCTGGCCCGGGAATTAGGAGTCGTGATCGTGGCGTCATTGTTCGAGCGCCGCGCAGCGGGCTTGTATCACAACACCGTGGCCGTGCTCTCAACCGACGGCAACGTGATGGGGATGTATCGCAAGATGCACATCCCGGACGATCCTCTTTATTACGAGAAGTTTTATTTCACGCCCGGCGACTTAGGCTTTGTCAACTTCGATACGCCGTTCGGCCGCATCGGCGTGCTCATTTGCTGGGATCAGTGGTATCCCGAGGCCGCGCGCCTGACCGCTCTTGCGGGCGCCAACGTTTTGTTCTATCCCACGGCCATCGGCTGGCACCCGGGCGAAAAAGCCGAATTCGGTGCCGCACAGTTGGATGCGTGGCAAACGATTCAGCGCAGCCATGCCATCGCCAACGGTGTTTACGTGGCCGCCGCCAATCGCGTGGGCTTCGAAGGCCCGCCGAAAGCAAATCCTGCGGATACGGGAATCGAATTCTGGGGATCTTCCTTTATCTGCGATCCCTTCGGCCGCGTGCTCGCCCAGGCGTCCACCGATAAGGAAGAAGTATTAGTCGCCGACTGTGATCCCGCGAAGGTGGATGAAACGCGGCTGCACTGGCCGTTCCTGCGCGACCGCCGCATTGACGCTTATGGACCGATCGTAAACCGATGGCGCGATCAATAATGTGCAAAGTCACTGTCAAGACGCCGCGGCAGTTGGGATATCGCATGCCCGCCGAATGGGAGCCGCACGAGGCAACATGGCTTGCGTGGCCTCACGAGAAATCCGATTGGCCCGGCAAGTTTGCGCCGATCCCGTGGATCTATGGAGAAATCGTCCGCCTGTTGACGCGGGTCGAGCGAGTGCGCATTCTGGTGGATGGTCACGCGGGCGAACAGGCCGTGCGCCGCGTCCTAAAGAAAACGCATGCGGACATGGCCGCGGTGGATTTCTTCCATCACGCGACGGATCGCAGCTGGACGCGCGATTTCTGTCCGATCTTCGTGAAGAACAAATCCGGCGAGGTCGCAATCACCGATTGGGAGTTCAACGGCTGGGCCAAGTACGACAACTACAAACGCGATAACGCCGTCCCGCAAGCGATTGCCGAACGCTATGGCATGACGCGTTTCGAGCCGGGACTTGTTCTGGAAGGCGGCAGCATCGACGTCAACGGCGCCGGAAAATTACTGACGACCGAAGAGTGTTTGCTGTCCGACGTGCAAGCTCGCAATCCCGGTCTTTCGCGGCGGCAGATTGAAAAAGCACTCGCCGATAACCTGGCCGCGACGGAAGTGATCTGGCTGGGGCGCGGCATTGAAGGCGACGACACGCACGGCCACGTGGACGACATCGCGCGATTTACGTCACCGGATTCCGTCGTTTTGGCGGTGGAGCCCGACAAGACCAACAACAATCACGAACCGCTGCAAGAAAACGTAGCCCGTTTGCGAGCGCGCGGCGATCTGAAAATCGCGACGCTGCCCTGCCCTGAGCCCGTGTATTTCGACGGCCAACTGCTTCCGGCGAGCTACGCGAATTTCTACATCGCCAATCGGATGGTGCTGGTGCCGGTGTTTGGAGATCGAAACGATAGCGTGGCATTGAAGACGCTGGAACGATTATTCCCGGATCGCGAAGTGATTGGGATTTATTGCCGCGATCTCGTGCTGGGGCTGGGAACGCTGCATTGCATGACGCAGCAGGAACCGGCCTATTGGACGCTCTGGCCCTAGTGACTAAGGCCACGGAAAAACCCCGCACGTCAGTGCAGAGCTACATCTACAGGCACGATAACGCTTGAATGTATCCCCGGACTTACGTCCGAGGTTCTACCGGCGCTCGGCTAAAAAGACGCGCCTGCTGTTAAAACACACGTTTTGACAAGCGCTCTACGGAAAACTTCGCTGTGTCGGCCACAGCCATCACGGTCATCACGCCCGCTTGCACTGGATCCGTAACCACCAGATCCGAGGCATCGGGAACGCTGCCCGCCATGTTGAGGCTGACCACCAGAATCCCCAGCGCGCGGACTTCGCGCACGGCGTGTTCGATCTCGCCGCCCATCAGAGAGCCGGCCATCACCATGGCTTTCACGCGAGGCAGGCGCGCGGCCGCGCGCACCGCGGCGGCCAGCGGTTTTTCACCGACCAGAGGAATCGTATCCACAGAGATGTGTTCGCCGCGAATGTTGTGCCGATCCGCTTCGAGAATCGCGCCGAGTGCTACCTGCCCGACCTGCGCGCCGCCGCCCACAATAATGATGCGCTTACCGTAAATCTGGTCCATCGTATCGACCAGGAGCGCGCCCTGCACGGTTTCCAGCTTACGAAGTTCTTCGATCATGGCCGATGGATCGCCCGCAAATTCAATTTCGAAATAGATACGCGCATGGGTGTGCGCGGCGCCGATGATTTCGACGCTATCGATATTTCCTTCGTGACGCGCGATCACGCCCGTCAGCTGGTGCAAGATGCCCGGGCCGGATATCGCCCGCACTTCCACGCCGATCTTCTTACTCGCAACAGGATTCGCCATCAGTCCACCTCCGCTGAAACCACTTCGTAGTGCTTCAGGATCGCATTCCACGCACCGTTCGCCTTGAGCAAAATTTCCGCCATCTCACGAACTGCGCCGTGTCCTCCGGCAGCCGCCGTGACATGATGTGCCACCGCTTTCACTTCGGCAACCGCATTCGCGGGAGCAAACGCCAGCCCCACACGCCGCATAATCGGGACGTCCACCAGATCATCGCCACCATATGCCACGTTCGCCATCGTCAAGCCGCTATCGGCGAGAATCTCTTCCAGCACGGGAAGCTTGTGCAGATGCCCCGTATACACGTACTTCATGTGGAGCTGCTTGCCGCGAACTTCGGTCGCCTGCGACTTGCGCCCGCTGATTAATCCCGTCTGAATGCCATGTTCCGAAAGCCATTGCAGAGAGATGCCGTCCTGCGAGTTGAAACCTTTCGTTTCAAACGTTCCGCCACTCGAATCCGGGACGTAGAAGATTACGCCGTCGGTAAGGACGCCGTCGACGTCCAACAGCAGAAGTTTGATGCCGGCGGCGCGTTGCTGAAGTTCAGAGTTCATTCCCAGTTGTCCATTCGGATGGCCCTACACTAATAGGTAGGAATCCCCGTGCCCGACCATGCCTTGTCCGATCATGCCTTGCCAGACCATGCAGTGATCGCCAGAGTCGCAAAGACTATTTCCCGTTATAACATGCTGCCTGCAAACTGCCGCGTGATCGCAGCCGTTTCTGGCGGACCGGATTCCGTGTGCCTGCTCCACGTGCTTGCCGAACTTGCGCCGCAGATGGGCTTGCAACTGGAGGTGGCGCACCTGAATCACCAACTGCGCGGAGCCGAGTCGGACGCCGATGAAGACTTCGTTAGAGCGCTGGCTGCGACGCTCGGCCTGCGATTTCATGGAGCCCGTGTTGACGTCGGCTCCCGCGATTCCAATTTGGAGCAAGCGGCCCGCGGCGCACGTCTGGAATTTTTTCAAAGCTTAATGCAGGGAGAGCCGAGCAGCCGCGTCGCCACCGGGCACACGCGCGACGATCAAGCCGAAACCGTGATGCTGCGGATCCTGCGCGGGTCGGGGCTGGCAGGGCTGGCAGGAATTCATCCGGTTACCGAATCGCAACTGATTCGTCCGCTGCTCGACATCTCTCGTGCGGAGATCATGGAGTTTCTGCGCGCTCGCGGCCTCAAGTGGCACGAAGATGCATCCAACCTCAGCATGCAATTCGCCCGCAACAGAGTGCGTCACGCATTGTTGCCCCAGCTCAAAGCCGAGTGGAATCCGCAATTCGCCGAAGCGCTGGCACAGCTCGCGGATCTTTCGTGGGAGGAAGAACGCTGGTGGAGTAGCGATGCGTCTCCTCTGGCTCACATTCAACAAGCAGGCATCCCACAAGCGAGCGTCGCCGGCGGAATTGAAATCGATGTACGCTCGTTTGTACTTCTGCCCCCAGCCATCGCGCGCCGCGTTGTCCGCCGAGCGATCGCAACCGCAAAAGGAAACTTGCGAGGCATCGACTTCGACCACGTCGAACGCATTTTGGCATTGGCCGCACAAGATTCCGGAGATGGACGACTGCAACTGCCGGGTCTGGATGTGCGACGCTCCTTCGATTGGATCCGACTAGGCATCCCAGTAGTTCTACCGCCTGCGGATTCCGCCACCCTGAAAATTCCGGGGGCGTATCCTTCGCCTGACGGGAAGTCTTTCATTCACTTGGAGATACTTGGGGCCGAAGTACCTTGTGCTAACCTGAAAGCAGAAGTAGTAGGGCTCAGTCGCATTGTGCAGGATGTCAGTTTGCGCGGCTGGAGACCCGGAGATCGGTACCGCCCATTGGGCGAAACGCGAGTCCGAAAATTGAAGGATATGTTCACCGATGCGCGGGTTCCCTCATGGCAGAGGCGTTATTGGCCGATGGTTATGAGCGGAGAGACAATCCTTTGGTCCCGTCAGTTTGGTGTTGCGGCTGATTTTTCGGTCGCGGGGCAAGCGGGTCCGTTTTTGCGGATTTCCGAAGTGAAATCGCAGGGGAATGAATCTTTTAGGGGTTAGATCTCGTCTTAAGTAAGTAGACACGGTGTCCGTGCGCCGCTGGATGCTCCCATCAGAGGCCGGTGGCAGGAGAAATCATGAGTTCAAGCGTTAGAAATATTGTCTTGTGGGCGATCATTCTGGTTCTGGTGGTTTTGGTCTGGGCGGTATTTAAGACCAGCAAGGCGCCCGGCGCCACGCCAGTGTTCTCAGAACTGGTCAAGGATATCAAGGACGGCAAGGTCGACAAGATTACCGTCAATAGCATTACGGGCGACGTCCAGGGCAAGTACAAGAACGGCGACGAATTCCACTCGACCGTTCCGCACACTTACAACGACTTCACTACGCTATTGATCGACAAAGGCGTTCGCATCACGGTCGAAAAAGATGCCAGCGGCAACTGGGTCAACATCGTCATGAACGCCATTCCGTTCGTGCTGCTGCTGGGCTTCTGGATCTTCATGATGCGCCAGATGCAGAGCGGCGGCAACAAGGCGCTGAGCTTCGGCAAATCGCGCGCGCGCCTGCATTCCTCGCAACAGAAGAAGGTGACGTTTAAGGACGTTGCCGGCGTGGAAGAAGCGAAAGAAGAACTGCAAGAGATCATCGAATTCCTGAAAGAGCCCCAGAAGTTCCAGAAGCTGGGTGGCCGCATCCCGAAGGGCGTGCTGCTGATCGGCTCTCCGGGAACCGGCAAGACGCTGCTCGCTCGTGCGATTGCGGGCGAAGCGAATGTGCCGTTCTTCTCGATCTCCGGTTCGGACTTCGTGGAAATGTTCGTTGGCGTCGGCGCTAGCCGCGTCCGCGACCTGTTCGAACAGGGCAAGAAGAACGCGCCTTGCATCATCTTCATTGACGAAATCGACGCCGTGGGACGCCATCGCGGAGCCGGGCTCGGCGGTGGTCACGATGAACGCGAACAGACACTGAACCAATTACTGGTGGAAATGGACGGCTTCGAATCGAACGAAGGCGTGATCCTGGTCGCCGCGACCAACCGCCCCGACGTGCTCGATCCCGCTCTGCTTCGCCCCGGTCGTTTTGATCGCCGCGTGGTTGTCGGACGTCCCGACGTGAAGGGCCGTGAGCAGATCCTCAAGGTGCACACAAAGAAGACTCCGTTGGCCGATGACGTCGATCTTTCGTTGATCGCGCGCGGCACTCCGGGCTTCGCCGGCGCGGATCTGGCGAACCTGGTAAACGAAGCGGCACTTATTGCGGCGCGCTCGAATCGTAAGGTCATTACGCAGTTCGATTTCGAGCTCGCCAAAGACAAAGTGATGATGGGCGTGGAACGCAAGAGCATGGTCATCACGGACGAGGAAAAGAAGAACACGGCGTATCACGAAGCCGGCCACGCGCTGGTTGCCGTTCTCACGCCAGACGCCGATCCTCTGCACAAAGTGACGATTATCCCGCGCGGCATGGCGCTGGGCCTTACGATGCAGCTGCCTCTGGATGACAAGCACTGCTACAACAAAGACTATCTGGAAGCGCAGCTGGCCATCCTCATGGGCGGCCGCATCGCCGAAGAAATGTTCATGCACCACATCACCACCGGTGCAGGCAACGACATCGAGCGCGCCACCGATATGGCCCGCAAGATGGTTTGCGAGTGGGGCATGAGCGAACTGGGTCCGCTGAGCTTCGGCAAGCGCGAAGAGCAGATCTTCCTGGGACGCGAAATCGCGCAGCATCGCGATTACAGCGAATCGACGGCGATCCGCATCGACGAGCAGGTCAAGAAGCTCGTGCAACAGGGCTATGATCGCGCACGCAAGATCATCGAAGCACATTCGGAAGCCATGGACCGCATCGCGCTGGCGCTGCTGGAACGGGAAGTCCTGGATGGCGCGGAGGTCCGGCAGTTGATCGCCGGTGAAACGCTCGCCGCCATGCCGACGCCTCCACCGCCTTCGAAGCCCGAAGGCGGCGATACGCAACAGGTCATTAAGCCGACGCCTCCCTCGCGGATGCCCGGCATGCTGGAAGGCGGACCGCAGCCCGCATAGCGGCAGCGAGTTCGCGCTTACAGAATCTTAGAAGGGACAGAGCGATCTGTCCCTTTTTCATTTTTGGATAGGCAAGGTGAACGCACGGCGAAGCGTTGTGCACGGTTCAAGAAAGAGCGCACAGCGAAGTGTTGTGCACGGTTCAGAAAATGATCCCGGCATTTCCCGTATATCTTTTTGACGTCGACGGCACACTGCTCGACTCGCAGCACGATATCTGCGGCGCCATCCAAACCGTGTTGCACGCCCGAGGACGCACCGACATCTCACACGAGACATTACGAACCTACATCGGACGGCACTTGATGGACGAGTTTCTAGAGCTCGGCTACACGCACGACGAACTCGATCAGATGGTCGCGGAATATCGCACGGTCTATGCGGCGCGCAAACACGGCAGCACTAGGATTTATGCTGGGATCCCCGACGTTCTCTCTCGCCTCGGAGGCCGCAAATCCACGGCGACAACCAAGAGCAGCCCGACAACAAAAGTGGTCCTCGAACAATTCGGCCTGCTCTCGCACTTCGATCACGTGCAAGGTACCGACGGATTTCCTGCGAAGCCCGAGCCCGACGTACTCTTGAAGTGTATTGACGCATTTGGCGTGCGTAAGGAAGACTGTCTCTTCGTTGGGGACGCCCCGACGGACATCGAAGCGGGACATCGCGCGGGCATCCGGACTTGCGCCGTAACCTGGGGCTACGGAGATCCGCAGCAGCTCACCGATTCGCGCCCGGATTTCTGGGCCCATGCGCCACACGAATTATTGGCCGACTACTGAAGCTTCGCGAGCTCCGCCAAATCCAGGCGTCCCGTGTAGATCGCCATTCCGAGCGCAGCGTGAATGTTCATCTCACGCAGAGCTTTCACGTCGTCTATCGTCGTGATGCCACCGGCCGCCGTGATCTCGTGCTTCGTAGCCAAACGCAGGCGACGGAACCAATCGAGGTCGGTCCCTTGCAGCATGCCTTCCTTATCGACGTAGGTGCAGAGATATCCGCCGCACAACGGCTCCAACTCGCGAACGACCTTTTCCGCGGTGAGGTCCGTCGACTCTTGCCAGCCCTTCACCACGATCTTGCCGTTCTTCGAATCCAGCGCGATCAGGATTCTCTCCGGACCCACTTCCGCCGCGATGTCTTTCATCACCGGAGTAAACGCCGCCGTGCCGACGATCACACGATGCGCACCTTGTTCAATCAAGCGCCGCGCGCGCTCTGGAGTTCGAACACCACCACCCACGCGACAGCGGGCCTTGCTCGCCAGCATTTCCACGAGCGACGAATTCTCGCCCCTGCCCATCGCGGCGTCGAGATCAATCACTTGGATTTCCGGAAACGCCGCGAACTTGCGCAGCATCTCGAGCGGAGCATCCCCTTCCAGTGCCTTGTCGCGCCCTTGCACGAGTTGCACGACCTTGCCTTCCATCAAATCAATACACGGGATGATCATAATTTCACTTGGGTCCTGACAGGGACACCGCGTTCACCCAAGAATTCTTTCAGATCGGCCACAGTGTACGTGCCGTAGTGGAAAATCGACGCCGCGAGCGCCGCATCCGCGCCGGCGTTCTGCAGCACTTCGTAGAAATCCTCGGGCTTCCCCGCTCCGCCCGACGCGATCACTGGAATCTGCGTGGCATTTCGCACCGCTTCCGTGAGCGGACAATCGAAGCCGGTCTGCACTCCGTCGGTATCCATCGATGTCAACAGAATTTCCCCCGCGCCTAGCTGCTCGCCCCGCGCAGCCCATTCAATGACGTCGATCCCCTCGTCGTGGCGCCCGCCCTTGGTATAGACGTTCCATCCCGGAGCCGACTCATCGCTCGTACGCCTGCGTCGCGCATCAATCGCCAGCACAACGGCCTGCGCGCCAAATTCTTCACTCAGTTCCGTGATCAACTCTGGACGCCGCACCGCTGCGGTATTCACGCTTACTTTATCCGCCCCAGCGTGCAATATCTTGCGAGCATCCTCCACCCAGCGAATCCCACCGCCAACGGTTAATGGGATGAAAACTTCGCGCGCCGTGCGAGCGACGACATCGACCATTGTGTCGCGGCCATCGCTCGATGCCGTGATGTCTAGGAATACAAGCTCGTCTGCACCCTGCTCGTTGTAGCGCGCGGCGAGCTCTACCGGATCGCCGGCATCGCGCAGGTTCACGAAGTTCACGCCTTTGACCACACGGCCACCGGTGACGTCCAG
>CAITIX010000359.1 GCA_903892565.1 uncultured Acidobacteriia bacterium
ATGATCTGGGATGTCAGCTCTTTGAAAGAACCTCGCGCAAGATAACACTCACACGGGCCGGGCGTGAATTTTTGAGCGATGCCGACGAGATTCTTGCGCGCATGCAGGCCGTGCGCGAAAAAATCCGGTCGTGGAGTGATTGGCGGCATGGACAAATCCGGCTAGGCGCGAATTCGACGGCTTGCCGATTAATTCTTCCGCAGGTGCTCCGCGAATTTCGCGAAAGCTTCCCGGCGTTTACGGTTAAGATCGAACCCTATGAGACACGCCGGGCCCATGAACTTTTGTCCGATGGGCGTCTGGACATGGTGATTGGAACTGAACCGTTCCCTGTCCACGGAATGCAATTTGAATTTCTTGCTGAGGACGATCTACAGTTTGTCGTGCATCCGCTTCACCCGTGGGCGGGGAAGCGTCCGATCACGCGGGAGCAAATTTCAACAGGCCGGTTTATCATCCCGGAGGCTTCGGGCGATACGTTTAAACTCATCGAGGCTCACTTTAAAAAGGAACGGTTAGAAATTTTGCCGCTGATCGAAGTCGCAGGTGAAGACGCGGTGAAACATTATGTCGAACTCGACATGGGCATCGGAATCATGCCGCGCTGGATTGTGGCCAAAGAAATCGATTTAAACTGGCTGGTCGCGTTGCCGCTGGGCAAACGGGTGCTAAAACGACGTTGGGGCGTGCTCTCGACGCGATCGCATCAGCCTCGTTTTGCGGAAAATCTGCTGGTGAGTATTTGCCGTAGTGTGATGCGCGACCTTATCCCGCGTTTGCAAAAAACTAATGCTTAATAGCTACTGCGTTTCACACCAAAGGCCGCGCAGATTGGCAATGTTATAGGTAGGTCGCTCTCAAGGCAGTTATCTTTTTGCGGTGCTCTGAAGTGGTTCCGAGGGAGTCGCTCCCGACTTATTTCGCCACGGATTTCCCTGGACGACAGGAGAGCCAATAGTAGCAAATTCACTCGACCCCAAAAGTACGGGTAATTAAAAGTCGGCCAAGACCCCAGATCGGTGCGGTACGATGGTAAACATAGAAGCGACATAAAGCAGCAAGCCACTGGTAGTGATTGAATTATTGAAATATATTTTACCCGCGCTCGCACCGCAAAAATATCTACCCAAAAACCACTCCGGTCTTCGGGAAAGACCAAACATAAGCTTTTGGACCAAGACTGCCATTCAAGAGGCACCATTTATGTACTAGCCAATTTTATTTCACCGCGTTCTATTGGGGCAATCCGCAGACGATCTCGTGAAACCGCTGGCGGACTCCATGCCGCCGGTCACAAACCCCGGCGCTCCGGGCGAACCCACCCAAACCGGGGCGAACCCGAACCCTGCCGCGCAAGCGTTGGGGAAGGATTCGCTAGGCCGGGAGTTCGACCCGGTTCGTTTTCGCCCAAAGAAAGACATCCTTGGGCGTTGGATAAACCTGCGGTCCGGTCCGGGGCGACCCGGGGCGAACCCGAAAAGTTCGGGCGAACCCCGAAAGGCGAACCCGAACCCCGAAAATAAAGCGGGTGGGGCGAACCCACCGCCGCCTGCCGATCCCGCCGCAAGCGTGATTCCGCCCGATGAGCCGATGCCGGAAAAACCGGCGTTACCGCCCGGTGAAGATTGTTTCACAATCGCCGCGCACGGGTATCTCTTCGCGGGGTATTCGATCCTTGACGGCATCCACGCCGGACATGGTGAGTGGATGCCCGATGATGCGGCAGAGCATGAGGGGATGAAGCAAGCCATTGCCGCCTGGCTTCGCTCGCGTCAGAGCGACGATTTGCCGCCTGGGGCCGCGTTCGCCGTGGCTGCGATCGCTTACGCCGTGAAGCGCCACCAACGCCCGAATACGCAAATCCGCTGGCGCATCTGGTGGCTGTACCTCCGCGCATGGTGGGGCAATCGATCCGCCCGCGCAAAGCTGGAGGAAATTCAGGCGGCATCCGCTCCGCAGGCCGGGGGAACGCCATGACGCTTGAGAAAGCTCTCAGGGTTGAACCGCACTTGCACGCCCTTGTTTTGGGCAAGACGAATTGCGGGAAAACCTTCCTGATGCAGGCCAAGGCTCGGGGATACCGTGCCGCCGGTATCGGCTGTATCGTGCTCCACAAGCCGCGTGAGCCGTGGCCAGCCGCGTGCGCGAACAGGCAGACGAGTGATCCCGCCGCGTTCCTGCGGAAGTTTTGGCGCTGTCAAAACGTCGTGGCGTTCATCGAAATGTCGGACGCTCACGTTGGGAAATATGACGCGGATTTCTACAAGTGCGCGACGGAGGGGCGGCACAACGGAATCCGCTGTTACTTCTCGGCCCAAAGACCCCCAGCAAATTCACCCGGACATTCGCGACAACTGCGACGGGCTATATCTCTTCGCGCTCAAGGGTGGAGCGGTGGAAACCATTGCAAAGGAGGAGGGGAAGCCGGAACTGCTCATGGCTGCCACGCTCCCGCCGCGTTGGTTTTTCTACAAGGCGAACGATTTCACGCCGATCAGGCTTTGCACTTTGAAAGCCTGACAAAAATTTCCGGCTTTATGAAAACTTTTCGGGCTCACGCAAAACCGTGGAACTCCCTAGCGGAGGTCGATGGCCGCAAGGCATCGAGTGAATGCGTGAGCTCGAATAAATTTCTGTCTAACGTCA
>CAITIX010000360.1 GCA_903892565.1 uncultured Acidobacteriia bacterium
CTGTGCAGCGAGAGAGAATCCGCCATTAAGGCCAAGGATTTGGACGGCGTTCCCGACGGCTATCAGCCCACGGACGAAGACCGGAAGACCGAACGTCCCGAGAACAATAACTAACAGGAGCGAGTACATGACAAACAATAGTGGTTTGGCGCGATTCTCTAAGCGCGCCGCAAAGGCGCTTGCGCTCACGGCCGTTCCCGCGCTCCTACTGGTGCCGAGCGCCTTCTCACAGGAAGGCAGACCGATGGCCGCCAAGGTGATCGGGGACGACGTCAATAAGAAGTACGAGCTTTCGGATCACGATACGCGCCCCTACGACAAGCACGACTTCAACGGGATCTGGGCGCGCAACCCCGCGGCCCAGTTCAAACAGCCGCCCTGCCCGGAATGCCGCGATAATTCGCGGCCGTCCTACGGCTACTTTGGCGATGTTCCAACCATGACCCCGGAGGGGCAAAAGCGGTTCGAGGCGAACCATCCCACCAAGGGGTATGTTCCCGGGAGCAAGAACGATTTAGAGCATAAGGATATCCACGTCGCTTACCGCCGGGCCGTGCAGTCGGCATTGTCCAACGATCCTGAGGAACGCTGCGAGCCGCTGGGCTTGACGCGTCTGGTGACCTTCTCTGGCGGCAATCCGCCCATGCAGATTGTCCAGACGGGCGAGATCATCATCGAGCGCTTCGAATGGTTCTGGGATAACCGTGAAATCTGGACCGACGGAAGAAAGCTTCCCGTCGTGGAAGATTACTTGCCGCGCTTTAACGGCTACTCGGTGGGCAAGTGGGAAGGCGACACGCTCGTCGTAACCACCGTCGGCTTTGACGACCGCGCATGGGTGGACGCCTACGGTTTCCCGATTAGTGAAAAGGCGGTGTTAGAGGAACGCTACTCGCGTCCGACGCGCAATCGTCTCCGGTTGGATATGACGCTCACGGATCCGGTCAACTACACGCGCCCGTGGCATTCCAGCACCAAGGTGTGGGGCCTGATCCCGAAAGAAGCCGCGCAAGTCGCCGGCTGGTCTGGCATTGTGGAAGATCGCTGCGTCCCGGCGGACAACACCCACTTCCGCTCGTTCGAACCCGAGCCTGCTGCGAGCCTAAAAAAGAAGTAAGGCGTCGCAACGACGCATCGGAGTCACAAGCATCGGATCGAATTGCACCGGTCGGGCTAGCGCCCGGCCGGTTTTCTTTTGCGCGCCGGAGAATTCTTGACGCCTACGGCAGAATCTTGGCGTCCGCGATTGCGCCAGCGATTGCCCTGTCAGCCGCACTCGCGAATGATTTCGTCGCCAAGCGTCATTGATCGGAGCTTGTCCGGCAACTGTCGTTCCGCATCCACTATTCTCGTATCTGTTGTTCTCGCATCTGTTGTTCTCCTATCCGTCGTTCTCCTATCGATTGTTGCAATCGACGGATGCCTGACCACCCTCAACAAGGGCTTATTCATCGATACGAAATGCCGGGGACCAGATATCGAAAAATGAAATGAGTTCAATCGTTGAATCGGGAAAGATTAAAATGATTGACAGTCGCTGGGATCGGCCCTACACTCGTTACATCTTACACAGCGCACTCCACGCAGCTCCCGTCGCGCCGCGGTTGTCAATGAAGACCACCGCCCCGTAAGAGTTCTCAGCACTGCCAACCGATCACGGCCTCGTCGGCTGCGGCGGCAAACAAACACACAACCTGTTTCCCTAAAACTGCCGCCTCGTGCCGCGACAACGACAGTAAATCGTTCGGCAATCGTATCTCAATTTTAACAATTGTGCCGATGGATCCGGCGCGGAGTCGTTTTGTGAGGCCGTATCAGCATTGAAGTTTCACGCGTCTCGTAACGGACGAAGAGCTCAGAGGACTAACGAAAATGCGAATGCATCAGACTACAGACAATTCTTTCGCTCCATCCATCCAGAAACCGGCAACGGGACGAACGCCCAAGTGCCTTCTTCCGGACTTGCGAGTGTTCCTAGGGCTCTGTCTCATGGCGACGGCAAGTTCTTCGCTATTTGCTCAATCCGGCGCGTTCGCCGTGGAAGAAGCCTCTATTTCAGATATTCAGAATGCGATCCGCACGGGGCGGGCGTCGTGCAAGCAGGTCGTGCAGATGTACATTGATCGCGCAAAAGCGTACAACGGAGCATGCACTGAGCTCGTCACGAAAGACGGAGCGTCGATTGCTCCCTCCACCGGGATGGTGCGTGCGGGTGCGGCGATTCAATACCCTACGAAAACAGTCCCCGCGTCGCAAGTGTTTCCGAACCTCGACCAATACGTAGGGCCTCCCCTCGAGCTAGGCAAGATGATTACCTCGGCGTCCGATCCAAAAGTGAAGCTGCAATACGGCTGGCGCGTCGGAATTCCGGAAGCCGGACAACTCAATGCCCTCGAAACATTGAACGTCCGCGGCGAGCGTTCGACTACGTGTAAAGGCGACTTTGATCGTGCTCCATCGGCGGGCCCCCTTCCTCCGGGAGCTCCTGCAGCGTGCGAAGAATTTCGAAAGCTGCCCGATGCACTGGAACGCGCCGCAGAGCTGGACAAGCAGTATGGGCAGAATCCCGACCTGGCGAAGCTGCCGATGTACTGCGCCGTGTTTAATCTCAAAGACTGGTATGACGCGAAAGACATGCGCGGCACCGGCGGCAACGATGTGAATTTCGCGATGGACGTACCGAAGGTGGATTCGCCGGATATCGCCGTCCTCCGCGAGAAGGGCGCGATCATTTTCGCAGTTTCCTCCGCCAGCAACGTAACCGGAGCCCAAGCTGCCGGGCCCAACAAAGCCGCTAGCGTGTTTCCGGAAACCAATTTGCAGTATGCTCCCTGGAGCGGCCAAGCCTGTAATCCGTACGATACGGCTCGCGTGCCGCGCGGAACCAGCAACGGCTCTGGCGTCGCGGTATCCGCCAATCTGTCTACCTGCGGGATCTGCGAGCAGACGTCTGCATCCTGCAAGGGTCCGGCGTCCCGCAACAACGTCGTCAATCTTCTGACGACGAAGGGCATCCTGATGGACGGCGGCATCACCGGAAAGAATTCGGGCGATCGGGCAGGCATCCACTGCAAGTCGGTCACGGACGCAGCATTGGTGCTCGACGCCATCAAGGGGTACAAGTCGGACGACATTTATACCGCAATTCCGAAAGGAATCATTCCGGATGAGCCGTACACCAGCTTCCTGGTTCCGGACTCCAAGGTTTCGGAGAAGCCGCTGAAAGGCGTTCGCGTCGGCATCGTGCGTGAATTTATGGTCAAGCACACCAAGAACGACATTGCCATCAGCGATCAAATCGATGGCGAAATCAAAATGGTGCTGCGCGACAAACTGGGCGCGACCCTTGTGGAATCCGTGGATCCCATGTATCCGGACGATCCGACGGTGGAGAACATGAAATACACGTTCCAAGACGCGATCGCAGAGATCCTGCCGCATGCCGTGCCGGAATACTTCTTTAAGAAAACCGCGACGGGTGAGCTCGAATTTGCGGTCCCGGGCTGGGATGTGAAGAGCGTGGAATACGATGTGGCGCTCTCGCTGCACAAAGCCCCTTTGTCTCCCAAGGTCAATCTGCGCAGCATCGCTAAGGGTTATACCAATCCTTCTAGCTTGCTCCTCACCAATCAGTATTTGGCGGGAAGAGGAGACGAGCGAGTAAAAGATTGGGCCAGTTGGATCGCGAATGCCACGTTCAAAACCGAAGGGGAAAAGGCGCGCGCGATGAACGCCGCACTGAATCACGATCCGCGTCCACGTCCCGATTCCATCAGCTACCTGGAGATGCAGTCCGTGTTGCGGATGATCATCCTCAAGGTGATGTACGAGAACAAAATCGACGTCTTCGTCAATCCCGAGCAAACCACCACGCCGTATCTATTAGGCGGAGCGCTCGAGCCGGAAGTGAACGATCGCGGCACGCAGAGCTGTTGCCAGGGTTTCACCGCAATTCTCGGATCACCGGAGGCCGACGTTCCGGCCGGGTACGTTACAACCACCTACGATCCGAAGTATGTGTTGAGCAAGGATAAGACGAAGTACACCGCAGTCACCGGCGACGTGGAAACGAAGCTGCCCCATCCCATGCCGATCAGCATGATGTTCTGGGCAGGGCCGGGCTTCGACTCGGACGTGATCAAGGTGGCCTCGGCGTATGAGTCCGCAACGCATCACAGAGTTCCACCTCCCGCATTCGGACCGTTATCGACCTATCAAGGCGGAGGCCGCTGAAATGATTAAGATGAAACCTCTAGCCATTTGCTCCCTCACTCTTGCAGCGGCTTCGTCGCTCTTCGGACAAGCTGGCGGCGGATTCGCCGTCGAAGAAGCCTCCATTTCGGACATTCAGAATGCGATCCGCGCGGGGCAGACGTCTTGCAAGCAGGTCGTGCAGATGTACATCGACCGCGCCAAAGCCTATAACGGCGTCTGCACGGAGCTCGTCACCAAGGATGGAATGTCGATTCCGGAATCCACCGGGATGGTTCGCGCGGGTGCGCCGATTCAATACCCAACGAAGACAGTCCCCGCCTCGACGGTGTTCCCGAATCTCGATCAGTACGTCGGACCGCCGATCGAACTCGGAAAGATGATCACGTCGGTATCCGATCCGAAAGTGAAACTGCAATACGGCTGGCGCGTCGGAATTCCGGAAGCCGGACAGCTCAACGCGCTGGAGACGCTGAACATCCGTGGCGAGCGCTCCATCACGTGCAAGGGCGATTTTGATCGCGCACCATCCGCTGGACCACTGCCGGCGGGAGCGCCCGCGGCGTGCGAAGAATTTCGAAAGCTCCCCGACGCTCTGGAACGCGCTGCGGAACTGGACAAGCAGTACGGGCAAAATCCCGACCTGGCGAAGCTGCCGATGTACTGCGCCGTGTTCAATCTCAAAGACTGGTACGACGCGAAAGACATGCGCGGCACCGGAGGCAACGATGTAACTTTCGCGATGGACGTGCCGAAGGTCGATTCGCCAGATATTGCAGTGCTTCGCGAAAAAGGCGCCATCATCTACGCAATCTCGGCGGCCAGCAACGTAACAGGAGCGCAATCCGCAGGCCTCAACAAAGCGGCGTCGACGTTTCCAGAAACCGATTTACAGTACGCTCCGTGGAGCGGCCAGACTTGCAATCCTTACGACACGACACGCATTCCGCGCGGGACCAGCAACGGCTCCGGCGTGGCTGTGTCGGCCAATCTCACCACTTGCGGCATCTGTGAGCAGACGTGGGCGTCTTGCAAAGGGCCGGCCTCCAGAAACAACGTCGTCAATCTGCTGACCACCAAAGGTGTGCTGATGGATGGCGGCATCACCGGCAAGAACGCGGGAGATCGCGCGGGCATTCATTGCAAGTCGGTTGCCGATGCAGCGCTGGTACTCGATGCAATGAAGGGCTTCAAGTCGGACGATATTTACACAGCCATTCCGAAAGGAATTATTCCGAAGGAGCCGTACACCAGCTTCCTGGTGCCCGATGCGAAAGTTCCAGATAAGCCGCTCAAAGGAATGCGCATCGCCATCGCGCGCGAGTTTATGGTGAAGCACACCAAGAACGACGTCGCCATCAGCGATCAGATCAATGAGGAAATCAAGACCGTTCTGCGCGACAAACTCGGTGCAACCGTCGTGGAATCGGTGGATCCCATGTATCAGGACGATCCGGCGATTCCGAATTTGACCTACACCTTCGAGGACGCCATGGCGGAGATTCTTCCGCATGCGATGCCCGAATACTTCTGGAAGAAAACCGCAACGGGCGAGCTCGAGTTCGCGGTTCCCGGATGGGATGTCAAGACCACCGAGTATGCCGTCGCTCTCTCGCTGCACAAAGCTCCGTTGTCACCCAAGATCAATCTGCGCAGCATCGCGCACGGATTCACGAATCTCTCCAGCGTGTTGTTATCGGATCAATATTTGGCGGCGCGCGGAGATGCGCGAGTGAAAGATTGGGCGAGCTGGGTGGCCAACGCGACTTTCAAAACGGAAGAAGAGAAGGCGCAGGCACTCAATGCGGCTGCGAACCACGACCCCAGGCCCAAGGCGGGCACCATCAGCTATTTGGAAATGCAGTCCGTGATGCGGATGATCATCCTCAAGGTGATGTACGAGAACAAGATCGATGTGTTCGTCAATCCCGAGCAGACCACCACGCCGTATCTGTTAGGCGGCGCGCCGGAGCCGGAAGTGAATAGCCGAGGCACGCAGAGCTGCTGTCAGGAATTCACCGCGCTGATCGGCGGACCGGAGGCGGACGTCCCGGCAGGCTACGTTACAACGAGCGTCGACCCGAAATACACGTTGACGAAAGATAAGAAGAAATACATCCCAGTCACCGGAGATGTCGAAACGAAGCTGCCGCATCCCATGCCGATCAGCATGATGTTTTGGGCAGGACCTGGCTACGACACCGATGTGATCAAAGCTGCATCGGCCTATGAAGCCGCCACGCACCACAGAGTTCCGCCACCGTCCTTCGGGCCGCTGGCCACGCATCAATAAGGGAGCCAGTTCATGAAGATTCTCAGCGCTTCAGGAATTTCCGCCGGATGGATCGCCACATTACTGTTGGCGCAGCCGGTGTTTGCCCAGACCGGCGGATTCCACATTGAAGAAGCGTCGATCGGCGGAATTCAGGCCGCTATTCGTTCCGGGCAGACATCGTGCAAGCAGGTAGTGCAGATGTATCTGGACCGCGCCAGAGCGTACAACGGCGTGTGCACGGAGCTGATGACGAAAGATGGCGCGCCGATCCCCGCATCCACCGGCATGGTGCGCGCAGGAGCGCTTCTCCAATATCCGACCAAAACGGTTGCGGCCTCGACCGTATTTCCCGACTTCGATCAATATCAAGGCCCGCCCTTCGAGCTCGGCAAGATGGTGACATCCGTTTCCGATCCGAGCGTGAAGCTGCAGTACGGACTGCGCGTGGGGATCCCCGAAGCGGGTCAGCTCGACGCTCTCGAAACACTCAACGTTCGCGGCGAACGTTCGATCACCTGTAAAGGCGATTTCGATCGCGCGCCGTCCGCTGGACCGCTGCCTGCGGGCGCTCCCGCTGCGTGCGAAGAGTTTCGCAAAATGCCCGATGCGCTCGAACGCGCCGCGGAACTCGACGCGCAATACGGCCGCAATCCCGACGTGGCAAAGCTCCCGATGTACTGCGCGGTCTTTTCACTGAAAGATTGGTACGACGCGAAAGACATGCGAGCCACGGGCGGCAACGATGTGAATTTTGCGATGGATGCGCCGAAGTTCGATTCTCCGGATATTGCGACGATTCGCAGTAAGGGTGGCATTATTTTTGCGGTCGCGAACGCGGAAAACGTGGGCGGCCCTGCGGCTGCGGGTCCAAATAAGGCGGACGTCGTCCTCCCGATGGGGAATCTGCAGTACAGCCCCTGGGCCGGGCAAGCTTGCAATCCGTACGACACGGCGCGCGTGCCGCGCGGCACCAGCAACGGCTCAGCTGTGTCAGTCGCCGCGAATTTATCTACGTGTTCGATTTGCGAACAGACGTCGGCATCCTGCAAAGGTCCTGCATCCAGAAACAATGTCGTGAATCTGCTCCCGACGAAGGGCATCGCGATGGATGGCGGATTCAGCAAGTACTCGGGAGATCGCGCCGGCATTCACTGTAAGACAGTCGAGGACGCAGCATTGGTGCTCGACGCGGTGAAGGGGTACGAGTCCAGCGACATTTACACGGCCATTCCGAAGGGCCTCATCCCGAAGGAGCCTTACGCCAAGGCTTTAGTAACGGACAGCAAGGTGAACGACAAGCCACTGGCGGGCGTGCGCATCGGCGTTGTGCGGGAGTTCATGGTGAAGCACAGCAAGAACGACGTGGTGATCAGCGACCAAATCGACCAGGAAATCAAATCCGTACTGCGCGACAAGCTCGGCGCGACGATTGTGGAATCGAAAGATCCTTTGTATCCCGACGATCCGAGCGTCCCGAACATGACGTACACGTTCCAGGACGCGATGGCCGAGATTTTGCCGCACACCGTGCCCGAATACTTTTACAAGAAGACGAACAAGGGCGAGCTGGAGTTTGCCGTTCCGGGATGGGACGTGAAGAGCGTTGAGTATGCCGTCGCGCTGTCTTTGCACAAAGCGCCGCTCTCCGAGAAGATGAACCTCCGCACGGTGGCCGACGAAGGAAGATTTCCGAACCCGTCCGGCTTGCCGTTGATGAATCGCTATCTACTGGAGCGCGGCGACGCGCGCGTGAAAGATTGGAAAAGCTGGGTGGATAACGCAACCTTCAAGACCGCCGAAGGCGCGGCGCGAGCCAAGAATGCCGCGGCGATCACGGACGCTCGTCCGCGCACCGACTACATCAACTACCAGGAGATGCAAGCGGTCATGCGCATGATCGTACTGAAGGTGATGTACGAAAACAAAATCGACGTCTTCGTCAATCCAGAGCAAACTACACCGCCCTACATTCTGGGAGGAGCACTGGAGCCAGACGTGAACAATCGACCGTCGAGGAGTTGCTGCCAAGGTTTCACGGCGCTGCTCGGCGGACCGGAAGCCGAAGTGCCTGCTGGATACACCACGGTTACCTACGACCCGAAATATGTACTAAGCGCCGACAAGAAGAAATACATTCCCGTAACGGGAGATGTCGAAACGAAGCTGCCGCATCCCATGCCGATCAGCATGATGTTCTGGGCCGGACCCGGCTTCGACGCCGACGTGATCAAAGTTGCTTCGGCCTATGAATCAGCGACGCACCACCGAATCCCCCCCCCTGCGTTTGGACCCCTGCCGGCCCAAGCGCATGGATCCAGCCACTGACGCTTACATGAGGAGCGGCGAAGCTCCTGAACTATCCGCGCTGTGTTAGCGCTGCCAAGGGCGATCCTTCACAAGGTCGTCTTTGGACGCATTTCCAAAACCTAGACGCGGGCTCCTGGGATACCAGACCCAAAAATGGAGGATTTAGTTCATGTCCACTTTGAAAACTATCGTGACAAATACAGGCGCTTCGATAAACCGTTGGCGCGCCTTCGGACGTGACGGAACGTTTCTCGCACTGAAACTTGCCGTCATAGGCACACTGCTAGCGGGATCCGTGTTGGCACAAACCGTCGGCGGCACCATCACCGGAACCGTCAAAGATCCACAAGGCAGCCTGATCCCGACAACAGCTGTAAAGCTGGTGAACGTCGAGACGGGCGTCACCACCGAGCAATTGACAAATAGTGCCGGCATCTATCGTGCCGCGAATCTGCAGCCCGGCCACTACGACGCAACTGTGACGAATCCGGGCTTCTCGACCGGCGTGCAGCATAACGTCAATCTAAACGTCGGCGCCGAGGTCACCGTAGATTTTGCGCTTACCGTCGCCGGCGTCGCTTCAAGCGTCGAAGTGACCGGCCAAGTCTCCGCGGTCGATACGGCGTCATCGACACTGACCTACGACGTCTCTGGGACCACAATCCGAGAGCTTCCCTTGAACGGACGCGACTTTACGTCGCTTGCGGCTCTGCAGCCCGGCGTCGCATCGATGGGCACCACCGGTGGAATCCGCGCGGGCTTGGGCAACAAGTTGAGCATCTCGGGAACGCGCCCGTCGACGAATAACTTCTTGTTCGACGGCATCAGCATCAACGATTCCGGCAACAATACCCCAGGCAGTGTCCTTGGTGTAACGCTCGGTGTGGACGCGGTCGAACAGTTCACCGTTCTCACCGACACGTTCTCCGCCGAATACGGGCGCGCAGCCGGCGGTGTGGTCAACGCCGTCACGCGATCCGGAACGAACCAATGGCATGGCTCCGCGTTTTACTTCGGACGCAATAGCGCGCTCGACGCCCATAACTTCTTCGATAAACCAGGTAGCGCCAAACCCGCATTTCGCCGAAGTCAGTTTGGAGGCACCGCGGGCGGCCCCGTCATTAAGGACAAGACGTTCTGGTTCTTCGACTACGAAGGCATCACGCAGGGCTTGGGAACGACTACGCTTTCGACGGTTCCTTCCGCAGCACTGCGCTCCGGTCTGTTCGTAAATGGGAACGGCACCGTCACGCAATACACCGTGGATCCGAACGTGGCAAAAGCGCTGGCACTATATCCTTTGCCGAATGCCGGACTCATCGGAAATGGAAATACGGGAACATTTTCGGGAGTTCTGGATAGCCGGGCGAATGAGAAATATTTTCTCGTGAAGCTCGACCATACGATTTCGCCGAAAGACAGCCTGCACGGCAGCTACTTCTGGGATAGCGGCAATACCAGTACGCCCGACGCCTTCCTGAATGAGAGAACAGCGCAAGTATCGAAACGTCAGGCGGGTAGTACCGAATACACGCGCACCATCAGCCCCACGGTTCTGAACGTCGCGCGAGTCGGTGTCGCCCGCACGATCTTCACATCCGGCTCCGTGACGGACATTCTCAATCCGGCGATCAATGACACGAGTCTTGGATTTCTTCCGGGCTTGGACGTCGGAGGCATTGTGGTCTCGGGGCTGACCTCGCTCAGCGCGGGTCCCAATGCGCTGGACTATAGCTTCGCCAACTACACCTCTTTCCAGGGTTACGATAGCGTGTACATCACCAAGGGGACTCACTCGCTAAAGTTCGGTGTCAACGCCGAGAGAATGCGCTATAACAGCTCGCAACCAAATCTTTCGGGCGGATCCTGGTCCTATGGTTCGCTGAACGGCTTCATCACAAATGGTCTGCAGGGAACGAATCCATCGATCACGTTCTCGGCTACGTTCTTGGGTACGAACGACGAACGCGGCATGCGCCAAAGCATCTACGGCGGCTACGCACAGGATGACTGGAAAGCGACCAACCGGCTGACGATCAACATGGGATTGCGCTATGAAATCGCGACCATCCCAACCGAGTCCACCAACCGTATCGCGCTTCTCCGCAATCTCTCGGATAGCGCACCTACCTTGGGACAGGCGATCGACACGAAGAATCCAACGTTGCACAATTTCTCGCCGCGCGTCGGCCTTGCGTGGAATCCTTTCGGTGACGGGAAGACCGCTATTCGCGCCGGTTTCGGATTCTTCGATAATCTCCCGCTGTTGTATCTCTACGACACGCCGCTGTTCCGATCGTTCCCCTACTTCACACAAGGCGTGCTGACGAACGTGACGGCTCCCGGCCTGTATGGCGCGTTTCCCGGAAACGGCTACAAGCTGTTCAGCTCCGGTCAGTTGCGAACGGCCTATGTGGATCCAGCGCCTCCCCGCTCCTACACAATGCAGTGGAATTTCAATATTCAACGCCAACTCGGATGGGGATGGACGGTGTCTGCCGGCTACGTCGGATCGCGTGGCGTGCATTTGGTGCAGGTGGAACGAAACATGAACACGGTGCAGCCGACGCCTACGCCCTTTGGATATTTCTATGGGCCGACGGCGACCTCGCAGAAGCTGAATCCAAATTTCGCGACCATCAACACGACGGACACATGGAACGCGGATGCCCACTATGAAGCTTTACACGTGAGCATGTCTCGTCCCTTGTTAAAGGGCTTGCAGGTGCAAGGATCGTACGCCTTTGCCAAGAGCATCGACAACTCCTCGTCAACATCGTCGGTGACCGCGGGCACGGGCTACCCGAGCGCGATCGGAAATCCGGCGCCGCTGTTCCCTGAAATCAACAAGGGACTCTCGGACTACAATCTGCGCAACAACGGAACTCTCAGTCTGGTGTACGACGTTCCTGGTTGGAATACAAAAATGAAGCCGCTTCACTTTGTGACGAGC
This sequence comes from uncultured Acidobacteriia bacterium, assembly GCA_903892565.1. GTDB lineage: Bacteria > Acidobacteriota > Terriglobia > Bryobacterales > Bryobacteraceae > Palsa-187. The sequence continues at coordinate 11,748 of CAITIX010000360.1, forward strand.
GGCTGGGAATCGGGCACCATCTTCCATACGCAAAGCGGATTGCCGTTCACTCCGGTATTGAGCGCCGATCAAGCCGGTGAAACCAAAGCCGACACGACCGGGACCGCATTGGGCGAACGGCCCAATCTGGTGCTCAGCTCGGATTGCACCAATCCCGTCACCGGCAATATCAACGGCTACGTCAATGCGAGTTGCTACACGTATCCTGCGCCGGTCACCTACAACGGCGTGAAAGGAACGGTGCTTGGCAACGTCGCACGCAATTCACTGATCGCTCCTGGTCTAACGAACCTGGACTTCTCGCTGATCAAGAACGACAAGATCACCGAGCGTTTCACCACGCAGTTCCGCTTCGAGTTCTTCAACATCTTGAACCATCCTAATTTTGCCGCACCGGCGACCAGCATCTTCGACGGCAACGGCAACCTGGTCAGCAACTTTGGCCGCATCACGTCCACCACAAACCAGGGCCGCCAGATTCAGTTCGGCCTGAAGATCCGGTTCTAAGGAGACGAACATGAGAAGATTACGAATTTCCAAGAAGCTCTGTATCACGGGTGCGTTAGCCGTTGCGTCTTTACCGGCGTTCGGAGCCAGCGCCGGGGGTGAACCGTTCCAGCTGATGGAAACAACTATCAGCCAGGTACACGCGGCTTATAAGTCTGGCAAGATGTCGGCGCATCAATTGACGCAGGAGTATCTGGATCGAATCGCCGCTTACGATCAGAAAGGTCCCACGATCAACTGTGTGATTTCTCTGAACCCAACGGCGATGGAGGAAGCGGACAAACTCGACGCGGCGTACAAGAAGTCCGGCCCTGTCGGCCCACTGCACGGCATTCCCATCCTGGTGAAAGACCAGGTGGATGCCGCTGGCATGCCGACAACATTGGGATCGGTTGTGTTCAAAGACTATCGTCCGCCACAGGATTCCTTCGTTGTCGCGAAGCTTCGCAAAGCGGGCGCGATCATTCTCGGCAAAACCACACTCGGCGAATTAGGCGGTGGCGATTCTTTCGGATCCTTGTATGGCGCAACTCATAACCCCTACGATTTGGCGCGTACGGTCGGAGGATCGTCGGGCGGTTCGGGCGCGTGTTTGTCGTCGAATTTTTCCACGGTCGCGGTGGGCGAAGAAGGGTTCGCTTCGATTCGCAGACCATCCACGTGGAATGACGTCGTGGGTATGCGCCCGACAGCGGGCTTAGCAAGCCGCAGCGGAATGTACGACGGATATCCGTCGCCCGTAGGTTCGCTCGGTCCAATGGCACGCACTGTGGAAGACTTGGCGAAGTTGCTCGACGTGATGGTCGGCTACGATCCCGAAGATCCGGTCACCGCATTGGGCGTCGGCCACGTCCCCGAGAGCTACACGAAATCTCTCGATAAGAATGGACTGAAGGGCGCTCGCATCGGCGTCATCCGCGAATCGTTCGGCAACGGATCCGAACCTTCCTCTGAGGACTTCAAGAAAGTCGATGTCGAGTTCCAGAAGGCCATCGCGGAACTGAAGGCGGCCGGAGCGATTGTTATCGACAACATCGTGATTCCGGATCTCAACGCGCTCATTGCGAAGCGAGCCGGGAGCAACGAAGAGTCGGCGGAGAGCCTGAAGACATGGATGGCTCGCAACCCGAACTCTCCTTACAAGACGCGCACCGATGTGCAGAACTCGCCGGAAGTTTCGAAGATCCTTCCGCCGTCAAAGGCCGCGCAATGGATGAAGACGCCGGCGGATAATTCCGTGAAATATGCGGAATATCTCAAAGCCCGCGATCAGCTTGCGATCAACGTCATGAAGGTTATGGCAGACAACAAGCTGGATGCCATTGTGCACAAGTCCGTGGAACACCAGCCGACGTTGATCGAAGACGGCATGAATCCGCCGTATGTGAACAGCAAGGGCGTGCCGCATCTCAACACGTTCCTTGTCTATGCGGCGTCGATGACCGTGCCTGCGGGATTTACGTCCGACAATCTGCCGGTTGGTATTACGTTCTTCGGACGGCCGTATAGCGAGCCAGTGCTCTTGAAGCTGGCATACGCGTATGAGCAAGCGACGCATCATCGCATTCCTCCGAAGTCCGTACCGGCACTTCCTGCAGTGAGTGCGGCGCTCCACTAGAAGGCAAGATGAAAACGGCGCGCGCAAAGATTGATTCACGGGATTGGACGACTGCGACGGTACTCATCGCGGTCGTCCTGGCCCTATTCGCGCGCCCATCGCTGGGCGCCCAGGCGCACGGCGGCGCCATAGTCGCTATCGTCAATGGCGCGCCCATCCTGCAAGAAGATCTCGACGGCCAATTCGATCTGCAGCAGCAGATTTACGAAAGCAAAACTAACGTCCTCCAGAAACTGATCTCGAACAAGCTACTGGAACTGGCGGCCAGCAAAAGCGGACAGAGTGTTGATGAATATCTAAAGACCCAGATCGACGCAAAGATCGGACTACCGTCCGAGGGCGAACTGCATGGTTTCTATTTCGCGCAAAGGGATCGTTACCAGAAATCATTCGCGGCGGCTCGTGCCGAAGTTGCACGAGATTTGCGCGATGCCGAAATTCAAGAAGCTCGCAAGGAGTTCGCCGAGAAGTTGCGCGCCGAGGCTAAGGTCGCCATTTTATTGGAAGCGCCGCGCGTGCCCATCAGCACCGGAGATTCACCGCGGCGCGGTGCCGAACAGGCGGCGGTGACAGTGACCGAATTCGGCGATTATCAGTGTCCCTTTTGCAGAGGTGTGCAGGAGACACTGCGCGAAGTGAAAGACAAATACGGAGACAAGGTCGCATTTGTTTTTAAAGACTATCCTCTGCGGGAGATTCATCCGCAGGCGCAGGACGCGGCGGAGGCGGCGTCCTGCGCGCGCGAGCAGGGACACTTTTGGGAACTTCACGACGCGATGTTCGCTTCGCCAAGCCTGACCCCGGACGTATTGAAGGGACTCGCCACGAAGAACGACCTCAACGTGGACCAATTTGAGCAGTGCCTGGACACGCACAAGTTCGCCGCGCACATCGATGCCGATCGGGAGCAGGGCTCAAAAATGGGAATGTCGGGAACGCCCGCGTTTAACATCAACGGCGTGGTTTTGACCGGAGCCCAGCCGCGTGCCGAATTCGAACGAATCATCGATCAGGAATTGCTGCACGCAAAACGTTAGCGGAGGCGAGCAAGAATCAACGAGCTCCACGATATCTGAAACAAGTCAGAAGGACGCACCGCGAGGAAATCAAATCGATGATGAACCGCAGCAGAACCAAACCCGCTATCGCCATAGCCACCGGATTTCTTCTTGTGGTCGCGATCCAGCCGTTGCGCAGCGCAGGCAATCCGCCGGATTGGACCAACAAGGCGGTGGAGGAAAAGATTTGGAAGCTACTGGACGACGGAAAATCCACGTTCGTCTCACTGCCTACGCCGGAGTTCATGTCTCTTGGTGAAGGCTTCGATCTTCCCGATGGCGGCAAATCCGTTACCGATCTCGCTCTCAAGGCGCCAGGTGGTGCGTTTGATCCGCGCGATGTCGCGAAAATTTCCGCTGAAAAGCTCGGATACAAGGCCGAGTGGGTGGTGGAGCGCTACAAGCATTACAACCTCGATTGGGACATCACGGGCTTGAAGCTCACCAGTCTCAATCCTGACGCGAAGAATTATCCGTGGTTCATCATCATGAACGGCGGGGCTGCGAACTTCTACGAATTCTTTGTGGATCTGAAGAACCGTCCAGGCTGGGCGCAATTCTTGGCGCAGAAACTAAACGTCATGATCGTGACGATCCCCGGCAACTTCAAATATGGAGGATGGGAGCAACCGATTGAGAGCCTCAATCGACAACCCCAATACGTGCTCGACAAAGATCTCCCCATGCAGGAGGCGGAAGTTCGCAACGTTCTCGTGAATAACCAAGTCGTCATGCATGGACTCAAGAGCCTCATTCTGAAGAACACGCAAGGCGACATCCTGCTAATTGGCCACTCGACGTCGGGCGAACTCTCGATGCTGTCCTATCAGGATCCGGAACTTGCGGCGCGCCTGAAAGGCCGCTACTTCGGCTGGGGTAGCGGCGGTCCGGCGAGACTTGCATTGACAAAGGCGATCAAGATTCCGAGTCGCGGCGGTGATGGAGAAGGTGGCGGCGGAGGCAAACGTCCACTCGAACTCCTAAGTCGTCGTGATGTGCCGACGTATAGCCACGGATACAGTTGGTTCCTGAATCCTCTGTACGAGCCCGGCATGTCCGTGGCGGATATCGCTGGCGCGTGGCTTGCCGAGGAGGCTCGCCGACGTCCGCAATTTAAGCAACAGATTCAGGACCTGGAGCACGGCGGCGCCATCGACCAGAAAGGCCGCGTCGAGGTGGAACTGGCGAACCTACTGAAGAAAAGCGGCAACCCTTGGGGCGTGAATCTCGAGGACGTCGACAAGGATCTATTCGCCACGCACTTCACGCGCATGGATGGCTACAAGAAGATGGTGTGGACGGTGGCGCACTTCGACCGCAATCATTGGCTGCCGGAGGATCCGATGAAGGCTCCCGAAGTCTACGTTGCGAATGAGTACCGCCGCGTCAATCCGACCGCGCAGGTCCGGCTGATGGTGTGGGATCCCCACATGACGCATTACGGACATCTGGAGTTGCCCAAGCAACTGGCAGCCGCAGATTACAGCGTTGTGCGGTGGCTGATGAAGTGACGCCGCCGGGAGGGCGCGTTTACTGAATGTAGGCCGGGCCCCTTCGGGCGATGACCACTTCAGACGTGCGGTCGTGCGGATATTTCAGCAGCGCTGCATCCGTGGGAGCAAAATCCAAGCGGCTGGAAACCAAGTCATTCACAGAGAGCGAGGATTGAGCGATTCCGGTTCGCGAGTGCACCATCGTCCCGGCCAGCACATGATACAACTCGTGTGCCAGCACGCGAGCAAGCGCCCGGCCCAGATTGAGATTAGAATTCTGCCCCGGGCGAGCGGCCAAACTGGAATGCAAAAAGGATTGTACCTGGCCACAATCGATTTCAATGAACGGCAGGACTTCTCCATTGATGGTGCGAGCTCGACCAAGCGGTAGATCCGCGTTTGGCGCAGAGACAACCCTTTCCTTCTGGCATTGTCCACGAAAATCGACAACCACCAGGTTGCTCATGCTGTCGGAACCAGACACGTCGTTTCGGTCTCGCCATTGCAACAAGAGGGAAGAGGGCTCGAGAACGCGCTCGATCTCGTCTTTTATTCCTTGCAGCAGGAAAGCCGGGGCGGGATCGTTGAATTGATAAACGATGGTGACGGGAGAAGACGTCGCGCTCGTCCCCGAGAATACCGGGGCCGCAGACAAAACGAGAACTGCCGCGCAGAACAAGGCGCGCATAATACCAATCTCCTCGGGTACGTAACCGACGGCCGACAGGGCCGAATGCCAACGACGAACAGCCTATCACATTTCCAGCCACCCAGGGCGGGAAGCCGGACTTTCAAATCAGCCGCTCGACCAATCTTTCGTTTCAGTACAGGATACTTCCAGCGAAATGAGGGAAGCGCCCGGAAACGTTATACACTGGCGGCAAGCGGCACCTGGTATGCAGATCGCCTCACAGATCCCCACCACTAGTCAGAACCCTCTCGGCGCATCGCCGGGGCGCTGCTGATGAGATGAATCGAGTACCGCAGGAAGGGGAGAAGAAGATGTATCTCTTGGTTGCGGGGGCAGGATTTGAACCTGCGACCTTTGGGTTATGAGCCCAACGAGCTACCAGACTGCTCCACCCCGCAGATACATGGTAGCGAAACGCGACGAAGGCGTCAAATTTTTCGTACCATGGTCCTTACGCATGCAAGCTCTGCTCGAAGCGATGCGGCCAGGAAATGAGGAGGATGCGCTCGCTCGGGCGATCGATCCACTACGCCTGCCCGCCCATATCGCCGTCATTATGGACGGCAACGGACGGTGGGCCAAACGCCGCAATTTGCCGCGCGTGGCGGGCCACAAAGCCGGAATGCGGACGGTGCGCACGGTCATCGAGACCGGCACGCAAATGGGCCTAAAAGCTCTCACTTTGTATGCTTTTTCCGTGGAAAACTGGAAGCGGCCGCGCACGGAAGTGGACGTCTTGTGGCGCTTGCTGCGCGCTTATCTGCACACGGAGCTGGCCGAGATCGAGCGGCAGAACATCCGCCTTACGGCGATCGGCCGCTTGGATGCGCTCCCCGACCAAGTGCGCGCCGAGCTGGATGCGGCCATCAAGAAAACGGCGAACAATGCCGGAATGCAGTTAAACTTGGCGATTAACTACGGCGGCCGCGCGGAAATCGTCGACGCCGTGAAACAGTTAGTGGAGGATGCCAAGCACGGCGATATCGAAATCGACGAGCAGGCGATCTCCGCACGCATGTATTCGGCAGGCACGCCAGATCCGGATCTCTTGATTCGCACCTCGGGCGAAATGCGCGTCAGTAATTTCCTGCTGTGGCAGATCGCGTACGCAGAATTGTACGTCACCTCGACCTTGTGGCCGGATTTCACACGGGCCGACCTGCTGCGCGCCATTCTGGACTACCAGAAGCGCGATCGCCGCTTCGGCGGCCTCGCCGGTTCTAGAGAATCGTCCGGCAGCACAGGCGAGGCCCATCGGTCGCTATGAAACGCATCGCCACTGCGGCGGTGATGATCCCGGTCTTCGTCTGGGTCATCCTATTCGCACCCTTTGAAGCGTTCCGCGCTGCGCTGGTGATCGTCGGCGCGCTCGCCTATTTGGAATTTCACCAACTGGCGAGGGCTTGCGGAGGTGGCGGTGCAGTGTTGGAACCCGCGCTTGGCATCGTGGCGGGAGTCGCGCTGCTGTATTCTCCGGAACCTGCGCTCGCGATCCTGCTGACGGCCGTCGCCGCGATGGCGCTGGCACTGCGGTCACAGAACTTGAAAGACGCGCTGCCCGCGTCTGCCGCCTTAGTGCTCGGCGTCCTTTATATATTCGGCGCATGGCGCGCCGCCGTGGAACTGCGGGCAATGTCGGCGCACTGGCTCATGCTGGCGATGTTGCTGAGCTGGGCAGGAGACACGTTCGCGTTCTACACGGGCAAGGCGATCGGACGGCATAAGCTGGCGCCACGCATCAGTCCCGCGAAAACCGTGGAAGGATCGCTGGGATCCGTGATCGGCGCGATGCTCGCGGGTTTCCTTTACGCGCACTACTTGATTCCGAGCGCGACATTGACGCAGGTGTTGGTGGCATCCGCCGTGGGAAATGTCGCTGGGCAGCTGGGCGACCTGTGCGAATCGGCATTCAAGCGCGGCGCGGGAGTCAAAGACAGCGGAACGCTGCTTCCGGGACACGGAGGCTGGCTGGATCGCATCGACTCGAGTCTGTTCGCGCTACCCGTGGTATACGCTTGCCTGCGATGGCTGTAGAGCATTCGCGAACTTTTCCAGATCGCAACAGCGGATCGGGGTAAAACCCCTGGCGTGAGCCGGGGGATACATCCGAGCTCTATCGTTCTAGCGAATGTATCCCCGCACTGACGTGCGGGGTTTTACCTGCTGCTGTTTTTGATTTTCGAATTTCCATTCCTAGGGGCCTAGCGGGCGCGTAGGCGCATCGCAAAGCACGCCTATCCTTACCCCTTGCTGGGCCTCCGAAAGCCGCTTAAATCGCCCAGAAATGCGATGTTTTGCGGACGTTTTTCGAATGTCGCTCGCCGTTTTCGATGTGCTTGATTTGCGGGAAGTTGCAGCGCATCGACGCGCCCATTTCGCACGCGCGAATTTTGCCTACTTTTTGTTAAATCGTCTTATTAAATCTTCTGAGGCGCAGACTGTTCAACACCACACTCACCGAACTCATGGCCATGGCCGCACTGGCAATCACCGGACTGAGAAATCCGAACGCCGCGGAGGGAATCGCAATCACGTTATAGGCGAGCGCCCAGCCGAGGTTCTGATGCATGATCCTCACTGTCGCCCGCGAAAGCGCGATCGCTCGCGCGACGCCTCCTAAGCCTGCTTTGAGCAGTGTCACGTCGCCCGCTTCCATCGCGATTTCCGTTCCAGAGCCCATGGCGAATCCCACGTCCGCTTGTGCCAATGCCGGCGCGTCGTTGACGCCATCACCTGCCATGGCCACGACATGGCCTTCCTGCTGCAAGCGCCGGATCTCGTCGACTTTTCCCGCCGGAAGAACTCCTGCGACTACGCGCGCGATGCCCGCCTGCTTGGCGATGGCTTGCGCCGTAGCCTCGCGATCACCCGTCAGCAGCACTACCGTGAGCCCGAGCCGTTGAAACTCCTGGATCGCCGCCGTGGACTCCGCGCGAATGGGATCGGCAACGGTGATGGATCCGGCAAACGCGCCGTCGATCGCGACAAGGATGATGCCACGAGGGTCCCCACTGGCTGCTGCTCCCACGATTCCGCTCTCGCGGAGAAATTCTTCGTTGCCGCACAACACATCGTGGCCGCTCACACGCACGCGGACGCCGCGTCCAGGCAGCGAGTGGAAGTCGGTGGCTCCGAGCATTGCGACGCTGCGCTTTTCGGCATACGCAACGATGGCGCGTGACAGAGGATGCTCGGACGCGCGTTCGGCCGCTGCGGCCAGCGCCAGCGCGTCATCCGGCAAAGTTGTTTCGACAACGCGCGGCTTTCCTTCGGTGATAGTGCCGGTCTTATCGAGAACCACCGTATCGATCTTGTGCAGCTTTTCGAGCGCCTCGCCGCCTTTGATGAGGACTCCCAACTCCGCGCCGCGCCCGGTGGCGACCATTACGGCGGTGGGCACGGCGAGTCCCATGGCGCAGGGGCACGCGATAATCAGCACGGCCACCGCACTACCGGCAGCTTGCAGCGCACCGTGACCCATGAGCATCCAGCCCGCGAAGGTGAGGATGGCCAGCGCGAGGACCGTGGGAACAAAGACGCCACTGATGCGATCCGCCAAGCGTTCGATGGGCGCGCGCGAACTCTGCGCCTGGCGCATAAGCGCAACGATGCGCGCAAGAACACTGGCCTCGCCGAGCGACGTGGCGCGATAACGGAAGCTGCCCGTGGTGTTCAGAGTGCCGCCGACGATGGCATCGCCCACGGATTTCGCGGCAGCCTCGGGCTCGCCCGTCAGCATGGATTCGTCCAGGAAACTGGAGCCTTCGACGATTTCACCATCGACGGGTATGCGCTCGCCGGGCCGCACGAGCAGCACGTCGCCACGCATGACGTTCGCGATGGGGATGGCGCTTTCGACGCCATTGCGAATCACGTTGGCCGTGGAGGGTTGCAGGCCAATCAATTTCCGCAGGGCGCCCGCCGTTTGACGCTTCGCTCGTTCTTCCATCGCCCGGCCCGCCATCACGAAGGCCAGAATAAAAATCGCGGCTTCATAATAAACGTCTGGCATGCCGCCTTGCGAAGTAGTCGCAAAGATTGCAGGACTCACGGTAACGGCCAGTGAATAGAGAAACGCGACTCCGGTGCCGAGCGCGACCAGCGCGTTCATATCCGCCGTGCCGTGCGTGGCGGTTTTCCAGGCTCCTGCGTAGATGCGGCGTCCGGCCCACGCCATGATGAAGAAGGTGACGGCGGCAAGCGTATAACGGAACCAGTTCTGATGCATCCAGTGTTCGGGCGCGGCCATGGCTGCGGCGCCCAGCACAAAGCTCACGGCCGCTTTGACGAAGAGGTCGCGCGCTTCGGTGGCTTGCTCGTAATCCCTCTGCGTTTGTTCTTCGATCGCGGTCTGATTGACCGCAGGGAGTTCGGCCTCATAGCCGGTGTCACGGATGGCCTCGAGCAAGTGCGCGGCATCGACCACGGCGGGATCGAACGACACCTGCGCCTGCCCGGTCATGAGATTGACGGCGGCTTGCGAGACGCCCTCGGTTTGGTCAAGCGCCTTCTGCACGTGCGCCTGGCAAGTGGCGCAAACCATACCGCCGACGTTAATGGTGAGAGTCATATTGATTTCGCGTGCTTTGCTTTACGCCAGCACGCAGGACTCCACGGACCTCGCCAGCCAAATCTACGCCGCGATGTGCGGTTGATAGCCGGCCTTTTCGATGGCTTGCAGAGCTTCCGCCTGACGCGCGGGATCAATCTCCACGTTGGCGGAGCCGACTTCCACTTCCCGCACTTGCGCGCCATCCAATTTTTCCAACGCCTTGCGAACCCGAGCCACGCAGGCCTGACAATGCATACCGGCGATTTCGATTCTCATGCTTCTATATTAGATGTAGCAGCCGGCTTCCTCGTCGCGACATTCGTGACGCCGAAGCTAGTGTCCTGTCGCAGAGAAAACGTTGTCATTCTGTCCGCTCCCTGACGGTCGCGGTTCGGTGCTGAACACTGTCCTTTCGCACAACTAGCACCAACCCCGGCTGTAAAGGAGGGGGCGTAGTAACGATCTCGTCGCGACAGGCTCCTAGCCGCGCAGCTGAGCGACCGTGTCCTGGGCCTTTTCCAGCAGGAAACCGATCTCGCTATTGCAGCTGAGGAACGTCAGACCGCGCTCGCGCCAATATTGCGCGAGCTTCAGATAGCGGACGTGAATCCCCGGCGCGACGCCGTGGCGCAGGCAAGCGTCACGAATTTTTTCAATGGCCGCGATCATGGAGGGGTGCTCGAACTGTCCCGGCACGCCGAGCGATATAGAAAGATCGGCGGGTCCGATCATGACGGCGTCCACACCTGGAACAGAGAGCAGCTCGTCGAGGCGGTTCATCGCCGTGATGGTTTCAATTTGCAGCACGACCATCGTGTTTTCGTTCAGGTGCGCGATGACGTCGGGCATGGATTGGTTTTCGTAGTTGATGTGCGTCGCCTGGAGTCCGAAACCGCGCACACCGAGCGGGGGGAACTTGGTCCAGGAGATGGCTTGCGCCAACAGTTCCGGCGATTCCACGCGGGGGAATAGAACTCCCTGCGCGCCGGAATCGAGGGCACGAGCGATCAAAGCGTAATGCAATTCGGCAACGCGGACGATGGGGCAGAGTCCGTTGTCATTGGCCGCGCGGGCCAGATCCTGTAGCGTTTCGAGATCGAAGCCGCCGTGCTCGGAATCGAGGTACGTCCAATCGAAGCCCGCTGCCGCAAGAATGCGGGTGATCTCCGGCGAACGAATCATAGAAACGCTGCAGCCCAGCTGCACCTTACCCTCTTTGAGGGCTTGCTTTACTTTATTGACGCGCATGAATTCGATTGTCGCGCAATCGGCAACGGTGGCGAGGGAGAAAATCTAGACAGGGAACACGCGATGATCGGGACAATCGAGCTCGACGTGCTGGTAGAGACGATCGACGAGGTTCAGGCCGTGCTGGGCCAGGAACGGCAGGATGGAATAGAAACGCTCCTGCAGATGGCGATGCGGATACAGCATGGCGCTCAAGTGCTGTGCTTCGGCCGAAGCGCGTTCATCGCGGCGCAGGGCTTCGCGCTCGGTTTTGCGCAGCATGCGGTCTAATTGATAGGTGATGCGCGAGCGGCTGTTCGTGAGGGCTTTCGCGAGCGTGGGATCGAACGCTTCCAGCTCTGCTTTCATGCGATCCACTTCGGCGTTGATCTTCGCGGTCGCCGATTCGAGCGAGCCTTTGAGCTCCTGCGGCACCAGCGTTTTCGCCACCAGATCCGCCAGAACATTTTGCGGGATCAGCGCGCGGTCGACGGTGAGCTTGTAGCGATCCAGCAATTTTGCGGAGCGCGCGTCCAGCAGCGTAAAGGCCGAACGCGACATTACGACGGGCATGCGCCCGAGCAATGCGTCGTACAAAACTTCCGATTGGGCGAAATACGCGAGCTCGCCCGGCCCGCCGATGTAGGCAACGGTAGGCAGCAAATAATCCTGCATCACAGGACGCAACAGAGCGTTAGGAGAAACATCGGCGGCGCGATCCGCGAGATCCGCGTAGTTGCCGTCTTTACGGCGCACCGGCATGCGATGGCCTTTGTCGAGCACGAAAAAGAGCGACGTGCCAGCGTCCACGTGCACCTGCGCGTGATATCCGGCGTCCGTCAATTCCTGATTGCGCGCGACCAAACGAGGCTGAATGTCTTTGGCCGCTTTTACGGCCTTGGCCATGAAAGGCGCGGCGATGGCGCGCAGCGCGGGATCGAGAGGATCTAAGAAAATCAGCCCCAGATTGCGCGTAAGCACTTCGAGCAACCGCTGGAAGCTCGCGCCCATATTCGCGCCTGGAACGTAAGACTGCTCGACCGCTGCAATCACCTCGTCCGCGAACGGCATGAAGCGGAGCACTTCTTTGAGCGCGGCAATAGGCGGCTGATCGATGGCGATCCAACCGACAGGGCGCTGTCCCTTGGATGCAGTGGACGCCTCGGCCTGTAGCATGTGCGACTGGCTCTGGCCGTCGAACATCCAGGCATGATTCACTTCGGGGAAATCGTGATCTTCGGTTGCCAGCCAAAAAATCGGCACAGCCGGAATGCCTTGATCGCTCAAACACTGTGCCATGCGCGCGGCGGTGAGAGCTTTGTAGATGGTGTACGCGGGTCCGCCGAAGAGTCCCACTTGCTGGCCGGTGACCACGGCGACGGTGCCGGGCTGCGCCAACTTTCGCAGGGATTCGTCGCGCAGTGGGGAAGGCTGATTTTGCGCCGTGAGGGCGGCGACCAGTGCCGCGCGGCGGTCCGCCGGATAATCGATTTCTCCGGCGACCTTTTTGAACGACTCGGGATTTCGTGGATCGTGCCGGTAAAACGGTGCAACCCGATCAAAATGATAGGTGAAATCGGCAAAGAGCCGGGATGTTCCGGGGAGGTCGGTGTGACGGATACAAGCCGGTTGCATACTAGGCGAACGGTCCAAGGGTAACAGATGAAGTATATCTGAAGAAAGTCGCCAGAAAATTACTTGCGAAAAAGACAGACGAGACCCCGGAGGGCGGTTTGCGCGAGAATTGAAGCTGGTATCGCGAAGAAGATCCGATGGACGACAACGAATTTCAGACACACTCATCCGAGGCGCTCGAAGACCTCTATAACCGCCTGGGCCGGGCCACCGAAGAACACGACTTCGAAGCCGACTTCAACGCCGGAGCGCTGGCGATTGAGTTCGAGGATCCTCCGGCGAAGTTCGTGGTGAGTCCAAATGCGCCCGTAAAGCAGGTGTGGGTTTCGGCACACATGAAAAGCCACAAGCTGGATTGGGACGCCGGGCGTGGAGCGTTTGCCGCCCATGGCCAGACTTTGGTGGAACTGATCGCCGAAGCGGTAAGTAAGCAACTCGGCACCACCGTGCGCTTGTAGTTGGTGCCATGCCGGGCGTCTACATCTCTTATCCGTTTTGCGCGCAGAAGTGCACGTACTGCAATTTCGCGTCGGGCGTGTTGCCGCGCGAATTGGAAGTGCAATACCTCGGAGCGCTGCGTGCGGAGATCGAGAACACGCAGTGGGCCTGGACTCCCGAGACAGTTTACTTAGGCGGCGGTACGCCGAGCCAAATCGACGGTGATGCCTTGTCGCATTTGCTGGCGGCGATTCCGGGACAAGGGAAATGGCAAGAAGCTGCTCCTTGGTTAGAAGCTACGATGGAAGCCGCGCCGGGGACCATCACGCTGGAAAAAGCTCGCGCGTGGCGCAAGGCCGGGATCAATCGTGTCAGCCTGGGTGTGCAATCGTTCGTGCCGCAGGAGCTCGCACGAACTGGTCGTAAACACAGCGCCGAAATTGTGGAGCGCGAAGTCGCGCTGTTGCGTGACGCAGGCATCGAAAGCGTCAACATCGATCTGATCGCCGGATTGCCGACGCAGACAGAGGCCACTTGGAATGCGTCGCTCGATTGGGTGGCGCGCTTGAATCCTCCGCATGTTTCCGTTTATATGCTGGAGATCGACGAAGATTCGCGCTTGGGGCGGGAGCTGATCAAGGGCGGCCCTCGGTATGGCGCGGCGGATGTGCCGAGCGATGATGCGATCGCGACGTTCTACGAAATTGCGACTGAGCGGCTGAAGCAGATCGGCATCGAACGCTACGAGATTTCGAACTTTGCGAAGGCGGGGCATGCATCGCGCCACAACTTGAAGTATTGGCGTCGCGAGCCGTATCTGGGCTTCGGTGCGGACGCGCATTCGTTCGATGGCGAAGCTCGCTGGCAGAATCCCGAGGGCGCGGCAGAGTACGTCGCGGGATTTCCGCGGCCTGAGCGCACACCCGCCGATCCGCGCGGCGAGAAATGGTTTTTGGGATTGCGGCTGCGCGAAGGCGTCGAGATGATTCCTGCGAGCGAGCACGTGGACGGTTTCGCGGATGTGGTAACTCAGATGTTGCGCGATGGCCTGGCAGAGCAGACGGGATCGCGCGTGAGGCTTACGGATCGCGGCATCCTGGTATCCAACGAAATTTTCCAGCAGTTCGTATAGCGCACGCAGTTGCTGTAAACTCAGACCGTTTCGCCTATCTCGCTTCAACAAGAGGAACGCGCATGAAATCGTCCACCTTTAGACTTTTACTGCTGTTGTGTTGCACTTCGCTGTCTTACGCGAAATGGATCACGGCGTGGAGTGGCTCCGTGCAGGGGCCTTATCCAACAGGCAACGCCTCGGGGCAGCCGGTGCTGACGGCGATCTTCCCCGCCCCGGAAAGCGGCGCTCGCGATCAATCGTTCCGCATGATTGTGCGTCCCGATATATGGGGCGCGCGCACGCGCGTGCGATTGTCGAATGCGCTGGGAACAAAGCCGGTGACGTTCGACGGCGTGTTCGTGGGAGTGCAGCTGAGCGGAGCGGCAGTGGTCACGGGGACCAATCGAGCGGTGTTATTCGACGGAAAGACGTCCGTGACCGTGGCGCCCGGCGAATCCAGGTGGAGTGATGCGGTGGCGCTGAAGTTCACCGGGCTTGCGGCGGCGTCACTGAACGGCCGAAAGATGGCGGTGAGTTTCCACGTGGCGGGAGAAAGCGGGCCGATGACGTGGCATGCGAAGTCGCTGACCACTTCGTATTTGACGGGTCCTGGGACTGGAGCCAAAGGAAACGATGAATCGGAGACCGCGTTTCCGTTCAGCACGACGTCCTGGTATTTCGTGAATGCCTTGGATATGGACGCGCCGAACGACACGCGATTGATCGTCGCGTTCGGCGATTCCATTACCGATGGCACGGCGTCCACGTTGAACGGCGACGATCGCTGGCCGGATGTTCTCTCGCGACGATTGCATGCGACGGCGGGCGATCGCGTGGCGATCGTAAACGCGGGCATTGGCGGAAATCGCGTGGTGGGGCCCGCGGAGTATACGCCTGCGAAGCCATTCGCAGGAGGGCCATCGGCGGGGCAGAGGCTGGAGCGCGACGTCCTGAGTTTGTCGGGCGTCTCCGAAGTGATTTGGCTCGAAGGCATTAACGACTTCAACCGCGCGAACAATGAAAGCGTCGAGGCCGTTGAAAACGGCATGCGTGAGATTGTCGGTCGCATCCGCGCGAAAATTCCGGGCGTGAAGATTATGGGCGCAACGGTGACGTCCGCCGTGGGTGGCCCAACATCGGGACCCGAAACGGACGGCAAACGAAAAGCGCTGAACGAGTTTATCCGCAGCGGGCAATTGTTCGATGCGTTCGTGGATTTCGATAAGGCGACGGGAGATCCGCAGACGGGCGAACTGCGCGCGGAGTTCGTGCCGGAGAGCACGCTGGGCGGCCCGGGCGACAAGCTGCATCCGAATCGCGCGGGGTATCAGGCGATGGGGATGGCGGTGGATTTGAATTGGGTGCTGGGCAAAGCGGCTGCAAAAGGCAAGTAAATTCGCGGGTCGGGGGCCCGAGGTGATATCCTCGAAACAAGCCCCCTTCCACAGTATTTATGAGCCCTGAAACATATACGACGCCCAGCGGAATTGTTGTCACACGCACCATTTCGAACGTGGCGTTCAAGCGCGGGCTGCATGGACTGCTGAAGAAGCTCGACACGCAGCGCGGCATCTATCTTTCGTCGGGATACGAATTTCCGGGGCGCTACTCGCGTTGGGACGTTGCGGCCGTCACGCCGCCGCTCGAAATCATCGCCAAGAATCGCGACGTTGTGATTCGCGCGCTGAATCCGCGTGGGCATGCGCTGATCACGATGCTGGAGCCCGTGTTGCAGGCGCATCCTCACTGGCAGCGTTTCGCAAAAGAAGACGGTGCGTTGGTTGGGCAGTTGAAGCCGCTTCCCGCATTGTTCCCGGAAGAAGAGCGCAGCAAGCAGCCCTCGGCGTTTTCGGTGGTGCGCGCGCTGCAACACGAATTCAAGAATCCGCTGGCGGCGAGGCTCGCGCTGGTGGGCGCGTTTGGCTACGATCTACTGCTGCACTTCGATCCGATTGAGCAAAAGCTGCCGCGCCACGACGTAAAGGATCTGCACCTGTTCCTGTGCGACGACATCTTCTTCATGGATCGCAAGAAGGAGCACATCGAACGCTATCAGTTCGATTTCGCGGGATCGGGAGTGTCCACCGCAGGCATGTCGCATGCGAGCGCGCGCGTACGCGCGTCCCGCAAGAAGAAGCCCGCTACCCAAACCGCGCCCGTCAGCGATCACACGCCGGAAGAGTACATGGCGAAGGTCGAGACCGTGCGCGAAGGCATGCGACGGGGCGATTACTACGAAGTGGTGTTGCGGCAGACGTTCCGAGCTCCGTATACGGGCAGTCCTTCGGAGTTGTTTGAGAGGATTCAGCACGCGAGCCCGAGTCCTTACGAATTCTTTTTGCAGTTGGGGGACGAGCAGTTGATTGGCGCTTCGCCCGAGATGTTCGTGCGCATTGAAGGACGTCGCGTGGAGACGTGCCCCATTGCGGGAACGGCGCGGCGCACGGGCGATCCTTTGAAGGATGCCGAAAATATCCGCGAGCTGCTGAATTCGAAAAAAGAAGAATCCGAGCTAACAATGTGCACGGATGTTGATCGCAACGATAAGTCGCGCATCGCGGTGCCCGGCTCGGTGAAGGTGATCGGACGGCGGCTGATTGAATCTTACGCGGGGCTGTTCCACACGGTAGATCACGTAGAGGGGACGCTGGCCGAAGGCTTCGATTCGCTGGATGCGTTTCTGACGCACATGTGGGCGGTGACGATCATCGGTGCGCCGAAGAAATGGGCGGCGCAGGCGATCGAGAATCTGGAAAAAGAACCGCGCGGCTGGTACGGCGGCGCGGTCGGCATGATTTCGCTCAATGGCGATATCAACACGGGCATTGCGATTCGCACGGTGCATTTGAAAGACGGCGAGGCGCGCTACGGCGCGGGCGCAACGCTGTTGTACGATTCCGATCCGGCGAGTGAAGATCGCGAATGCTGGCTGAAAGCGACAGGGTTCTTCCGGGCGTTCAACGCCGAAAAGCCCGCCGCTCCAGCTTTTGTGCCGCGCAAGGAACAAGGCGTGGGCGTACGCTTGCTTTTGGTCGACAACGAAGACTGCTTCATCCACACACTAGCGAATTACACGCGGCAAACTGGCGCCGAAGTGATGACCTATCGCTCGGGGTTCCCGCTGGAATTGATCGAGCAGGTGAAGCCTTCGCTGATTCTGGTTTCTCCGGGCCCTGGACGTCCGGAGGATTTCGGCGTGCCCGCACTCATTCGGCATGCAGCGCATCTGGGCGTTCCGGTGTTCGGCGTATGTCTGGGATTGCAGGGCATGGTGGAAGCGTTCGGCGGAGAGCTCGGCGTGCTGAACTACCCGATGCACGGGAAGCCGTCGATGATTCGCAATCACGGGCTCGGCGTATTTGCGGGCTTGCCGGAGGAGTTCCGCGTGGGCCGCTATCATTCGCTGTACGCGATTCGCGAAAAGCTGCCAAGCGTTTTGGAAATCACGGCGGAGAGCGAAGACGGCATCATCATGGGCGTTCGGCATCGCGAGTTGCCGATGGAAGCGGTACAGTTCCATCCCGAATCCATTCTTTCGCTCGACGACAATTGCGGCTTGCGCCTGATGGAAAACGTGGTGCAACGCCTGGGACACGCGCGTCGGCAGTAAAGCCGGGTTGGTTCCCGCATATGCAAGGTACTAAACCCCTTAGTACTTGCCTAGTTTTGGTTCCTGTTGCATACTGAGGGCGGTCATGGATTTTCAACCGTCCGATTTCCTCTTCATCGCGCTCGTTTTATTGATCGCTTTCGATCTCACCAATGGGGGCGGCGGCGGACGACGTTCACGCCTGCCTGTTCAGCGGTAATTCAGCACGCGGCTTCATTATTTCTTCTCCATCTCTCCTTCGAATCCGGCCTTGCCGGATGCCATACTTACGTATGAGCCTTGATTCTTGTATGGTCCTCGGCTCGCGACCTTTTCTTTTTCATGTCTGAAGTCATCGTTATCGGCGGAGGCCTCGCCGGACTTGCTGCGGCTGCGGCTTTGGGAAGCGCCGGGCATTCCGTCACTCTTTTTGAAGGACGTCCTTTTCCGGGCGGTCGCGCGACGTCCTACGAGATCGGCACGGCGACTGAAGCGGAACTCATCGACAATTGCCAGCACATCCTGTTGCGATGTTGCGGCAATTTGCTCGATTTCTACAGGCGCTTGGGCGTTGAAAAAGATATCGAGTTCCATCGCGAATTTACGTTCATCGAACCCGGCGGACAGAGCAGCGTTCTGAAATCCGGCGTGCTTCCCGCGCCAGCGCATTTCACCGAGGCGTTCGTGAAGCTGACGTTCCTGACGTTGGGCGAAAAGATCGCCGTGGGACGCGCGCTGCTGGCGATGGAGGGCGAGAAAGATCGCGCGGACCTGGACCGCATCACGATGCTCGATTGGCTGCGCGAGAAAAAGCAGCCCGCACAGGCGATCGAACGCTTCTGGCGGCAGATTCTGGTGAGCGCGATCAACGAGGAACTCGACGGGATGGCGGCGTCCCATGGGTTGCAAGTGTTTCGACTGGGATTCCTGGCGCGCAAGGACGCCTATCATATGGGCATTCCCAACGTCCCGCTCGGAGAGCTCTACAGCAGCGAGATCTGGAAGCGTTTCGGCAACGTGCAGCTACACCTGCGGACGCCGATTACTCGCGTGAACATCGAGAATGATCGTGTGCGCTCGGTGGTTGCCGGCGGCCCCGAGGGCGAACGGGAGCACTCTGCCGATTTCTACATCAGTGCGGTGTCCTTCGAACGGATTCCTGCGGTGATTCCAGGGCTCGCGATCGATGTCTCGCCGTTTGCGCATTCGCCGATTACGGGCATTCACCTGTGGTTCGACCGGGCGATCACGAATTTGCCGCACGCGACGCTGCTCGATCGGACGATCCAATGGATGTTCAATAAACGCGATGGGCGCTATCTGCAACTGGTGGTCAGCGCTTCGCGCAGCTTGGTGGAGATGCCTCGGGCGGAGGTGATCGCGCTGGCGCTGCGCGAACTGCGTGAATTCTTCCCCGCTGTGGCGGATGCCAAACTGGAGAAAGCTCACGTGGTGAAGGAGATCCGCGCGACGTTCTCGGCCAAGCCCGGCCTGGAGCCGCTTCGACCCGTGGCCAAGACCGCCGTCTCCAACTTATTTCTGGCGGGGGATTGGACCCGTTCCGGTTGGCCTTCGACCATGGAAGGCGCGGTTCGCAGCGGCCACATCGCGGCGGAAGCGGTCGCGGAAGCCGCGGGCCAGAGGGCAAAGTTTCTAATTCCCGACATTGCCTAGTCCAATCCATTACTTAGCCTCATCAGCAAGATAGCCATCACGTGATGTTTCCGCGAGTCAGGGACCGTGATCGGCGCAGGCTTTCGGGGGAGGGCTCCAGGAGCTTCGGCGTGTGCGGATCGACCCATCCGGCAAGATTCGAAGGGCGTCCCGCAGGCGGGGCGCTTTTGGTGTCCAAACCGCCCCGCACCAATCTAAAGCGGGCATTCGGGTAACCTCCGGCTGCCGCTGAACGTTTTTTTAAGGAAGGACTCCTTCAGCATCGCCGGAATCAGATAAACTGAAGAATTCATCGCAATGAATCTCACCGCAATATTTATTCGTCGTCCCGTCATGACTGCCCTGCTCATGATCGGTATCTTTATCTTCGGGGTCGTGGGCTACCGGTCGCTGCCGGTGAGTGATCTGCCGAACATCGATTACCCCACGATTCAGGTGCAGGCAAACCTTCCTGGAGCGAGTCCCGACACGATGGCTGCGTCGGTTGCGGCACCCCTGGAACGGCAGTTTTCGACCATTGCCGGGCTGGATTCGATGACGTCGTCCAGTTCGCGCGGATTTGTTTTCATCACCATCACGTTTGGGCTGGACCGGGATATCGATTCCGCCGCGCAGGATGTGCAGAACGGAATCGCCGCCGTGTCCCGCAAGCTGCCGCCCAACATGCCCGCTCCGCCTTCCATGCAGAAGGTGAATCCAGCGGACCAGGCCATTTACCAGATCTCGTTAAACTCGCAGACGCTACCGGCAACATTGGTGGACGAATACGCGGAGACGGTGATCGCGCCGCGCATCTCCACCACGAGCGGCGTATCGCAGGTGGTTGTCGGCGGATCGGCGAAGTACGCGGTGCGGATTCAGCTCGATCCGAATAAGCTGGTAAATCGCGGCATTGCGCTCGAGGATGTGCAGGCGTCAGTCAATCGCCAAAATGCGAACAATCCGACAGGAACGCTTTACGGGGCGCAGCAATCATTCACGGTGGAGGCCAAAGGCCAGTTGGAATCTGCCGCGCAGTATCGGCCCATCATCGTGGCGTACCGCAATGGTTCGCCGGTGCGTCTCCAGGACCTAGGCGAGGTCAAGGACGGCATCCAGAGCGACAAGCAGGTCACCTATTTCGTAAACAACGGCACGTTCAATCGCTGTATCAATCTGGCGATATACAAACAGCCTGGCACAAACACGGTCGAGATCGTGGACCGGCTGACATCCTTGCTTCCTGAATTCCGGGCGCAGTTGCCGCCGGGAATTCACCTGGACACTTACATTGATCGCTCGCAGAACATTCGCGAGTCCGTACAGGATGTGAAGTTCACGCTGGGGCTGGCGATGGTGCTGGTTGTGCTCGTGATCTTCATCTTCCTGCGAAATCTATCGGCCACACTCATCCCGAGCCTGGCCCTGCCGCTGTCCGTAGTCGGAACGTTCGCGGCGATGTCGCTCTTTGGCTACTCCATCGATAATCTTTCGATGATGGCGCTGACGTTGGCCGTCGGATTCGTCGTGGACGACGCGATTGTTGTGCTGGAGAACATCGTGCGCCACATGGAAATGGGCAAGACGCGCTTCGAAGCGGCACTCGAAGGCGGGCGCGAAATCGGCTTCACGGTACTGTCGATGACCATGTCTTTGGTGGCCGTGTTCATTCCGATTCTGTTCATGAGCGGAATCATCGGCCGCCTGTTCCACGAATTCGCGGTCGTCATTATGGTGGCCATCGGATTGTCCGGCCTCATTTCGTTGAGCCTGACCCCGATGTTGTGCAGCCGCTTTCTACAACCGCCCTCAGAGCATCATAATTTCCTGTTCCGCATTACGGAAAAGGCTTTCGACATGTGGCGCGACGCCTATGGTTGGACGCTCAATGTCGTCGTCCGGATGAAGTACGTCACGTTGCTGGTGGCGATGGGGACGTTAGTGGCCACGGTTTATCTCTACGGGATCGTCAAAACCGGATTCATTCCCAACCAGGACAGCGGGCTGATCACGGGTGTTACTGAAATGCCTCAGGACGGCGCATTTGACAACGCGGTCAAAACGCAGCGGGCCGTGGCAAATATTATCACCAAGGATCCCAATATCGATGTTTTCACCATGGGCGCCTCGACCGGCAATCAGAACAACTTCAATATTCGATTAAAACCGCGGGAAGAACGCAAGCTCACCGCGGACCAAATTATTGCAGAGTTGCGTCCGAAGCTGGCGAAGATCCCTGGTGGCCGCACGTTCTTGCAGAACCCTCCCGTGGTTCGTATTGGCGGCTTCAGTTCGCGCAGCGCTTATGTGGTGACCTTGCAGGCACAAGATATGCCGGAACTCTACCGCAGCGCCACCGCATTCGAGAAGCGCATGCGTGAAATTCCGGGACTGGTGGATGTGAACAGCAACCTGCAGATTCAAAGTCCGCAAGTCACGCTCGATATTGATCGCGATCGCGCGTCCACCATGGGCGTGACCGCCGATCAAATCCAGAACGCACTCTACAGCGCCTTTGGATCACGCCAGGTTTCCAGTATTTTCACGCCGACCAACGACTATCAGGTGATCATGGAGTTGCTGCCGGAATATCAGCAAGGGCCCAACAATTTGAGCTTGCTCTACATCCGCTCCAGCAGCGGCAAGCTCGTCCCTCTGGATTCGGTCACGACGCCCCGCCAGACGGTGGGCCCTCTGAGCGTGAACCACATGGGACAAACCCCGGCCGTTTCCATCTCCTTCGATATCGCGCCGGGCGTGGCGCTGGGAGATGCCGTGGAACGCATTCAGGACGCCGCTCGCGAATCCCTACCGGCAACGGTACGCACGACCTTCCTGGGAGCCGCCGCTGCGTTCCAATCCTCCATGCAAGGCATGGGATTGCTGCTGGCGATGGCGATCCTGGTCATCTACATGGTGCTGGGAATTTTGTACGAAAGCTTCATTCATCCGTTGACCATTCTGTCGGGATTGCCGTCCGCGGGGCTGGGTGCGCTGCTCACGCTGATTGTGTTCAAGAACGAACTCAATATCTATTCCTTTGTCGGCATCATCATGCTGGTCGGCATCGTCAAGAAGAACGCCATCATG
Source organism: uncultured Acidobacteriia bacterium (assembly GCA_903892565.1). GTDB lineage: Bacteria > Acidobacteriota > Terriglobia > Bryobacterales > Bryobacteraceae > Palsa-187. The sequence goes on from CAITIX010000360.1 coordinate 34,413, forward strand.
ATGATCGATTTCGCGGTGGAAGTGCAGCGTACGCACGGGACTCCGCCGGCCGAAGCCATTATTGAGGCCTGCCTGGTGCGTTTCCGTCCCATCATGATGACGACGATGGCCGCTCTTGTCGGTACGCTGCCGATCGCGATGGGACAAGGCGCGGGTGGCGAAGCTCGCCGTCCTCTCGGTCTCGCGGTGGTCGGCGGACTAGTCGTTTCGCAATTGCTGACGCTCTATATCACGCCGGTAATCTACATCTTCATGGAGCGTTTCCGCGGACTGGGCTCGCGCTTCGGCCGCAAGAAGCCCGCCGTGGTTCAGCCCGAGCCGCAACCGGTTCACGGCTAAACCTGCAAGGCACATCGCTAAACGCGTTGCGCGAACACAGCTTTCCAGGGAAAATGGAACGTTGGCGCTCGAACTTAACCTTCCTCTCTCCGGTATCCGCGTGGTGGCCTTGGAACAGGCAGTCTCCGCGCCGTTTTGCTCCCGCCAGTGCGCCGACCTCGGAGCGGACGTCGTTAAAGTAGAACGTCCCGATGGCGGGGATTTTGCGCGCGCCTACGATAGCGACATGCACGGTGCGCTCTCCGGCCATTTCGCTTGGCTGAATCGCGGAAAGCGCAGCATCGTGCTCGATCTCAAGCAGGAGGCCGATCACATGACCTTTGGCGCTTTGATCAATCGCGCCGATGTCTTCGTGCACAACCTGGCTCCCGGAGCCGTGGAGCGTCTCGGCTTCGGCTATGAAGAGTGCAGCCAGCGCAACCCTCGCCTGGTGTGGTGTGGCATTTCCGGCTACGGACCCGACGGGCCGTATCGCGACAAGAAAGCGTACGACATGCTGGTGCAGGCCGAAGCGGGCGTCATCAGTCTCACGGGAACTCCGCAAGCTGCGGCGAAGGTCGGGGTTTCGGTTGCCGACATAAACTCGGGCATGTACGCCTATTCGTCGATCCTTGCCGCCATCTTGCAGCGCCAGCGCACGGGAGCGGGCCAGCGCATCGATATATCCATGCTGGAATGCTTGGTGGAATGGGCCACGCCGCAGATGTACATGTATCAGGGAGCGGGACGTGTACCGGCGCGGGTAGGGATCCGGCACAGCGGCATCGTTCCATACGGAGCGTATTCCTGCTCCGACGGCATCGTCACCTTTGCGATTCAAAATCAACGGGAGTGGCGTCGCTTGTGCGAGACCGTGTTTCAAGACGCGGCCATGGCCGACGATCCTCGTTACGCCACCAATGCCGATCGCCTGAAGAATCGCGGAGAACTGGAATCCTGGATCGAGCGGTATTTCTCCACACTGATGCGCGCTGAGATCGTGGAGCGCCTGGAGCGTGCCGAAATCGCCAATGCGGTGGTGAACGATATTCCCGCAGTGGTGGCGCATCCGCAATTGGCGGCGCGCCATCGCTGGACCGAGGCAGATTCGCCGGTGGGCGCGATCCCCGCGCTGCTCCCGCCGCACAATTTGCAACAAGCTCCCCCACGCATGGGAAGAATTCCCGCGCTGGGAGAACACACGAACGAAATTCTGGCCGAGCTTGGCCTGCGACCTTAAGGAGCGTTTCCCATGGGACGTTGTTTTGAAGATTTTGAGCCCGGCGCCATCCTGCGGCACGAGTTGGGCCGCACCATCAGCACCACGGATAACGCCTGGTTCAGCTTGTTGACGGTGAACTCCAACCCCATCCACTTCGATGCGTACTACTCGTCGCAGACCGAATTCGGCAAGCCGCTCGTGAACTCCACGCTCACGCTCGCGGTGGTGACCGGGATTTCCGTCGCCGATATTTCACGGCACGCCGTCAATCTGGGCTGGGACGAAGTGCGCCTGCCCAACCCTCTGTTCGAGGGCGATACGATTTATGCGGAGACGGAAATCCTCAGCGCGCGGCCCTCGAAGTCGCGCCCCAACATGGGAGTGGTCGAAGTAAAGTCGAGGGGCTTCAATCAACACGGTGTCGTGGTGATCGAATACCGGCGCTCGATTCTGGTTTACAAGCGTGGGCACGAACCGCAGCCGGCAACGCGCATGTCGCCCGCGAAGCTCGGGTAGTCTTCTAGACGCTCAGCACGGGGCATGGAGCCAAGCGGATCAAGCCATAGGCATGAGTGCGCAGGCGTCCCCAGGTGCCGTGAATGGTGCCGCGTCCGATGACCAGCAGATCGGCGCCATGGCGCGCGGCCTCCTCCGCGATGGAATCGGCAACGGAGCCTACGGCGACGCAGGACGGCAGATCCAAATTCGCAGTGGCCTGCAATTCCTTGAGTCGCTCTTTCGCGTTCTGGCGGATCTGTTCCTCAAACTCCGCGTCCATCTGCCGGTCTGGCCAAGCCTCGACGCCCGGTACGACGTGCGCCAGCCTGAGATCCGCCCCGAGGTCTTTCGCGAGCGCGGCGGCGGCCCGCATCACGTTCACACTATCGGGAGTGCCGTCCACGGCACACAAGATCTTCTTCAACGCCAAGTGCGCCAGGTCCGGGACCTCGCCCGTATGAGCGGTGGTCCACACAGGACAGGAAGCGTCGTGCAGTACTTTGGCGGTGACCGACCCCAGCAGCAACTGCCGGAACGGCCCGTATCCGTGGCTCGGCATCATGACCAGGTCCACTCCGTGGGTGCTCACCCAATTCACGATCTCCTGTGCAGGC
>CAITIX010000361.1 GCA_903892565.1 uncultured Acidobacteriia bacterium
CGGAATAGAAATCGCGCAGTGGCCCGTGCTCTACGATTCCCGCAGTGGCGAACCACTCTATTTAGCGGCGGACGAACCCGTCACGACACCGCAAGCCGCGCGCGCCGTCGAGGATTTCGAAGCAGCCTTGAAGGCCGGTCGTATTTATCCCGAGCAATCCGCGAACGCATTCACGAGTCTCGATCGCCTGCGCCCTCTGTTGACCGCCGAACAATTTGCAGAGCGCACCAACCAACTCCGCGTAAAACTCGAAGATCAAGCGCAGAACGTCTTACTGACGTACTTAACCGGCGATCAGTTTCCGCAAGTGAAGAAGGATTTCGAAACGGGGACGCAGGCCACGCAGGCGGCGCTTCGCCTAACCCCCGAGTCTCTCTATCTGCAAGGGCGCGACGATTTCTTCCGCGGACGTGTTCTCCTGTTCGACAAAAAATATCCGGAGGCGTTGCCGTATCTCGAAAGCGCCGTGCGTATCGATCCCGGCACCGGCTACGCGTATAACGCGCTCGGCATTGCCTATCTCGAGCAGGCCCTGTACGACCAGGCCGTGAACGCCTTCCGCGACGCGTCGAATCGCGCGCAGCATTGGGCCTATCCTCTGCACAACCTTGCGCTCGCCTATTACCAAAAGGGCGACTACAAGTCCGCCATCGCCGCCTATGAACGGGCGATCCGCATCGCCCCGCAATACGCCTACCTGCCCTACAACTTGGGATTAATCTACCAGCGTCTCAATCGTTCGAAGGATGCGGAGACCATCTATCGCCGAGCTCTCGCACTCCGCGAGGACGCGCAAACCTACACTGCTCTGGGCTATCTGAAGTTCTTCCAGAAGAAGCCGGCCGACGCCGAGGCGTTCTACAAAATGGCGTTGGCGAAAGATTCGTCGTCGCAGCTCGCGCGGCACAATTACGCCGTACTGCTCGACACCCTTCCGAAACGCCAGGAAGAAGCACTGCGGATGTGGCGCGACATTCTTCAGCAGGATCCGAACTACACGCTCTCCCGCCTGGCACTCGCGAAAGCACTGCAACGACAAGGCCGGGATGCCGATGCCGCCACCGAGTTCCGCATCCTGATCCAACAGAAGCCGGACTACGCCGCCGCCCGCGTAGCGCTCGGGGAGCTCGAGAACAAACTCGGCAATCGCGCCGCAGCTCTCGACCAACTAACCGAAGCTGCGAGCCTCGAACCCGAAAGTGCTGCCGTGTATGAAGCCATGGGCGACGTGCGTACCGGCGAAGGCAATCGTTCCGCAGCGCAGGACGCGTACAACAAAGCGCTGCAATACGCCACGGAAAGCGACGCGAAAAAGAGGATTCGAAAGAAGCTGTCACATTAGCCGTCTTGTGAGGGAACACTCGTTTTGGTACAAGGGAGTCAGATGAAGAGGAATCGGTCTCGGGCATTGCGCTCCGCGCTCGGAATCCTGTGGGGGATTTTCCTGGCTTCCCTGTGCCACGGGCAAGGCCTTTCCGTAGCGCCGAACAGTCTAACCTTTTCGGCAACCGCCGGAAGCCCAACGCCCCCCAGCCAGAACGTCACCCTTTCCACCGTTAACGCGCAGTTTTCATGGAGTACGTCCGAGCCCAACGGATCGCTCACCTTTTCTCCTTCGAGCGGGTCTATATCCGGTGGTAAGCCGATCACAATCGCGGTGGGTTTCAAGGATACGACGAAGCTTGCGGCCGGGACATACCAGTACACAGGGACGTTCAATTGCATCGTCGTGGGAGCCAACTGTCAGCCCGCAACGGTACGCGTCACCTTGACCGTAGCGGCTCAGAACCAGCCCCCCGTCTCTCCGCTTTCCTTGAATTTCTCCGCGCCTTCCGGGCGCGTGCCGCCATCGCAGACTCTCACCATCAACAGCAGTTCGGGAACGTTATCCTGGGGCGTATCCACGGCGCTCACGTCGAACGCGCCCGCAAATTGGATCAGCGTTGCTCCCGCCTCCGGCTCCGCCAGCCCCGGTAGTCCCGGTCAAACAACGGTTACTATCAGCAATTCCGTTCTCAGATTTCCCGTCGGCACGTATACGGCAAACGTCGTTGTCTCCACGTCCACCGTACTCTTTCCTTTTGTCCGCCGTGCCGCCGCCAACACGACTCAAACCATTCAAGTCACGCTCACCGTGGGACAGAACAGCTTGCTCCTGACCCCGTCGGCCATGGTCTTTGCCGCGGTAGCGAACGCTCCCGGCCCCGGACAGATTCTAAACGTCAGCACCACGACCGGATCCCTGCCCTTCACCGCCGCCGCGTCAAGCGCATGGCTGTCGGTTTCTCCGCTGAGCGCCACCGCGCCCGCGAACCTCAACGTCTCCGTGCAACCCAGCGGACTGGCGCCCGGCACATACAGCGCCTTTGTCAACCTCACAGCGAGCGGTTCCGTAAACGCTCAGGCGTACCCTGTCACATTGATCGTGGAAGGGACCCCTGACGGCACAACCACGTTCAATTACACGATCGGCGGAGCACTGCCCGCACCACAGCCTCTCGCGCCCTTCAGTAGCACCGGCGGCCCTGTGTCTGTCGTCGCCTCCGCAGGAAGCGACCAGGGCACCTGGCTCTCGGTCAATCCAACCAGCACTACACTCGGCCCCAGCGGAACCACGTTCACGCTTACAGCCTCTCCCGGATCGCTCCCCGCCGGACAATACCACGGCGTGATGGCGCTCACCGATTTGGCGGGTGACACCAGCTACGTCAATCTCGCGACGCTCAACGTCACCGGCGGCACGAATACCTACTACTATTCCGATCTCGTCTTCGCCGGCGGCTTCCAAACGACGTTAACTCTGATCAACGATTCCCCGCAGAGCGTCACCTGCACCACGAATTTTTATTCCGATTCCGGCGGACCGCTCGCCGTTCCCTTTGGGCTGGGAACAATTTCGTCACGTACCGATGTTCTTCTCCCGGGGAACTCCGTTCACGACCAGACCATCGCCAGTCTGGCCGCTGTTGTCACGCAAGGCTGGGCCCAGTCCTCCTGCAGTGGCCCCATCCAGGCCAGCCTCCAGTATCGTTATTAC
>CAITIX010000362.1 GCA_903892565.1 uncultured Acidobacteriia bacterium
GCACGGGCTGTTCTCTTGTGTCGCAGCACGTGCGGAAGCTGTCAGTCCGTGAAAACGGTAAGACCATCAACTGGAGAGCCGTATGCGTTATGTTGCGAACTCCGTTATGTGGTGAAGTCGCTGTAACGTGTTGGTATTGCGACTCACACACGCCCGACTTCACCACATAACGCGGGGCGGTGCTAACCTCTACAGTTTCAGCAGGAACTCCATAATTGCGCCATCCTTGCGCCAGAGAGGTGTGCGGCTTTCATGTTGTGTTTTGGGATCACGCACCGCGCAAGATTCCAGTGCGGCCGCCTTTGCCTCAAGGTCGATCTCGGCATAGCGGTTCGTGGTTTCGAGAGAAACATGTCCCAACCACGCACGGATGGTGTTGATGTCCACGCCAGCATGTAAAAGGTGGACCGCCGTTGTGTGGCGAATCGTGTGCGGGCTGATGCGTTTGGTCTGCAGCGAGGGCGTCTTCGCTGCCGCTTTTTTGACGGTGCGAGCGACAAGGGTGTGGATTCCGTAACGGGTGATGGGTTGACCACGGACGTTCAGAAAGACCGGAGCATTCTTGGATCCCTCAATTCGTGAGTCAAGAATCTCGCGCAAAACATCGGCCATATGTGGCCACAAGGGGCATAGACGAGTCTTGCGGCCTTTGCCAAACAGACGTGCTGAGAACGACGCACCCAAAGACAAATCGCCGACCTTGATCGTAGCGGCCTCACTGGCACGCGCACCGGTGTTGTAAAGGAAGAGCAGTAGTGCATAATCACGGCGTCCTTGGGGGCGACGGCGATCAGGCACGGCGAGCAATGCATCCATCTCCTGCTTATCAAGGTACGCCATCGTCGGTATGTTTGTACGGCGGGGCACAATGGCATGGATTGTCGTGGCAAGTGCGACAAGTTCCGGCACTTGGCGACTGATAAAGCGAAAAAGCGAGTGAATGGCGGCCAGACGCTGATTGCGTGTGGAAACCGCGTTTCCGCGTTTGTTCTCGAGGTCCGTAAGAAAATCGCGCACAAGATCGGCCGTAATTTGCTCGGTCATCACCTGCGCAGGCTCGGTTGCATGGTGTTTGGCGATAAAGCCAAAAAGTAATCGAAGGGTGTCGCGATAACTACGCTGGGTGTTGAGGCTGAGGTTGCGGTCAGTCACTACCTCATCAAGCAGGAAACGACGGACGAAGGGGCCGAAAGGATGCGGTTGATTAGTCATGATTTTGCTCCGTGCCGATGGCCGCATAGCGCTCAAAGCACTTGGAAGCCTCGGCGAGTAATTCAGGTGTCATGGTCAGATAGGTTTGGGTTCCCGAGACGTTGACATGTCCCAGATACGTGGCTAACAATGGCAGGCAAGACTGCACATCGGCGCCCTCCCGATACCAAGCGATAAGCCTGTGAACGGCGAAGGTGTGCCGTAGATCGTGAAGCCGAGGTTGCCAGCGGGCGGGCGGTGGGTGCTCAATTCCGGTGTGTTTGCGCAGTCGTGTAAATGCTTTCTCCAACTGTTGCAAGGTGATCGCATGTCCCGTTCGAGATGCGAAGAAGACGGATCGCCCAGTTTCCGGCAGGGGCAACCGCCGCCGTATTTCAAGATAGGATTCAAGTTCCCGACTCAGACCGGAGCCGATCGGCACTAGTCGGGACTTAAAGAACTTGGTGTCCCAGATGGATAAAACACGCTCACTCAGGTCCGCGTCGCAACATCGCAAGCGCAAGCCCTCGCTGGGACGCAACCCCGCAGCGTACAGCGTCAAGAGCAAGGTCCGACACGTGAGAGGTTGTAGCGTGGCCGTTTTATCATCCAGGATGGTCGTTGCATCAAGGAGTCGCTGCAACTCTTCGTGGGAGTAAATATGCGGCTCAAAAGAACGAGCAATTTTCGGCCCCACATCGGTCAGTGGCGAAACCGTCAGATGGCCTCTGGCGATCCAGAACGCAAAAAAGTCGCGCAGCGTGTAATGTTTGCGTTCCCACCAGCGGGTGGGAGGGCCGACGCCGCGGCAGAAGGTATGACATGCCGCCGGGGAGATCGTCTCGATGGAAACGTCACCGCAGAAGTGCGCAAGACTTTTCAAAATTCTCATTTCGGCCCGAAAAACTGCACCCAATGATCGTTTGAGCGTGACGTAAGAATCGATGGCCGCAAATAGTTTCATGCCAGCCCTCCGAGATCTTCGAAGGCCACCCGTCGTAACGTAGTCAGATTGATTTTGGCGTAAAAGCGCGTGGCGTCGGGACTGCGATGGCCCAGATGATCGCCAACCTCTTTAAGTGACCTCCCTGTTTCGAGTAAATGCCGGGCACACGCATGTCGCAGGGCATGTGGTCCGCGGCCTTTCAGGGGCGATGACACGTTCGAGAGATGATGCGCTACCACGTAATAAAGGCCGCCGGCTGACAAAGGGCCTGGCGGGGCGCGGAGGGTCAGGAAGACCGCTCGGCTGTTGCACTTGGGCCGGCCGTGGCAAAGGTAGCGCACGATGGCGTTGCCCACCTGAGGATCGAGGGGTAGCGATTGCCTCTGTCCGCTCTTGGATCGGATAATCAACAATCGTTCATGTACCCAATCGATATCCGCAAGTTGCATTCGCCGCACCTCGCCCGAACGCAATCCGTACACCGAGAGCAACAGAATGATCGCATGATCGCGCAAAGCCGCCGCCGTATCGCCAGTCGTTCCGCTCAACATGCGTCCCACTTCGTTCCATGTAGGGCCGATCGGCAGGCCCTCGTGGCGGTAGAGACGTGGCAGCAAAACCGTGCCGGCAAGACCTGCCCGTCCCCAACCACGCGTTTCGCAATGCGCGAACCAAGCGCGCAGCATCTTTGCGGAAGTGTGCAGAGATGTTCTGTTCCATCGCTGAGCAACATGCTGAAAATAGGCATCGACATCAGTCGGCGCCACATCCGCGAGGGCAATATCGCGCTGCTGGATATAATCAAGGAATCGTTGGACTTGCCAACACGCCGCGTTACAGGTCGCAGCAGAATGCCAGTGGGTCTGCTTGCGAGCCGCGATAAAGTCCGCCAGTTTGTCGTCGTACGTTCCGGGTGGCTGAGCGGGCGGTGTTTGCAGTTTGCCGCAACTGCGCAGAAAGTCTGTTGCCACCAACCGGAAATATTCGGCAGGCCATCGTGATGACTTGGCACGGCCACTGGTTACTCGCTCGGCAGCCCATCTGCACGAGAGGTCTGCGACCTCTTCCGCACGTAATGGACGGTCTAACGACTGGCGATGGAGATACTTGGCAACGCATAGACAGTACCTCGCATAACGCAGAAGCGTGCTCTGTGCCATGCCGTTGGCCGCCAACGAGCCTAAATGTGCCGCTCGTTCGGCGGCAAGGGGGCCTTCGCGATGCCGATGTAGGACTGACGCATACGAGAACAGTGACTCGAACATGGGATGCTCCTCCTTGTAGAGGGCATCACCATACCATCCGCGTTATGTGGTGAAGTCGGGCGTGCGTAGGGCGCAATACCAACACGTTACAGCGACTTCACCACATAACGGAGTTCGCAACATAACGCATACGGCTCTCCAGTTGATGGTCTTACCGTTTTCACGGACTGACAGCTTCCGCACGTGCTGCGACACAAGAGAACAGCCCGTGC
>CAITIX010000363.1 GCA_903892565.1 uncultured Acidobacteriia bacterium
ACGCCCCCGGCCGGGTGGAAGAGCACCGGCACAACGTCCATGCGCGCCGCGACCTATCCCGTGCCGCCCGCCCAAGGCGACCACGACGCTGCCGAATGCGCGGTGTATTTCTTCGGACAGGGCCAAGGAGGAACCGTTCAGGCCAACCTTGACCGTTGGAAAGGGCAGTTCCAAACAAAGGACGGCAAACCCTCTCCGGCCATAACCGCGAAGAGCACGATTCATGGCTTGCCGGTCACCACGATTGATGTGACGGGCGCCTATTCCGGCATGGGTGGACCCGGATCGACCGCGCCAACCGGTGCTGCCGGTTATCGTCTGCTCGGAGCGATTGTCGAGAATCCGGCCGGAAATATATTCATCAAGTTTACGGGTCCATCGAAAACCATGGCGGCCAATCAAGCGAAGTTCCAACAATTGCTCAATTCCTTTGACAAAGCCGGCAAGTAAAAAGCCGGCAAGTAAAAGAAGCCGGCACGTGATTGAGGCCGCGACCGAATCGCATTGCTCTTTGCGCTGCGGTATGGTGTGCTGTTTGTAGATTACAGCACGCGAATACTCGCCGGAACATCTTTCGTGTGCCGTGAGCAATCACAAAAATGGCCAACCTCAAGCGCCGTCATTTCATCCAGTACACTGCTGGTGCGGCCGGCGCGCTCGTCGTCGGATGGTCATTCCTGCCGCCGCGTCAGCGCCTGATTCCGGGTGATCCTCTGCCGGTTGCGCCGGGCCAAGTGGCGCTGAACGGCTGGGTCAAAGTATCGCGTGACAACACGGTGACGATCCAAATGTGCCAGGCCGAGATGGGCCAGGGCATTCACACCGGACTCGCGATGCTGCTGGCCGACGAGCTGGACGCGGCGTGGGACCAGGTGACGCTCGAGCAATCCACTCTCGACAAGATTTACAACAATCAAGCCGAGATTGTCGATGCACTTCCGTTCCAGCCCGACGAAAATGGTTCCGCAAAACGCCTCGCGCGTTGGATGACCGCCAAGCTGATTCGTGAAGTCCCTGGTGCGATTGGCACCGGTGGATCTTCCAGCGTGAACGATCTGTGGCTGCCGATGCGCGAAGCGGGAGCCTCGGCCCGCGCAGCGTTGATCGCAGCGGCGGCCGATCTATGGAAGCTGCCCGCACACGAATGCCGTGCCGAGTCCGGTCGCGTGCTGCATCCCTCGGGCAAGAGCGCCTCGTTCGGCGATCTAGCGCAGCGTGCTGCCGAGTTGGCAATCCCCAAAAATGTTCCACTCAAAGACGCGTCGGCTTTCCAATTGATCGGCAAGCCCGTGCGCCGTCTCGACAACGCTGCAAAGATTAAGGGCGCCGGGATCTACGGCATCGACGCGCTCCCCGCAGGACTGCTCTATGCCAGCGTGACTATGTGTCCGACCGTCGGCGGAAAAGTTGCACGCTTCGACGCAACAGCCGCGCAGTCTTTATCCGGTGTTCGCAAGGTGTTCGCGTTTGAACCCTATGCGGCGGGGCTGATCACAGTCGGAGCCGGCACGGGCGGCGTGGCTGTCATCGCCGATAGTCCCTATCATGCGATGCGTGCGCTCAAGAACGTCACCGTCGAATGGGATCACGGTGCAGCCTCGAATCTTTCCAGCGAACAAATCCTTGCCGGCTTGGCGCAGACGCTCGATTCCAAGAGCGGCTACGTCCATTACGAACACGGCGATGTTGACACTGCATTGAAATCCGCTACCAAGACCATCAGCGCCGAGTATCGCGTTCCTTATCTGGCCCATGCGACCATGGAGCCGATGAATTGCACCGTGCAATTCAAGGACGGCGCGGCGACGGTGTGGGCGGCCACACAAACTCCGGCTTTCACGCGCGATGCCGTGGCCAAAGTGCTCGGCATCCACGCAAGTAAGGTGACGATCATCGTCCCCTCACTCGGTGGCGGCTTCGGCCGGCGCACGTTCATGGATTACATTGGCCAAGCCGCGGCCATCGCGCGCGAGGCCGACGGCGCCCCCGTGCAATTGATGTGGACTCGCGAACAGGACATGACGCACGACTACTATCGTCCCGCGTTCGTTTCGCGTCACACCGCAGGCTTTGACGCACAAGGCAAATTGACCGCATGGAAAACCACCTCCGCCGGATCGAACATGGGGATGCCCGATATTCTGGATGGCTCCATCAAAGGCGCGTTCGATACCGGTTACGAATTCCCGCACGCGCGCATCGCGCACCAGTCTGTAGAAGCGCTCGTGCCGATCGGCATCTGGCGGTCGGTCTCTCATTCGCACAATGCATTTTTCACCGAAAGCTTCATCGATGAATCGGCCTTTTCCGTGGGGCAAGATCCAGTGCAGTTCCGCGCGGCATTGTTGGCCGGCAACCCGCGTCTCTTGCGTGTGCTGCAACGCGCAGCCGAGCTCTCGAATTGGAGCGAACCTCTTGCTCCCGCGCCCGACGGCGCGAAACAGGCGCGTGGCCTTGCATTGCACCGTTGCTTCGGTAGCGTCGTCGCCCAAGTGGCTGAAGTGTCCGTCGACCTGGATCGCAAGATTCGCGTGCATCGCGTCTTCTGCGTGCTCGATTGCGGATTTCCTCTCAATCCGAATTTGATTCGCCAACAGATGGAAGGCGGCATCATCTTCGGACTATCGGCCGCGTTAAAAGGCGAAATAACGTTGGAAAAGGGACAGGTGCAGCAGACCAACTTTCACAACTATGCGCCCCTGCGCATGAACGAATGCCCGCTCATCGTGACGGACATTCTCCCCAGCACCGAGCATCCGCAAGGGATCGGCGAAACTGGTGTTCCTTCCATTGCGCCGGCGGTGGCGAACGCGGTGTTTACGCTCACCGGTCAGCGGCTACGTTCCTTGCCGTTGAAGCTTGCCGTATGATTTCGAAAACTCCAGAGTTGCAGTAGAAGCACATATGACGAAAGTGAAAATCAACGGCCAGATCGTCGAGGTGAGCGCCGAGCCCGATACTCCACTCCTGTGGGTGCTGCGCAGTGAATTGAAGTTGATTGGCACCAAGTATGGCTGCGGCATGGCGTTGTGCGGATCCTGCACCGTCCACCTGGATGGCGCAGCCGCGCGCTCCTGCATCACGCCGCTTTCCGCAATCGGCGAGCGCGAAGTGACGACCATTGAAGGCTTGCATGGCAAGGAAGCCGACGCGTTGCGCGAAGCCTGGACCGATATCGACGTCGTACAGTGCGGCTATTGCCAACCCGGGCAACTCATGTCGGCCTCTGCGCTGCTGCAAAAGACGATGGATCCTACGGATGCGGATGTCGATGCCGCCATGAGCGGTAACATCTGCCGCTGTGGAACCTATCCGCGAATTCGCGCTGCCATCCATGCGGCGGCTCGCGCAATGGGCCCTCGCCTCAATCCTCCGCTTCCCCTAAAATAGAGTTTCCGATTTGGTCGCTTCAGGAGGTTTCTTTATGAAACGGAGTTTGATGTGGTCGGTGGTTCTCGCGGCGCTGGCCGTTCCGGTCTTCGCGCAACGCAAGGCAACCATCGAAAATGTGCCGGAGATTTCGTTCTCCACCGTGCCCAACTTGTTGAAGCTTCCGCCCGGCGAATATCTGGGCGAATCCGTTGCGGTGGCCACCAATTCCAAAGGGCACATTTTCGTCTATCACCGCAGCGCCAATTCGCGCCTTTTCGAATTCGATCAGGCCGGAACCTTTGTCAAGGAAATCGGCAGCGGCTATTACGGATTTGAGTTCGCCCACTCTGTGCGCGTTGATAAGGACGACAACATCTGGACCGTGGACGAAGGCACTAACATGGTCACCAAGTTCAGTCCTGACGGACGCGTGCTCATGGTGCTCGGCCGCAGACCGCCCGCAATCACCGGCGTCCAGCTTGCTCCGCCCGGCCCCAATCAACCGGCGAAGAAATATATCTTCTGCCGCCCCACGGATGTCGGCTGGGATGCAGAGGGCAACATCTTTATCTCCGACGGCTACTGCAACAACCGCGTCGTGAAGTACGACAAGAACGGACGCTTTCTAGCTCAGGCGGGCAGCGAAAAACCCGGCACGGCCTTGGGAGAATTCAATCTGCCGCACGGCTTGCAGGTGGACGCCAAGGGCAACGTGTGGGTGGCCGACCGCACGAATTTCCGCTATCAGGTGCTCGACAACAATCTCAAGCCGATCCGCGAGATTACAAACCTCGGCGTCGGCTGGACCGTTTGTATTTCGCAAGGCCCTCACCAATACGCGTTCCTCTCGAACTTCAACCCCAACGGCAACATGCCGGGATCCTGGGACATCACCGGCGAAATCTATAAAACAGAATTGGACGGCACCGTACTCGGCAAGTTCGGTCATCCCGGCAAACTGGCCCCCGGATTTCAAGTTGTTCATATGATGGATTGCCGCAATCCGAACGAGCTCATCGCCGGTGAAATCGAATCCTGGCGTGTGCAGAAGCTGCTTTTAAAAGCCACCACGGCGGAGGCCCGCAATGCGAAATAGGAATACATCCATGAGACATTCACTCGTAGTCGTCGCGTTGGCTATGGTTGCCGTAATGCCGGCGAGCGCTCAGCAAAATGCGCCGGAGATTCGTTTCGATTCGGTTCCCGACGCGCTGAAACTCCCCGCTGGAATTTATCTTGGGGAAGTGGCTGGCGTCGCGACGAATTCCCGTGGCGACATTTTCGTCTACACGCGCACCGGCCATCCCACCGTCACCATCGGCACCGCGCGACCCTTCGCGCACGGCGGATCGCGACTCTTCCAATTCGACGCCGCAGGTAAGTTCGTCCGCGAGATCGGCAAGAACTCCTACGCCATGATGTTTGCCTCTCAAGTCCGCGTAGACGCGAGCGACAACATTTGGGCGGTGGATCAGATGACAAACACCATCATGAAGTTCGATCCCCAGGGCCGCATCGCGATGTTGCTCGGGCGTAAAGCTGAATCCGTTCCCATACCTGCCCGCCCTTCGACAGGAGACGGCGCCGGACAACCCACGGATCTTTTTGATCGCCCTACGGATGTGGCCTTCGATGCCGCGGGCAACATCTTCGTTGCCGATGGGATGAGCAACGCGCGTGTCGCCAAGTTCGATAAGGACGGCAAGTTCGTCAAGTCCTGGGGCAAGAAAGGAACCGCGCCCGGCGAGTTCGCCAACGTTCGCAGCATCGCGGTGGACGCGCAAGGCAACGTGTACGCGGCCGACGGAGGCAATCAGCGGATTCAAGTGTTCGACAATAACGGAACCTTCAAGACGTCGATCCCCAATGTGGGAAACGCGCAAGCGCTGTGCCTGACGAAGGGCGCGAATCCCGTTCTTTACGTGTCGAATTCCAACCCGCCGGACGACATCGACCGCGATGGCGAAATTTACAAAATGCGTTTGGATGGAACGATGATCGGCAAATTCGGCAGAGCGGGGAAGTTACCGAAGGAGTTCGGCACCGTCAATGCAATCGACTGCCGCAGCGAAAATACGCTCTACGTCGGGGAGATCGGAAATCTGCGCGTGCAGAAACTGACGCTCCACTAGGGATTTCGAGTTGTCTGGATCGTGGGGCGGAGCCTCCGCTCCGCACGCCAGGTTTCCGTCTGGCGTTGGCCCGAGCGGAAGCTCGGGCTGCGAGGCGAAAGACCCGCCCCACAGCCCAACAACATCTGCCGTCTTACTTCCTCGATGGTTTCTGCCCGCCCGTGCCCGCCGTTGGATTGCCGAATCCCATCTGCTGGTTGTACAACATGTACTCGGAAATCGAGCACAGCATCTCGATCGGTTCGCTGTCTTCCGGCAACAACTTCATGCGGAACTTGTCGAGCGGCTTCCACTTCGCCGTGTACATCGTGGGATCGTCGATCGTGACTGTAAATTCCAGCAGGTCTTTGCTGACGCGGTGGAAGCGCTCCTCCACCACCATATCTTCACTGTGCGGACGGCCCGTCTTATCCAGCCAAGTGCGGGCATCTACGCCATTCGTCTGGGTGACGAACGTATAGTCGTCTTCCCACTTGCCGATCGAATAGCCCAGCCACTTTGGATCTGGATCCTTCGGCAGCGTGCGCCCATCGGTCCAAATCTCGCGCCACAAATGTTCGTACTGATAAAGAATGAACGTCTTGGCTTTTTCGTGGACAATGTGCGTGTCCCGCAATTCGTACAAATCCACGCGCGGCATGCCCTGCGGATCGCAATAGATCACAGCCGGATCGTTAATCAGCGGCGGCGGATTTTGATAGATCCCATTGCCCGGCCGATACGCTTTCATCTTTTCCAGCGCGGCGGGCGTGTACGGAGGCTCATGTTTTCCGTCCGACGGCGCACTATACGGGCCGCCGCCCGCAATGCCGGACCCTTCTTTCTCCGGCGTCCACGTCCCCGAAATGTCGTGTCGCGGCATGCCAGCGGGTGCTGCGGCAGCCTTCTTCGCCGATGCCTTCTTTGCTGATGCCTTCTTTGCCGCTGCCGTCTTTGCTTGCGGCGACGCGCTTTCTTGCGCAATGCCCAGCGATGCGGTCATCATCCATACCGCCGCACCTGCCGTAATCCAAGACGCTGTAATCCAAGTATTAGTCTTCGCCATCGTCGTTCCTTCGGCGCGCTCCGGTTCGTGCCCGTGCGCGCGATTATTCCCGCTCAACGATTCTACACGGTTCAGCACGAACGGTGTTCCGTCATGGACATTGTTTCCCCGTGATACCCTTGAGTCGTCCAGGCGATTCCACCTGGCGGTCCATCGCCGAGCACGATGGGAGGAGTGATTATGAAGATAAGTAAAGTTCACAAACGGCTAGCTAAGATAGAGGCGCTGATATCCGATCTCACCGAGCGTTACGAACAAGGTGCGGTCCACGTAAAGGCCGCATTGCAGGGAGCCAAGGTCGCCGTCGCCCATTTGAAAACGGCAGTGACCACGCACGCTGCGTCCACCGAACCGAAGAAGGCTGAACCGAAGAAGACTGAAACGAAGAAGACCGAAGCGCCTTCAACTGCGCACGCGAAGCCGCTGAAGCGGAAGTTGAGCGCGGCGCATAAGCGAGCGATTCGCGAAGGTGTGCAAAAGCGTTTGGCGCAGCAGCAAGCAGCAGCCGGGATAGCCGGAGCAGCGCCGAAGAAAGCGCCCAAAGCAAAGAAAGCCGCTGGAAAGAAAAAGGCTCTTAAAAAGTCAGCGGCAGAAGCATCCATGAAGTCCGACGCTTAGCCCAGCGCTTCGCACGAGTCTTGCCATCGCGGATCAACTGCAGTTCCATCGCAAGCACACATCGGACCCCAGCCGCGACCAGAGGGAGCGGCCCAGTGCCGAGGTTCTCCCGCAGGCGTATTACGTTCAACCGCCTGCTAGAACGCAAAACGAGCTTGCATCTGCCAGCGGCGGTTGGCGCTTTGCGCCAGAGTGCCGTTGCCAATCCCAGTCAGCCCTTGCGCCTGACCGAAAAGCGGGGATGTTAGGACGCCCACGGGCGTGCCGGCATTCACTCGATTCGTAAGATTCCGTGCTTCCACGCTCAGTGTCACGCTGCTGCGAGTTTTGCTCGCGCCCTTGGCCGCCTCGCCCAACGCCCACGTCCGGCTGGTTCGCAGATTCATGGTAAACGTATCGAAGCCGTTTCCCAGATTGCGGGGAATAATGGTTTCGCCCGGCAATGGCAGATCG
>CAITIX010000364.1 GCA_903892565.1 uncultured Acidobacteriia bacterium
GCTCGGGCCAGCGCCAGGCGGAAGCCTGGCGCGCGGAGCAGAAGCTCCGCCCCACAATTCGTGCGCCGTGAAATCCCTGAAACTGGTCTAGAGTGCGCGACGTTGCCCGCTGGAAATGGCCCAGGCAATGCCGATCACGACCAATGCGCCGATCACGTTGTACCAAAGGTAAGCGATGGGCGTGAAGCGCGCGATGGCGAAGATCGTGAGCTGGCCGACGACGACGCTCCAGAACGCCGCGCTGCCTCCCGCCTTCTTCATGAAAAACGCGACGACGAACACGCCGAGCATGCTGCCGTAGAACAACGATCCCACTTGATTCACGGCTTCGATCAGTGCGCCGAAGCCTTGCGCGAAATTCGCGAACGCGACGGCGTAGGCTCCCCAGAAAACGGTGGCGACGCGCGAGGCAAAAAGATAGTGACTATCGAGCCGCCCTTTGCTGATGTGGCGCTGATAGACGTCGATCATGGTGACTGTGGCGAGTGAGTTGATTTCGCCGGAGCTGGCTGACATGGCGGCGGTGAAGATGACGCCGAGAATCAGCCCGATGACGCCGCGCGGTAGATAGTGCGTGACGAAGGACAAGAAAATATAGTTCGTGTCACTCTCTTTCGATGTCTTTTGCGCGTCCGCCCGCACGGCTTCCAGTTTCTTTTCGGCGGCGCGGAATTCCTGAATGGGCGTGCCCTCTTTGAGGCGTCGCGCGGCGGCTTGGCGCTCTTGCCAGGCTTCTTCATAGCGGGCTTCGAGAGCAGGATATTGCGTGGTCTGCTCCAGCCGCTTCATCTCCACCGGATGAAACAAGAGCGGCGGGCGCACGAACATGAAGAACACGAACACCATCGTGCCGATGAACAAAATCAGAAATTGTACCGGGACTTTCGCCATCGCGTTCAGCAGTAATCCCAGGCGGCTTTGCGCGATGGATTTCCCGGTGAGATAACGCTGCACCTGGCTCTGATCCGTGCCGAAATAGGCGAGCATGAGGAACGTACTGCCGATCAAGCCGCTCCACAGGTTGTAGCGATTGTTCCAATCGAAGTGCGTGTCGACGGCGTTGAGGCGGCCGGCGGCTCCCGCGATGCGCACGGCGTCGAGGAAAGAAATATCGGCGGGCAGCATATACAGCGCGATGCCGAGCGCGAGGAACAACGCGCCCATGATCATGCCCATCTGTAGGACGTCCGCCCAAGTGACGGCCTTGATGCCTCCGGTGGTGGTGTACAAAATCACGAGGCCGCCCATGATGATGGTGGTCCAGTGATAGGACATGCCGAGGACGGCGGACATCACGATAGAAGGAGCCGCGAGCGCGATGCCTGCGCCCAAGCCGCGTCCGACAAGGAAGATCGCGGTGACGAGCGAACGCGTGCGCGCGTCAAACCGCTGCTCCAGATATTCGTAGGCGGTGTAGACTTTTGCGCGATGGAAAATCGGCACGGCGGTTGCGGAAAGGATCACCATGGCGATGGGCAATCCGAAATAGAATTGCACGAAGCGCATGCCGTCGACGAAGCCCTGGCCAGTGGTGGAGATGAACGTGATGGCGCTGGCTTGTGTCGCCATGATGGAAAGTCCCATGGCATACCAGGGCATGGATTTTTCGGCGAGCAGAAATTTACTGACGTTGTCGGATCCGCGGCCGCGCCACAGGCCGTAGCTGACGAGGAAGATGATCCAGCCGAAGAGGACGATCCAGTCCAGCGTGCTCATGTTAGGCGACGGGCGCGTAGTGGCGCGTGAACAACCAGAAAAGGAAAATCACTGCGGCGAGATACACGAGCACGAAGGTATAGAGATTGCGCCACGTGCCGAGAAGCGGCGGGGCTTCGTCCACGTTGGAATCGCTCGCAGCGGCTCGCTCATTCGCCTCCATGCTCATGATTTTCCGCTCATTGCGGGGCTTTTCCTGCGCTTAGCATGTTGGCGAACAGACGATACGCGCCGGGTACTCCGGCGGGTAACTCGCGGAACCAGCTGAACGCCGAGAACACGTAGGCGCCTTTTCCGTAACGCGTGTAGAGTTCGCCGCCGAGCATGGGTTTGTCTTCGGGATCGTGCGATTCAATGACCGGCAGATAGCGGGGATCCCATTCGACGGCGTAGTCCAGGCCGCGTTCCTGAATCCAGCCTTCGAAATCCGCCGTGGTGATTTCGTTGGGCGTGTGCAGGAGCGAAAGTTGCGGATTGGGGAACGTCACGGGAGATTCCTCCACCGTCACGCGATCCTTGTTATCGCGGCTTTCTTTCATGGGATAGGGGCCCATGTGCGTGAGCGTATCGGCTTCAGCGCGCGCGGGAACAGGGCGTGCCGGGGGAGCGCCGGCATTGGGAGCGGCATTCGCAGTCGGGGCTGCGGCGGCCGGAGGTCCTGCGGGTCCATCGGCGACGTTGTATTGCACCACCAGCGTGCCGCCGTCTTCTACATATTTATAGACACGCGAATAATTCGCGCGAAGATCGGCGCGCGTGTTCCAGGCGCGAACTCCGGTGACGATGGCGTCGAAGCGGTTCAGATCGCCGTGCACGAGATCGTCTTTCGAGAGCAACGTCACGTCGCAACCCATCTGGCGGAGCGCGCCGGGCATCTCGTCACCCGCGCCCATGACGTAACCGACGTTGTGCGCAAGCGTGCGAATATCGGCTCGCACCAGACGGGCTTCGGCGGGAGGAAACAGCGTCTCCACCGGAATGTATGGATAATCGATCACACGAACGTTCGTCGAAATATTTTTTCCGTCCACGGTGGCAACGGCGCGCAAGGTGCCTTGCGATGTCGCCGCGGGAGGAGTGAGCTGGAAATTCAGCAAAACTTGTTCGTCAGCACCCGCGAGATCGAAATGGCGCGAGGCGGGTTCGGACTTCCAGCCCGTCGGAAGCTCGAGCCGCACATCGCCCGAAGCCTTGCCGGTGACCGAGCGCACCGGAACTTCGATGTCGCGCGGTTTCGTATCGGCAAACACGAGAGCGGTACCTCCGAAATCGAGCGCGACCGGGGGCACGATGGCGATGTTGCGCGAGAGCTCGCCGTACACGCGATCCACCGAGCGGCGTTCCACGGGACGCGTGAGGACGATATCGACGCCGCCGACGCGCACGCGGAATTCGGCAGACAACACCGGGGGACTATCGGCGATACCGATCATCTGCGGATCGCGAACAGCGTACATCGCGCCGTCTTTTGGTAGATCCAGCCAATAAGGATACGAATAAGGTTCGTCGGTGGGGATCTTCACGGTGACGTCGTGATCGCTGGGCTTGTTTGCGCCGAGCACGGTGCGTTCGATGACGGGTGCAGGTAAAGCGTTCAGACCAGTGTCTGTGCCGATCCATTTTGCGCCGAGAAGCGTTGCATCTGACGCGCCGCGACGGAGCGCGGTCAATGTCACTTTGAGATTGCCACCGGGAGTGATGGTCGCCTTATCCGCGAGCGCTTCCACCCACACGCCGCCGGCGGCTGCAATCATTTCATCGAGTTCGACGAGTTTGCGCCGCGCGATAGGATCGTCGATGGCGGCCATTAACGGGCGCGCTTGAGAGAGTGCCGGCAGCATCGCTTCCGGATGCAGGGGATTGTAGGAATCCGCGGCTTTGCGCAACAGCGCTCCGATAGCAGCGCCGTTGGGAACGCGCGCCCACGCGGTTCGAATGCCATCAAAGAGATCCTTGGTGGGCTTATCGCCCGAATTCGTAACGAGGAAATTGATGGCTTCGCCGCGGCGTTCGGGACTGCCTTGCGCCTGGCTGCGATGCAGGCTGCGGCTCATGCCCGCGATTTCTCCCCACGAATAACCGAGCTCCGGAGCGTATGCGCCTAGATCGAGCGCGAGCTTATCGCTCGCGGGAATCTTTTCGATTTCCTTGCGCTGTTCCTCGCTGAAGTTAGCGAGGTTGGTCATCAGGCGCATGGCCTGCCACGGCTTGACGTATTTCAACTGCTCGGGAAAACGCGCAGGATCGGCGGCGGCGGAAAACGCTTCCTTGCCCAAGATGGCTGACGCTTGATGATGCCCATGGCCATCGCGCGGCGTGCCGGTAAAGCGCAAAATAATAACGTCGGGACGGAAGCGGCGGATGTTCCACACGACATCGCCGAGCACTTGATCGCGCGGCCACTTCTTCAACGTTTCATCGGCGGTCTTGGAAAATCCGAAATCGATGGCGCGAGTGAAGTATTGCTCGGAGCCATCAATGCGATGTTCGGCAAGCAGTTCCTGCGTGCGGATCATGCCGAGGGCGTCGCCTTGTTCGGAACCGATTAGATTTTGTCCACCTTCGCCGCGGGTCAGCGAAAGATAGGCGGTGCGAACGTGGCGGCCACGCGCCAGATACGCGAGCAGGGCGTTGTTTTCATCGTCGGGATGCGCGGCGATCATCATCACGCTGGAGACGTTGTTGAGGCTCTCCAGCATCAGGCGCATTTTGGTTTCGCCGGAGAAAGCTTTTTGCGGATCTCCAGGCGCGGCGACAAGCGAGGCTACTGAGGCTACGAGTGATAGCCCCAGGATCGTGACGAGAAGTATGCTGTGTTTCGAAAAGAAGCGCACGTTGGTTAAGATACAGCTTGTAACAGCTTAGATGTTATCTTACCAATGAAAGTCCGGGGGGCAGCGGCCGGGTTCGCATTAGGAGTTCTTTGCGATTCTGGCTCCTGTCTCCTGACTCCTGGATTCTTGTTTTAGCTTTCGGCCCATTCCTTTTCCAGCATGCGCGAGTATTCGCCGGAGGCGTAGATTTCGAAATCCAGACCGTTGCGCGAAATGTCCGTGAAGACTACTTCCGATTGCTTCACCTGGAACATTTGATCGGCGTAGCGATAATAGTTGCGGATGAATTCGCGAGAGAGCGTGTCGGGGTCGGGCGCGACGCCGAGCATGGCGCAGAGTCCCAGGGCGCGAGAGAAGATCGCGCGATAATCGGCGACGCCCCATTTGCGCAGCTTCGTTTGCACAGGCTCCGGTGTGTGATCGACCAGATAGGCGGCGAAGCTCTGGAAGCGGATGCCGGAGTCGCGCAGGGCGGGGTCCCGTTGGACTTGTTCCAGGCACTGTTCGATCCAGCGCGTGAGATCTTTGCCCACGTAGTAAAGCATGCGCACTTCGCAGAAGCGGCCATCGAGCAAGGTGCGTTCCAGATCATCCGAGCTACGTTCGCCCGTGGGCAACAGGCCCTGGAGCATGAGGTTGGCGCGAGAGCTTTCGACCAACTTATTCGGACCGCCGTTATCGGCGAACGGGTGCAGAATCAGGGGGGGCAGGTTCATCTTGGTCATTGGCGATAGCCAAGTATGCCAAATTAGCGGCGCGCTGCAAGCAGTACTTTGGCCTCAATTGTTTGACCCATTCGTAGTACCCTCACGAGTACTACATCCCCTGGATTGTGTTCGCGTAAGACATAGGTAAAGTCGTATAAATTGCCGATGTCTTTGCCGTCGAATTCGATCATAATATCGCCCGGTTTTAGGCCGGCTTTGGCCGCCGGACTGCCATCGCGAATGTCTGCAAAGCGCACGCCATGCGGAGGTTCGTCGAAATCCGGGATGCTGCCGAAGTCGGGTCCGTAGCCGGAACGATCGCCTGCTCCGGCAACGGGTTGGCGCTCGGGAGCGGCCTTTACGTACTTCGGGCGATCGGGATCGTCGGCCAGGCGCGTGGCGAGCTCGGCGACGTAGTCGAGGAGCTTGGCAGCTTCCGGCGCATCGATCTTATCGGCAGTATCGGAAGGCTTGTGATAATCCGCATGCAAGCCCGAAAAGAAAAACAGCGTGGGAATGCCTTTTGCATTAAATGACGCGTGATCGCTGGCGTCGCTCATATTTGTGCCGGAGTTCTTGCCGGTCTGGTCGATCACCAGCGGTGACGGCGGTTTCAGGTTCGACACCAGGGCATCGAGCGTGGTTCCTGTGCGCACACCGCTCAGAAACACGCGGCCTTCGCGGATGCGGCCGATCATGTCGAGATTGATCATCGCCACGGCGCCGCCCAGGGGCAGGGAAGGATGATTGACATACCAGCTGCTGCCCAGCAGGCCGAGTTCTTCTCCGGCGAACGTCAGGAACAAAATGCCGCGATTTGGTTTCGGCTGCTTGGAGAACCAGCGCGCGAGCTCGATCACGCCTGCCGTGCCCGAGGCGTTATCGTCCGCGCCGGGATGGATGGATCCTTTTTGATTGGGGGCAAGCGAGTGCTCGTCGCCCAATCCCAGGTGGTCGTAGTGCGCGCCGATGATGATGTATTCGTTGCTGATGCCCGGCAGGAATCCCGCGACGTTGTGCACGGTTTTCTTTTCGTGGACGGTCTCCACTTCCATTTCGACCTTGAGTTTCACGAGCTCAAAGGAGCGCGGCTTGAGGTCCTTGTCGATGTCGGCGGTGATTTGGTGCAGATCGCGGCCTTCGGCCTTTAGCCATTGCTCGGCTTCGGCTTCTTTTATCTGAACGAAGAAAATGCCGGCATCGCGCGGGCCGCCGCTATCGCCGAATTCTTCGAGCTTGTCCTCTTTGCCGGGGTGGGTTGCGACATCGTTGACGATGATGACGCCGCGCGCGCCGTGCGCTTTGGCGTTGGTCATCTTATCGGTGAAGGTGGCAAACGAGGTCAGCTTCTTGCCGTCGAAGATGCTGTTGTCGTCGTTCTCCTGCGGTTCATGGCGCAGCAGGAGGACGAACTTGCCTTTCACATCGAGGTTCGCGTAATCGTCGTAGTGATACGCCTGCGACGTGATTCCGTAGCCCGCGAAGACCACGCTCTGGGACGCTTTGCCAACGGTGGAAAAGGAGAACGGAACAAAATCCTGCTCCAGCTTCAGGGTGTGTTTGGCGCCGTCATCGGTAAAGCTGAACGAGTTGTGCGTGCCCAGGTGCACTCCGACCTCGGCGGGAAACGCCAGTTCGTAGTTCTTGCCATCCACGGGCTTGAGGCCGAAGCTCTTGAACTCCGCCGCGATGTGCGACGCTGCGCTCTCGAGTTGCGGAGAACCGGTGGCGCGGCCTTTGAGCTCGGGCGACGCCAGGTATTTGACGTCGTCCCAATAGGTATTGGCATCGATCGTCTGGGCGTTCGCGGCGAAGCTGGCAAATCCCAGGGCGGCGATGGAGAGGACCGTAGGCATCGTATAGCGCATGATTGATGTCCTTTATTTGTCACTACCCCACCCCTGTCATCCCGAGCGAAGTGATTCGCGAACTCAAGGGGGAGCTGCTTTTAGCTTTCCGCGCGAACTACTTCTTGCCCGCCAGCGACGGGATCTGCACGGTGCAGCATTCGTCGTCGGCTTTGGCGGTCTTGGCCGGAGCTTCCTTGGCGACGAGTTCCTGGTGATCGATTTCGATCTGCAGCAGCTGGCTCAAAATGTTCCAATCGAGCGCGCCTTCCATCTTGCGGCCGTTGATGAACAACGTCGGCGTGGCGGCAACCTGCAGGTTGCGGCCCATCTGGACGGAGCGATCCACTTCGCCCGCGGCGGCTTTATCTTCCGAGCACGCCTTGAGCTTATCCCCGTTCATGCTCTTGCCTTTGGCCCAATCCTGGACTTTGCCGTCGAGGTTCTCGAGCGTGATCTCCTGCTGATTGGCGTAGATCCAATCGTGGTAATCCCAGAAAGTGTTGGCGTTTTCTTTATACATGCAGCGGCCAATGATGGACGCCTTCATGGCCCAGGGGTGAATCGTGGTCAGCGGAAAATCGTTGAAATACACGCGGACCTTGTCGCCGAATGCACCGGGGAGATTCTTGCGCAGGTCGGTTTCTTCCTTCTGGCAGACGGGGCATTGGAAATCGCCGAAGACGATCAAATCCACTTTCGCCTTGTCGCCCGCACCGAAATTCGGCTGCGTGTCTTCCTTCAGCATTTGCAAGTCTGCCTCGAAGGGGCTTTTCGCGATGTCGAAGGCCACGCCGCGCAGAACGTTCTTGCCGTCTTTGGAGACGTAATACAGCTCGTCCTTCATGCTGCCGTTGTAGCTGAGGTGCACCCAGAC
>CAITIX010000365.1 GCA_903892565.1 uncultured Acidobacteriia bacterium
GGACCACCGTGCCGGCCGGTTCCTTGTCCTCTTCATAGCGCAGCGTTTGGCGATCCATCACGGCCTCGGCTGTTTTCGGGTCGCCAAGTATCTCCACAACTTGCGCGCGGGACATGCCGATCTTGAGCGACGTCCAGCCTTCCAGGTTTTTCCAACTCGTGGGCGCGGGATGCTCCACGGCGCGGACCGCCGCCTGCAGTTGTCGTATCGTCCTCTCCAGTTCCGCAATGTGCCGATCCTGGTCGGCGGCGCGTGTCTTCAGAGCCGCGATCTCTTTTTCGGCGGCGTCCAGGCGCTGGCTTGTGGACGCAGTGGATTGACCGGGCAGAGGCGTGACGCGCGCCAAGCCTATTAGAACGACTGCCGCCAGAGCCGCGCGAACGCGAAGAGTGCGAGACATGAAGCCCCTCCTGCCCTCGATTCTAGATGCAGTGGGGCCGCATAGCAATGCTTCGTGTCGAATACTTGGGCGTTACTTCTTCGCAGCTGCTGCGGCGTCCTTGATGGCCTTCAAGTGCGGCAGGTCGCCGTCTTCTTCGTGACAGGCGGCTTCCGTCAGCTCGAACTTTTCACGCTTGATAGGATGCTGGATCGTGAAGGGACGCGTATACACCACCGGATCATTGATGGTGGCTTGCATCATGAACGTATCCGGACCCGTCGGTGTGAAGCGCTCGACCACATGCTCGGCGTAGCTGATAATTTCGCCGCCTTCGTTGAGCCAGGTCTTGCCGTTGAAGTTCGTTGTGTCCACCACTAGCGTGTCGCCTTCCCAGTGGCCGATGGAATCGCCCTGCCATAAACGTACAGACTCGGGAAGATGCGTCTTGCGATTCAAGGCAATCATGCGCCACGCCACGCGTTCCGCCATCACCATCACGAAATCCGCGGTCTGCACGAGTTGGAAAGACGTCGGCACATATAAGGTGCGAGGGACTCCCGCCGGGAAGCAGTGCGCTGTGGGATCGTCATAGCCGCGCTCGGGAAGATTGCGGCTCACGCGTTCGGCCACGGCCCAAGGATTCATCGGAAGAACGCCGTCCTCTGGATCGATAATCACGCCGCGTCCAGGAGGCGTCAGAGGATTGACACCGCGTTTCTCTAAACCATAGTTCGCGCCGCCGCCATCGGATTCGTAAAATCCGTTCATGTCGGGCTTGCCTTCGCGCGTCCTGCGGAGACCGGGCACGGGCTTGGCCTGCGTCATCAAGTGCGCGGGAATGGTCGCCACGGGCGCGGTCACCGGAGGCTGCGAGCCGTCGCCCGGGAACCAGGTCTTCTCTTCGCGAGGGAACGCGCCGTTCTCTTCTTCTTGCTCCGCTTGGCAGACGTATTCATACAAGCGGTCGCGATCGGTGCGGCGATGGAAGGCGAGCTTGATGGTCCACGGCTTGGTGAAGACTTTCGCGTCATCGAGCGTCGCTTCGTAGTCGATGGTATCGGCGCCCGTCATGCGATATTTTTCGACCACGTGCAGGGCTTCGCTGTGAAAATCGCCCGCCATGTCGAGCCACGTTTTGTCGTTGTTGTTGGCGACGTCCACGATCAGCGTGTCGCCTTCCCAGTGGCCGCGCGAATCGCCCATCCAGGCGTCCAGGTCTTTGAAGTGCGGCTTGCCATCCATGTGGATGAGCCGGTAATCGAGCGACCATTCGAACGCCATGCCGATGGAGTCCGGCGTTTGTAGGATCTGGAACGGAAAATCCATGTACATGATGCGCGGCACGCCCGGGATGTAGCATTTGGATACGGGATCGGCCGTCGCGTGGTTCTTGAAATTGTCGGCCCTTTTCGTTGCGGCCCATGGTTGGTAGGGAATGGTCCCGCCCATGACCACAGAACGCCCCGGCAGCATATGATTCCCCGCGGCGTGGTCTTGCAGATCGGCCCACGCGCTGCCTTCTGCCTGCCAGATGCCCTGCATGTTCGGCTTGCCATCGGCCAGGCGTGGGATCTTCACCGCTTGCGGCGTCTGCGCGGCCAGAGAGAGCGCGCTCACCAGAGCGATCCAAGTGATCTTTCCGAGAGGATGCAGATTCATAGGCGTTTTCAACTATCAGACCACATTCGGCCAGATCACATTCGGCACGACCCCGGCGGGCGCAACCTTGCGACTTCCGATGCCGGTGTATAATTCGCCTATGTCTAAACACATGCCGATGGGTCGTCGAACCTTTGTGGGAGTCGGTGGAGCCGCTGCGCTCGGTCTCCCGCTGGCTGCGCAAACATCCAACACTGCTGGCGTGAAAGTCGAGAAGGACGTTGTCGTAGGCAAGGGTGGCGACACCGAGCTGCATTGCGATATTTATCGTCCTCCGGCTGGCACGGAAAAGCGCATGGCGCTGGTCCACTTCCACGGCGGCGGATTCGCCCGCGGCAGCAAGGAAGCGATTTCCGCCAAAGTTCTGCCGATCACCGCACGCGGTTATGTGTCCATTGCCGCGCAGTATCGCTTGAGCGGCGTCGGGAAATGGCCCGCGCAGGTGGAGGACGCGAAAACCCACATTCGCTGGGTGCGCGCGAATGCCACGCGGCTCGGCATTGACCCGAAGAACATCGCCATCGTCGGCTATTCCGCCGGTGGACACATTGCGCTCTACACAGCGAGCGAGGCCGACGCGCAGCTTGCCGCGTGCATCGCGTTCTATCCTGCGACCGACGCGAAGCCGTATGCTGCGGCGCTGTTGCCCGCAGGCAGCGACGAAGCGGCCATCGCGAATGCCAGCCCGGTTCCTCATATTAAGGAAGGCTATCCGCCGACGGTGGTGTATCACGGCTTGTCGGATGTCACCGTTGCTCCCGAAAGCAGCCAGCGGTTGCTGGGGGCGCTGCGCGCCGCGAAGGTCCCTTCGGAGCTGCACACGTTCGATGGCGTTCCTCACGAGTTCGATCAGCATCCGGAATTTGCGGAATCCTGCGCGTCCATTACCGATTTCTTCCTGGAGCGCCACATCCTGCATCCGAAGACGTATCCTCCGTTCGGACCTCCGGCCGGCGGTGGCGGACGCGGCCCGGCGTAACAAAACACACTCCGAATCAGACTCCGTATTCACAGCGAGGGAGGGCGCTCTTTGCGGCTCTCCCTTGCTACTTCTTCTCCCTAGTCCGCTTTCGTAATCCTCGTTAGCATTCGCAGCTATTTCCTCGGAATTTTTGCAATTGTGAATTGCGCTTTTCGCGCCGATACTCTAGGTGAGCGCATGTCATGATTCATACAGTCCAGCCCACGAGCGTGGAGCGTTTTTTCGCTGAAGAAGACATTATCGTTAGCAAGACCGACTGCAAGGGCATGATCACCTACACCAATCGAGTCTTCGTCAACATTTCCGGATATTCGGAAGAGGAGTTGCTCGGGCAAAATCACAACATCATCCGGCATCCGGACATGCCTGGCAGCGTGTTCCGCCTCTTGTGGGACACGATTTCTGGCGGCAAGGAAATCTTTGCCTACGTCAAAAATATGTGCAAGAGCGGCGACCACTACTGGGTCTTCGCGCACGTGACGCCCACGTTCGGTCTTTCTGGCGAAATCATCGGCTACCATTCCAACCGCCGCGTCCCGGAGCGCAAAGCCGTCGCGACGGTCGAGGAACTCTACCGGCAAGTGCTGGCCGAAGAGCGTCGCCATCGCAACCGCACAGAAGCCGTGAACGCGGGGCTCCAAGTGCTGACGAGCGCTGTCGCACAAAGCGGTATGCCGTACGAAGAGCTCGTATTTTCTTTGTGAGGAGACGATGCAAACCACTTCCATAGACGCACCTCCCACGTCCACTGCCGGATTTGCTTCATCCGCCGAAGAGGCCGCCTTTTATCGCGAATGGATCGCGAAAGCCGCCGACGTTTGCCGGTGCGCCGCCGCAGGCGATTTGGAACCGCGCATCGTGCATGCTCCTCGCGAAGGCGATCTCGGCGCTCTTCTGTTCGGCATCAACCATATGCTCGATATGACCGACGCTTTCGTGCGTGAGTCCGGGGCGTCGCTGGAACACGCAGCGGAAGGCAAATTCTTTCGGCGGGTAATTCCGCGCGGGATGCACGGGGCGTTTCATCGTGCCTCTGGAATTATCAATCGCGCAACGGAAGAGATGGCGCACCAATCCGCCGAACTGGCCAGTTCGGAAAAGCGTCGCCGCGAGATGGGCGCGGAACTCAACGAGGTTGTTCAGACGCTGGCGTCTTCCGCGACGGAAATGCGCGCTACGGCGCAAACGCTTGCTTCGGTTGCGATGCAGACCACGGATCAATCCGTTGCTGCGGCAACCGCCGCCGAAGAGACGTCCGAGAATATGTCAAAGGTGGCGGCTGCCGCCGGGCAACTGCGACAAGAATCCACGCAGGTGGACGCAAAGACGCGTGAGTGCGTGGCTCTTACGAAAGAGGCCTCGAAGCAGGCGGTGGAGGCGGGCCCCGTTGTCGAGAACTTAGCGGCCGTCTCGCGCCGCGTCAGCGACGTCGTGCGCCTGGTTTCGCAAATCGCCTGGCAGACAAACCTGCTGGCCTTGAACGCTACGATCGAAGCCGCTCGCGCAGGAGAGGCCGGACGTGGCTTCGCCGTCGTTGCAGTCGAGGTGAAAGATCTGGCGCGGAAAACCGCGAGCGCTGCGGAAGAAATCGCCACCGAAATTCAATCCATGGAGGATGCCGCAGCGCGCGTTTCCGGCGCTCTCAATGGAATTTGTCATCATATCCAGGGCGTGGACCGCATCTCGGATGTCATCGCGCAATCGGTCGAACGCCAACGCCTCTCGGCGGATGAAATTGCACAAACCGTGGAACGGACGGCGTCCGCCACGCGCGAAGTATCCACGAGCGTTCAATCCGTCAGCGGAGCCGCAAAGCAAACGGGCTCGTGCGCAACGCAGCTTCTGGACGCATCCGACGAATTGTCGCGCCAATCGGAAACGCTCCGCTCCGGCACGCAGCGCTACCTCCAAGAGACTCGCGCGTAGCGATAACCAGTGCTCGCTTGGCGCTTCCAAAATCCGCGTCTTGCCGCATCACGCTATAATCACTTCAGGCGCGGAATCATTTGCATTGTCGCAGCGATTTCGCGAATTCCCGTTCTTATTCCAGTAAAGCAGTAACCCAACTACCTTGATCTCTGTCAACGATGTCACCATGCGCTACGGCGCCCGCATTCTCTTTGAGGATGTCACCACGACGTTCCAGCAAGGACGCCGCTACGCGATCACCGGTCCCAACGGCGCCGGCAAATCGACGTTCATGAAAATTCTGACCGGCGAACTGGAACCCTCCAAGGGCTCCGTCACGCGGCCCAAGAAAGTCGGCATCCTGCGGCAGGATCAGTTCGCGTTCGACGCCTTCCGCGTGCTCGACACTGTGATCATGGGCAACGGTCCCCTGTGGGAAGCCCTGCAGGAGCGCGAGAAGTTCTACGCCAAGACCGATGAGTGGAGCGACGAAGACGGCATCCGCATGGGCGAGCTCGAAGGCGTCGTCGGCGATGAGGGCGGCTATACGGCGGATTCCGATGCCGCGACGCTGCTCGAAGGCCTCGACATCCCCACGGAACTGCACGAGCGCAAAATGTCGGAGCTGCAAGGCGGACAAAAAGTTCGCGTGCTGCTCGCCCAGGCTCTGTTCAGCAAGGCCACCGTGCTGATGCTGGACGAGCCGACGAACAACCTCGACTTGGAATCCGTCCACTGGCTGCAAAAATATTTGCTGGCCTATGACGGCTGCCTCATCGTCATCTCGCACGATCGCCACTTCCTCAACGAAGTCTGCACGCACACCGCCGATATCGATTATCAAGACATTATTACCTACACCGGCGGCTATGACGATATGGTGCTGCAGAAGACGCAGATCCGCTCGCGCATCGAAGCCGGCAACGCCCAACGCGAAAAGAAGATCGAGCAGTTGCGCGAATTCATCGCGCGCTTCGCCGCCGGAACCCGTTCGTCGCAGGTGATGTCGCGTAAGAAAGAAGTCGAGCGCCTGCAAACGGCCGATCTTGCGAAGTCCAATATTCAACGCCCGTTCATTCGCTTTCAGAATGAGCGCCCCTCTGGCCGCCATCCTCTGGAAATCAAGGGACTCGCGAAATCCTACGGCGATCTCAAGGTGATTCAGACCTTCACGGCATCCATCGCGCGTGGCGAAAAGATCGCGCTGCTGGGACGCAACGGAGCGGGGAAGACCACCATGCTGCGTTCGCTACTGAAAAACGCCACCGGTTACGTGGATGATCCCGAACGCGAATTTCCGGTCGATGGAGGCACCGTCGTCTGGGGCCACGAAGTCACCGTCGGATATTTTTCGCAGGATCACAAAGAATCCATTCAGCCGGGCTATACGCTTATTGAATGGCTGCATCAATTCCTACCGTCCGCCGGTCAGCAGGAATTGCGCGGACTTCTCGGACAAATGCTGTTCAGCGGAGAAGACGCCACCAAGAAGACCGAAAATCTTTCGGGAGGCGAGGCCGCTCGTCTGATCTTCTGCCGTCTCATGCTGCAGAAACCGAATTTCCTGATGCTTGATGAGCCGACGAACCACTTGGATCTCGAAGCGATCAACGCCCTGAACATTTCGCTACAGAAGTACGACGGCACCGTGCTGCTGGTCACGCACGATCACGACGTGGTCGAAGAAGTGGCCACGCGCATCTGGAATTTCGAACATTTCCAGATCGAGGATTTCCAAGGCCCGTACCTCGAATACCTATCGCAGAAGGAAGCCACCAAGGCTTAACGTGTGGGGTGGGGCTTCTGTGCCTCAGACTCGATCTTCAAGAGCGCTCGCTTGCGCTCCACGCCCCAGCGATAGCCCGAAATCCCGCCATCGTTGCGCAACACGCGATGACACGGGATCGCCACGGCCAGCGCGTTTGCCGCGCACGATTGCGCGACAGCCCGCGCTGATTTCGGTGCGCCCATCAGGCTCGCGATTTCGCTATAGCTCGCCGTGGAGCCTGCCGGAATCTTGCGGAGCGTTTCCCACACGCGTTGCTGAAACGCGGTGCCTCGGATGTCGAGTGGCAGATCCAAGCCTCGCTGCGGAGCTTCCACAAACGCGACCACCTTCGCAACGAGTTTCTCGAAGCCGCGATCTCCGCCCATCACATTTGCGTTCGGGAAACGACGGTGCAGATCGCGCACCAGCGCCTCGGGATCGTCGCCCAGCAGGATCGCGCAAATGCCGCGTTCGCTTTGCGCCACCAAGATCTGACCCAGCGAGCATTCCCCCACCGCGAAGCGGATCTCCGCACCCGCGCCGCCTTTGCGATATTCCCCCGGGTTCATTCCCAACATCTGTTTCGCCTCGGCATAGAAGCGGCCGCTCGAGCCGTAACCCGCATCGTAGATGGCCTCGGTCACCGTTGCGTTCTCCTGCAGTGAATTGCGCACGCGTTTTTGCCGGTGCGCGGTTGCGTACTGTTTCGGCGTCAGTCCAGTCGCTGCTTTAAATACGCGATGAAAATGGAAAGGACTCAGTCCTGCTTGCCTCGCCAGTTCCTGCAAATCCGGCGCTTGCTCGGAACGTTCGATCATTCGGCACGCTGCCGCAATCTTCTCTCCGTGGCCCACGGATCCCGTCTGTTCTGGCTTACATCGTTTGCACGGACGAAAGCCCGCTCTCTCCGCATCGGAGCATGTCAGATGAAAGCGAACGTTTTCTGGCTTCGCACGCCGAGCTCCACAGGAGGGCCTGCAGTACACGCCCGTTGTCTTCACTGAATAGTAGAACGTTCCATCGGCGTCCGTGTTTCGCGCGCACACCGCTGCCCAACGCGAGTCCCGCAATAGGGCGGATGCTTTGGTCGTTGCTGTCGCGCTTTGCGCCCTCGTCATCTGCTCAACACTCTATCAGTGCCTGTCAAGCTCGCGCACTCCGGTTCTTGCGATGGAATTTTGCAGCCGCTCTGCCATCGCAGGCACGTTCGGTGGATGTTGCCGAGGTGGCATCCAGTGGGTGGTAAAATCAAATTTCTCATGAAAATCTCCCTTGGTGCCGATCACGCGGGTTACGTCCTGAAGGACCACCTTCGCGACGCATTGATAAAAGCCGGCCACATCGTCACCGATCACGGTACGGGCGGCCCGGAGTCCGTCGATTATCCGGACTTTGCGGCGGCCGTCGGCCGTGACGTGGCGAGCGGCGCGGTGGATCGCGGCATTCTGGTGTGCGGCAGCGGCGTTGGCATGTCGATCGCAGCCAACAAAATCAATGGCGTTCGTGCGGCTCTCGGCGTGAATCCCGATGAGGTCGCGCTGACGCGTCATCACAACGACGCCAATGTTTTGACCTTGGGCGCGCGATTCCTGGAAACTTCGCAAGCCGACGAACTGGTGCGCATCTTCCTGGAAACCGCCTTTGATGGCGGACGCCACGAGCGCCGCGTCGAAAAAATCTCCCAACTGGAAAGAAAATGACCGAACAACAACGCATGGCTCGGCCCTTGGCCGAATCCGATCCCGAAATCTATGAGATGGTCGTCAAAGAGACCGAACGTCAGAACTCGCGCCTCGAATTGATCGCCAGTGAAAACTTCACGTCCGAGGCCATCCTTGAGGTGGCGGGCAGTGTTTTTACCAACAAGTATGCCGAAGGCTACCCCGGCAAGCGCTACTACGGCGGCTGCGAGTACGTCGATGTGGTGGAAAACCTGGCGCGCGATCGCGCCAAGAAGCTCTTTCGCGCGGAATATGCCAACGTCCAGCCGCATTCCGGCTCGCAGGCCAATGAAGCCGCTTATGGAAGCGTTCTAAAGCCGGGAGACACTGTCCTCGGCATGAACTTGGCTCACGGCGGCCACTTGACGCACGGTCATCCTCTGAATTTTTCCGGGAAGCTGTACAAAATTGTTCCTTACGGAGTTCGCAAGGAAGACGAGCGCATTGATTACGACGAAGTCGCGCGTTTAGCCGAAGAGCATAAGCCGAAAATGATCGTGGCTGGTGGCAGCGCTTACCCGCGCATCATCGACTTCGCGCGCTTCCGCCAGATTGCCGATTCCGTCGGCGCTCTGCTGATGGTTGATATGGCGCATTTTTCGGGCTTGGTCGCGTCGGGCGTTCATCCGAATCCGTGTGATCACGCCGATATCGTGACGTCCACTACACATAAGACATTGCGCGGACCGAGAAGCGGCATGATCCTGGCCAAAGAGAAATACGGCGCGGCGATCGATAAGACCGTTTTCCCGGGTGTTCAGGGCGGTCCGCTGGTGCACATCGTGGCAGCAAAAGCCGTTTGCTTCAAGGAAGCGATGACTCCCGAATTTGTCGCCTATTCGAAGCAGGTGGTGGCGAATGCGCAGACCTTGGCCGCAGGCCTCGCGTCCGCGGGCTTCCGCGTGGTTTCGGGCGGAACCGACACGCACCTGATGCTGGTCGACGTATTTGCCAAGGGCGTGCGCGGAAAAGACGCAGAATTAGCGCTGGACCACGCGTATATTACGGCGAATAAAAATGCAATTCCGTTCGATGTGAATCCGCCGCTGAATCCCAGCGGTATGCGGTTCGGCAGCCCTGCGGTGACGACGCGCGGCTTCGGAGAGACGGAAATGCGCGAAGTGGCGGCCCTCATTACCCGGGTACTGGAGAACGTGGGCAACGAGGCCGTACAGACCGAAGTTCGCGGCAGAGTCACGGCTCTTACGACGCAATATCCCTTGTACCCCTGGAAATTAGCACCCGCGGCTGCCGCCCGTTAGGGAAGGAATCCACGCCATGCCGCTGCATATAGCTATCGACGTGCGGCGGCTCCGCGATTTCGGGATTGGCACGTACATCCGCAACCTCACGCGAGCGCTCGCTCGCTTGGATCGAGAGAATCGCTATACGCTTGTGGCTCGCGCCGCCGACGTGGCGGAATTGCGCGATCTGGGTCCTAATTTCGACTGCAAAGCTTGCGAATCGACCGATCTTGGTTTCCAACACAATCTGGTAATGCCCAGATTATTTAGTTCATTAAATGCGAATTTGTATCATATTCCTCTAAATTCCGTTGCGTGGTTCATGCCGAAACCCTACGTGCTCACAATTCACGACATGAGCACGCTGCTGTTTCCCGGGCGAAAAGACCTGCGCCGGTACATGCACGAGGAACGCTATCGACGCGGCGCAAAGCGTGCCGCACGCATTATTGCGGTGTCAAATGCGACGCGGCGAGATATCGAATCGGTGTTGCGAATCCCTGGCGATCGTATCACGCGGATCTACAGCGCGCCCGATCCGGCATTTCAGGCGGCTGGCGACGAATCCCAGGAACGCCAAATATTAGAAAGATATTCCATTTCTTTTCCGTACATTTTGTACGCTGGAACGATTCGATCTCGGAAAAATATTCCACGTTTAATTGAGGCCTTTGCTGTTGTGCGTTCCGAATTGGAACGCCATCCGCGCTACAAGGATCTGCGCCTGGTGATCATCGGCGACGAGTTGTCGAAGAACCCCGCGGTACGTCATGCCGTGGCGCAGTCGCGAGTTGCACCCATGGTCCGGTTCTTGGGATTTGTTCCCACCGATACGTTGCGGGTTTTCTATCGGTCCGCGGAACTATTCGCATTTCCATCACTTTACGAGGGATTTGGCCTGGCGCCGCTGGAGGCTATGGCGTGCGGAACTCCAGTGGTTGCCTCCGATGTGCCGTCGCTTGTAGAAGCGGTCGGCGAGGCCGCACAGCTTGTGAGTCCGGACAACGTATTCGATATCGCACGCGGCATCCGGGAAATTCTATTGGATGACGATCTCCGTAATTTCCTGGTGCGCGCGGGGCGCGAACAGGCGTCGCACTTCGCGTGGGAGGCCACTGCGAAAGAAACTCTTGCTATTTATCTGGAAATGGCAGAGAAAAAACCGAATTAAATGTACTAAATAGAGAAATAAGAATTGACAACACTTTAGCCTAGCCGTACCATACGGGAACGGTACTCGCTTACGGTTCAGCGGGCCCGCAAACAATGGAGGTACACGGTGATGGAATGGACTCGATCTCAGACTTTGACGCTTGCGTTGCCTAGTTGCGCGCAATGTCGTGGGTCAGGTCTTCGGCTTGGCAAGAAAACAGATGTCTCCCCCTGTAATTGTGTGTTGCGCAGCATTTTTCGGATCTGTTACGACCGCTTTATTCGCTGCGTGCAACAGGAAAAATACTTAAGCAAAGTGACGTTGGAACCCGACCGCGGTCGGACGCGCCCATCCACCTGGGGCCGCAAAGACGAGGAATACGTTGCGGACTTCACGCTGGTGGCCAAGCGGACCCTTACGGAAGGAGAGTATCGTTTATTTCGCTTTCATTTCTTATTGGGGGCCGACTGGAAGCTGTGCGCGCGCCGGCTGGGAATGGATCGCGGCAATTTTTATCACGCGGTCTATCGGATTGAGCAGAAGTTGGGCCGCACGTTCCGGGAATTGGAACCCTACGCTCTGTTCCCGTTAGATGAATACTTCCACGGTCCGCCGCGGAAGGTGGTGGCCTCCACCACGATGCCGAGGCCCTTCATGCAGGTTCCCTTGCATTTGCGGTTTCCTGAGCCAATTGGGCGTACGGCCTGAAATGTAGTGGTTTGCGGATGGTCCATGCCCCATCCGTAGGCGTAGTTGCTTGGGGCGAGGCCGACGACGTTTGTGACTCGGCCTCGCCTGGCTCTCGCGGCCTTTTGTAAGAGAACGTTCGTATTTTGTCCGCTTCCTGACGGTCGCGGTTCGGTGCTAAGTCTGGTGGAGGTTTTAGGCGTCGCGTGAATCCCCGTTCCATAAGCCCGGGGATCGTTCTACAGATGAAGTGAACGAGCTGGATTATTGGCGGCCAGCGACTGCCGGGATCGAATGATCGGCGAGCACCAACTGAAGCGTGACGCGCTCCTCATTGCCGGTAACGCGGGTGATGTGGCCTTGACCGGTGGTGTCCTCAATTAATTCGATGTGGCCTGGTTGCAGAGGAATCTTCTTTCCACCGGCGATTTCAATTTCGCCATGTCCACTCAACGTGATCACGTATTGGCGGCGCGGACCGCGATGCCAATCGGCGGATGCACTGGGCATGGCTCGGTGGATTTCGGCGGAAACCACGGGCAGGAGCTTTGCGGCCGTTCCTGGTGTTCCGGACGCAAATTTCAACTCCGTTTCCTCGACATGGGTTACGTTGTCGGGGCCGGTGAAGAGGCGCGAGACGGTGATCGGCTTTTGTCCTTGCGCGAAGACTAGCGGAAGGTCGAGGGCGGCGAGATGCCCCGCGACGGTCCCTACGGCAAACGTCAGCACAAGCATCCATCGTTTATTCATGTTGTTCTCCTCGGCGAGTTAGTATAGCAATTGCCCGCGCTGGACGACGGAACGGAAGGCGGCAGGATACCGCTGATGGCAGATTCATACGAACTCACCTATGCCGGTTTTGTGCTCACGGGGGGAAATAGCTCGCGCATGGGGCGCGACAAAGCCGCGCTGCCTTTCGGTGAAGGTACGTTGTTGGAGCATGTCGTCGCAGCGGTTCGCAACGCAGGGCAGGCAGTTCCTATGGATGTGACGCTGATCGGAGCTACGGCGCGTTACGGTGATCTCGGAGTTCCTGCCGTGGAGGATCATTATCAAGGTTGCGGTCCGCTGGGTGGCGTGTGTACGGCTCTGGAAATTACGGCTGCTGACTTAAACCTGATCGTCGCCTGCGACATGCCGGGTGTTACTGCTGAGTTTTGCGCGAGTCTTCTGGCTGCTGCCGAGCTAGCAGAAGCCGACTGCGTAGTCCCAGAAACGAACGACGGACTGCATCCGCTGTGTGCGGTGTACCATCGACGCGTTCTGCCGATGGCGCAAGAACGAATTTCCCGCGGTGCGTTTAAGATGCAGGAATTCGTGGGGAGCCTGCGAGCGGTCAAGTTTCCGGTGGCAGCAAGGTTCGTGGAGAACGTGAATACGCCGCAGGAGTGGGATCGGCGCACAGGGAACCTGGAATAGTGCGCGTTTCTTTGGCAAGCGTCACGAGGAAACGTCAGCGCAATTTGATTTTTAATTCGCTGGTCGGAATCGTGATGCGGTAGGCGGCCATGCCCGTGAGATCCAGTAAGTCGAATCTGCCGCCGAGGCTGGGTGGACCGTCTTGTCCGCCGAGGAACATCACGGATCGCTCGGCGACCGGTCCGCTCGCAGGGACGCCATTCCTGATCCACTGCCACTGGCCCGAGTCCAGTTTCGTGGGAGATCCAATGGCGAAATGCATCGTTACGGTGAGAGTGGATGATCCGTCTGCGAACTTTGCCTGTGCATTCAGGCGATCCCCATCACGCGTGCCGCGTAGTTCCTGGAGTGCGAATGCGGATAGATTCTCGTGACCACGCAGATCTTCGACGGGTGGTTGGGGCGATCGAGCGCACGAGGCAAGAAGAGCAATGACGCAAAAGATCAACAGGCGTGGCCAGGCTGGTGTTGGTGTCATCGAGTTCATTCTTGGCCATAGTGCCCAGGATTCCTCATAATCCAAGAAGGCGTTCCGCGTTACCGTGCGCGATCCGCTCTCTGTCGCCGGCGCTGACGGGCAGTTGATCCAAAAAGGCGCGTGCTTGTGCCATCGATCCGTATGGATAGTCGGCCGAGAACATGATGCGATCCACGCCGACTTGCAGGAAGAGCTCGAGGAAGGTCGAAGTGAAGTTGAAGCCGCTGAAGGTGTAGTGGACGTTCTCGCGCAGGTAGGCGCTGATGGGGCGCTTGAGTCCAGTAATGGCCGGGGCCATGATATCGACTCTGGATTGCATAAAGGGAAGCGATTCGCCCATGTGCCCGATGATGAGTTGCAGTTTCGGATAGCGGTCGAAGGCTCCACCGAGGATGATGCGGAGCACGTGGATGGCGGTTTCGATGTGCCAGCCCCAGCCGGCGGCGGCCAGCATGAAGGAGACCTCGGGCGAAAATCCACCATACGATGCTTTCTGGACGGCCTCGGGCGGCGGCGTCGGGTGGAGATAGATCGGAACCTGTAAGGATTCTGCGCGCTCCAAAATCGGCCAGAAGAATTTATCGTCCAAATAGCGGCCCTGGTGGTGACCGTTGATGTTCGCTCCTTTGAAGCCGTGCACGCGGACCATGCGCTCCAGTTCGTCCGCTGCTGTTTCCGGGGCGGCGATGGGCAGAGTTGCGAATCCGGCAAAGCGCGTGGGGTTGCGTTTCACGGCCTCGACGACGAAGTCATTCGTTTCTCGGGAAAGTGCGATGGCTTCTGCTGCGTCTAACTGCTCCACGCCGGGAGCATTCAGAGAGAGGAGTTGCATATCGATGCCCGCGGCGTCCATTTCCGCGATGCGGTTGTCGCCAACATCGCGCAACTTCTCCAGTAAGTTGGCGGTTCGGCTGCGGACGCCAGCGGCACTTTCCATGAACGTGCGGCCCGGACCATTGAGAAATCCGGGAGTGACGTAGTGTTCTTCCAGGGTTATGGTTCGCATTTAGATTTTCAACTCCCGAGTTCTGTTCTTGAAAGCCAAGAATACTACATAGGGTCACTCGGTGAGTCGCACGGCACGCCGCACCTCATCGGAGGCATGTAGCATCCAGCCGCAAGTGATAGCATGATGCTCTGGAGTCCTAAAATGCAACGTTTCTGTCTGCTCGCGTTGTTCGTGTTTTTCTCTATTAGCGCGCCTGCGCAATGGGTGAACTATCAAATGCCGGGGACGCCGCGGCTGAAGAATGGAAAGCCCAACTTGACGGCTCCTGCGCCGAAGGCTCTGGATGGGAAGCCCGACCTTTCGGGCGTGTGGATGCATGAGAAGACAACGGTCGAGGATGTGAAGCGCATCTTCGGCACCCGTTTCGATGGCGAAATATCCGGCTCCATTCCCGGCATGGAGGTCGGCACGCAGCACAAGTACTTCTTCGATATCTTTGCGGATTTCAAGCCCGGCGAGGCGACCTTGACGCCAGAAGCGGCGGAACTTCGCCGCAAGCGCGCAGCGCAGAGGGACCCCACGCAGGTTTGCAAGGAACCCGTCGGCCTGCCATTCGCTGCGTTGGCGTCCGAGCCGATCAAGATTGTGCAATCGCCCAAAGTGATGATCGTGCTCTACGAGGTGGATACTTTGCACCGGCAGATTTTCACGGACGGCCGCACGCTTCCGAAGGAGTTCGGCCTGCCTGCGTACCTAGGTTATTCGGCGGGACATTGGGAGAAGGATGTTTTCGTCGTGGAGTCCGGCGGGTTCAACGATCGAGGCGTCATGGACTGGAGCGGGCATTTTCATAGCGAAGACCTCCGGCTGACCGAGCGCTACCATCGCCGCGACTTCGGACATTTAGACGTCGAGATGAAATTTGACGATCCTAAAACGTTTGCGCGTCCTATCCCTATGAAGATCGGTTTCGAGTTGCTTGCCGACGACGATATCTTCGAGATGTTCTGCGAGAACGAGAAGGACGCGCCGCACCTGATGAAAGATTAGAAATCAGTGTCGAGAAGGGGCAAGCACCTAGATCTAGTACCCCTGTTCGTAGTTTGTCAATCTGACCGGTTTGATTCACACGTGATCTGTCCGGTTTAGCCTACCGCCCCTTTGGCGCTGCGTCGGCTGGCCGACGGGGGCTTTCTTGTTTTGGTTCTTAAGAGAGAAAGAGAACTCGCCGGA
>CAITIX010000366.1 GCA_903892565.1 uncultured Acidobacteriia bacterium
ACGACAAAAGAAGTCGGCAAGGGGACCGGACTCGGACTGTCTGTCGTCCACGGCGTTGTCAAACAATGTGGTGGAGGCATTTCACTGGAAAGTAAAGTGGGAGTCGGTACGACCTTCAGGATTTTATTTCCGGCAGAGTCTGAAGCGGCCATAAGTTCTGAGCCGAGTCCTGCGCCCCGCTCGTTCAAGGGGCAGGAAACGATTTTAGTCGTTGAGGATGAGATCGCCGTCGGCAAGATCGTCACCACCGACTCCAAGATCGTGCTTCAGCCGATGGGAACCGCGACCGTGCGCGCCATCAACGTCCATGCCGGACAGGTGGTCGAGAAGGGTGATGTGCTGATTTCGCTGGATTCGACCTTCGCCATCGCCGACGAGCGTAGCGTGCGGGCTCAGATGCGCAGCGCCGATGCCGAAATCCGCCGGCTGGAGGCCGAGCTGGCGCTGTCTTCCGGTGATACTCGCCTCCCAGGGCCCTTTTCCGACGATCTGGCCGAGCAGGCGTCTCAGTTGGAAATTTTCGAGCGCTTTAAAGTTGCTCGCGAAACCACGATCAACGCTTCCGAGGCCGAAATTCGGGAGTTGGAGGCCCACGCCGCCTCTCTCAGCAAGGACCGCGTCAATGTCGCCGCCCAATTGGCGGTGGGACAGCGGCTCGAAGGCGTCCGCAACGAGGTGTACAAGCAGGGCAACGGTACCTTGATCAATGTCCTCGACGCCCAGCGTCAGGTCGCGACCGACAAGCGCGAGATGGACCGCCTCGCCAACGAGATCGGAGAAACCGCCGGACGAATCAAGACGATCAAGGCCAAGCGCGAGGCCGCTCTCGGCGAGATGAACGCCAAGGCGGCTCAAGAACTTCAGGCCGCCCGCCGCGAATACACCAAGGATTTCGAGCAGATCAAGAAGCAGGAACGCCTCAGCGACCTCATCGACATGCGCGCACCCGCCAAGGCGATGGTGCTTGAACTCGGCGCCCGTTCGGTGGGGTCAGTGGTCAAGGAGGGCGAACCGATGATTACTCTGGTTGCCCTCGATGTTCCGGTGGTGATCGAAGCGATGGTCGATCCCAAGGATATCAGCCACCTCAGGGTGGGCGACGAAGCCCGCATCAAGCTGGAGGCCTTTCCATACCAGAAATATGGCACCCTCGATGGCACTATTCAGGCGATCAACGGCGATGTCCTCGAGCACGAAGAGGGCGGCCGCAAGATGAGCGTTTATAAGGCCAGAATCGCCATCACCAAGAACAATCTCCGCGACATTCCCGGTGACTTCTCGTTGTTGCCGGGTATGGTCGCCAGTTGTGAGATCAAGGTCGGAACCCGCCGGCTGATCAGCTTCTTTCTCTATCCGATCATCCGCACCCTTGACGTCGGGCTGCGAGAGCCTTAAAGGCCGGATGTCGAATCGGAGTGGAACTGAAAACTTGGGCAATATTTTCCTTCAATTAAATCTTTTTTTGCAGTGCACAAGCGCATCGACTGCTGCCTGCGACATTTTGAGGTTCTTGCAAAAATAAATTCCGGAATGTCCCCAAATTAATTTCGCATAGCTACTATATGTGGCTATGGACAGCCTTGGCGTCAAGGATGTATCGA
>CAITIX010000367.1 GCA_903892565.1 uncultured Acidobacteriia bacterium
CCTACGCTCCAGCCACCCCCGTAAATCCTTCAAACCAAGCCCTCTCCCGCCCGTGAACTGGTAGACTTTCTCTCCGCCCCAGTGGTCTAGTTTTACTCCGCCCTTGACACCGCATCGGGGCCCCGACGCCAGCCATCGGATGTCGTTGGCGATTTTGTAAAGTGCAATGGCGCAACTGCGGAGCGCGCCGCTCAGAAAGCACACCGCATCCTTCGCCGCCTGTGCCTCGAAATGGTCCGCGGCCTCGCGAAACGGCAAGCCAGTACGATCCGCAAGAGAAGCAATCGCCAGTGGACCGAATTCCGGAGGCGCATTCAGGCCGCTGCCAATCGCAGTACCGCCCAGCGGCACTTCGTAGATTCCCGCCAGGGCCGCTTCGATTCTCCCGACCGAGGCCCGCACCTGCCTCGCATATCCGCCAAACTCATCGCCCATTCGCATCGGCACTGCATCCTGAAGATGCGTTCGGCCAATCTTGATGACATCGTGAAATGCAGTCGCCTTCTCGGCTAAACCTGCGCCCAGATTGCTCAAGGCAGGTATCAGGCGTTCGTAAATCAGGAGAGCCACAGACACGTGCATTGCCGTGGGGATCACGTCATTGCTGGACTGATTTCGGTTGACGTGGTCATTAGGGTGAAGTTTTCTGCCGCCTTGCTCGCACAGACGCGCGATGACCTCGTTCGCGTTCATGTTCGTTGACGTACCGCTTCCGGTCTGAAAAACGTCGACGACGAATTGCGCGTCACATTCGCCGCGCGCTACGGCGTCCGCGGCGCATTCGATCGCTCGCG
This sequence comes from uncultured Acidobacteriia bacterium, assembly GCA_903892565.1. GTDB lineage: Bacteria > Acidobacteriota > Terriglobia > Bryobacterales > Bryobacteraceae > Palsa-187. Next base: position 795 of record CAITIX010000367.1, read on the forward strand.
CGTCGGCTAACGTCAACTCTCCCAGTTGCCCATTGACCCTTGCCGCTACGGCCTTGATCAACCCGAGCGCACGAAGAAATTCGCGCTGAAGCCGCAGGCCGCTGATCGGAAAGTTCTCCACTGCGCGCTGGGTTTGCGCTCCGTAAAGCGCTTCGGCCGGCACTGCAATCTCGCCTAACGAATCCCGTTCGATGCGAACTTTCATCAGGCACCTTTCTTCACTCCGTCAGACGGCGCAAGTCTCGCAAGAGCCGGACCAGGGCTGCGTCATCCCACTCGAGCAGGGTTCTCCATATTCTCTCGTCGACTCGCGGTGGAAACTTCACCGACTGGCCGAGGATGGCGTTGTAATTCTTGCTCGGCCTGGCCGCCGCTAGCCTCTATTCGTCCGCGCAACTGATGCGATGGAACCAGCTCATTTGGCCAGCGATGCGACCAAGTGATACGGGAATCGTGACTCCCGAACCGCGGGACCACGTACGAGCCTGAGTTCCGTTTGCGAATCATCGCTCCCTACGCAACTGCTTTGGTCCTGGCAGTCGCAACCTTTCCTGAGCCTTCGCCGAGGAAGCTCACTAAAGCGGCGTTCACTTCATCCGCGTGAGTCCAGGTGATGCAATGTGGTCCATCATGCACCACTCGCAGCTGGGCGTCTTTGATCAACCTGGCGGTTCTGAGTCCCGAGGCGTTGATGGGCAGAATTCGATCCGCATCGCCCTGAATGACCAGCGTCGGAACATCTACATGGGTAAGATCCTGGCGAAAGTCTTCGTGCCAGGTGTCGACGCAAGCGAAGCTGGCGGCGGCAGAAGAACCCACGGCGATGTTCCAGCTTGCCTGCATAACCTGTTCGCTCACGCGCTTGCCCAGCAGAACATCCGCATTGTAGAAGTTTCGAAAGAACTCCGTGAAAAAAGCGTAACGGTCTTTGCGAACCGCTTTTTTGATCCCTTCGAAAACGCTGCCATCCACACCCTCCGGGTTGTCGGACGTCTTCAACAAAAACGGCGGGACCGAGGAAATGAAGACGACCTTGCTCACGCCTTTCGAACCATACGCCCCAAGGTAACGCGCCACTTCACCGCCGCCCATGGAGAAGCCCACCAGCGCGAAGTTGTGCAACTGAAGCTGTGTCACAAGCCGAAGCAAATCTTCGGCGAACGTATCGTAGTTGTAGCCAGTGGCCGGATGGCTGGATTTGCCGAATCCCCTGCGATCGTAAGTGATGACGCGATAGCCTGCCGCCAGAAGCGCTTCGACCTGCCGTTCCCATGACGCCCCGCTCAGCGGATATCCATGGATCAGCACCACCGGCTGTCCCAAGCCGTGGTCCTCATAGTACAGATTGATGTCGCCCGAGTTTTCTTTTCCCACCGTCACGTATGGCATAAGTTCCTTTTCTGCATTTCCGCGCCCCACCGAGGGACCGCACGGGACGTCTTTGCTAGCCGCGCGCGGCCAGCCGTTTTTCGTCCTCACCCAGAGTTTCGAGAAGCTTCTTCATGTCGTCGGCATGCTCCTCTTCCTTGGACATGATCGCCTCCATGGCGATGCGCGTTGTCGGATCGTCGTTGCCCAGATAGCGAATGATCTCGCCATACGATTCCACGGCGATGCGCTCCGCCACCAAATCCTCACGCACCATGTCCAGCAAAGATTTGCCTTCGGCATATTCGGAGTGGCTGCGCATCGCGAGCCCCTCGGGATTGAAGTTCGGCTCGCCACCCAATTGAGTGATTCGCTCGGCGGCAATGTCGGCGTGGGTTTGCTCTTCCTTGGCGTGTTCCAGAAATTCTTTCGCGACCGATTCCGCATGGATTCCGGTGGCCATATAGTAGTGGCGTTTATAGCGCAGGACGCACACAATTTCGGTAGCCAGAACCTCATTGAGGATGCGAATCACGGTTTCGCGATCGGCGGTGTAGCCGCTGGTGACCGCTCCTTGTTCCATGTGGACGCGGGCGCGCCTCCGGAGTTCCCGGATGTCACTCACGAACGGACGCTTCTTTTCATTCACCAACGTTGTTTTCATCGAACAGCTCCTTGAAATGCGGGCTCGCAGATCGCAATCCGCTTCAGTCTAAAATTAGTTTTCTCCGACAAAGTGTTCAATTCCGCCCAGAGAATAGTAGCGGGCCACCAGCGGATGTGTGGGTTCGAGAATCTTCCACGCCTCGCATTTGGCGGCGTCTGTCAGGCAGTGCACGGCAACAAATGCCGCGCCATTTTTCGCCGCCGCTAAATCTCGGTCCGCATACAAGGCTTCCGTTCCAAACGTCCGGGACAGCTCCGTCATCATCGCGCCCCATAGTCCGTCCTTGAGGAGATGATCCTCCGCGAAACGGACCACCTCTTCCCCGGGGACGGAGATGGCGTTTTCCTTGATCCGGTCGGAATGATTGAGTTGCTCCTTGGCGCTTTCCGCATCGACAAAGTTCGGAAAAACAGCCAATAGATAATGTTTGGGATAGAAGACTCCGAACTCTGTGTCGGCGTCCGCGAAGAAGGTGGACAATCTACTCATCGGAATGCTGGCTTTCTGCTTTACTTTTGTCGAGACGTGGCCCATCGCAGTCGACGTGCGCACTCTGGTGGTCACCGGCAACGGAAGCTACTTTGTTGCCGGTTCCATGCAATCGCTGTGACCGCAGCTACAAAGGACGTCGGCAGTTTTCGCCGCGCCTTCGCAAGACGTGCTGCAATACTCGTTATCCTTTCGAGCGGGGCACCGGCAACTGGGATGGGCGCACTTCTTTAAGTTTTCCATGCGGCTTACTGGAGCACTTTGTCCTCCATTCGCGCTGTGACCGTTTCCGAGTCACTGGCGAGCCGGCGAAGTCGAAGACGGTTCGTTGCAATGAATGAGCGGTATGACATCTTTCCATCGCGGCTGGCAAAGCTAGAACATTTTTCCCTGCATGACCGGCTGAGGACGCAGTAGCGATATTCGGTCGCGCGACCGAATATCGCCATTCGGACGCTCAGTTCGTGACGCCAGGGAGAGACTCCCCATCGGCATCATTGGCTTGAGTCACGCTGCACCACAGACGCTTCCGCGTCGTTTTGGCGGCGGATTGGCGAATTCCAAGCGGATTGGTCACACGCATGCACGTAGATCGCAAAGAAGAGATTAACGATGAAGCTTCTGAAGGTTTTGTTATACACATCCCTGCTCGTCGGCCTTGCGACGCTGGCCACCTCGGCCGATCAAACATGGACCGGGCAAATTAGCGACAGTATGTGCGGGGCCAGCCACGCTAAGATGACCTCCGCTCATGCGGGAATGGCCGATCGGGACTGCGCACAGGCGTGCATCAAAGCCGGAGGCAAGTACGTGTTCGTCTCGGACGGTAAGGTCTTCAAGATCGCGAACCAGGATCTGGCACTGCTGCCCATGCATGCAGGACACACGGTTCGCCTCACAGGCGATATGCGTGGAGACACAATTACCGTCTCCAACATCGTGATGCCCGCCAACAAATAAATCAACGCGAATGAGCGCTTGGACTGCACGGGACAGCCACCAAGATGCTGCTGAGCAGCAACGTGGGACCGTTCAAGCTAAAAGGAGTTCACTACATGGCGAGCAGCACAGGCACGGCAGTATTTGGTATTTACAAAAACAGCGCTCAGGCCGAAAGCGCCGTCCACAAGGCGGAAATTGCGGTTAACGCGATCGTTGAATTCCGGACAGTAGCGGGAGGGTTCACGCATACTGACATTTCGGTGCTGTTACCCGACGCCAAGAGCTCGAGCGATTTCGCGCAAGAGAAGCACACGAAGCCGCCCGAAGGCACCACCAGCGGCGTGACCACTGGAGGTGTCAACGGCTCGCCGGGCCGATTGGCCGGGATCGCCGCACTGATCGGTATCGGTATTCCGGAATCCGAGGCGAAGGTATACGAAGGCTTGGTCAAAGACGGCGGCGTGTTGTTATCGGTTCATTGCGAAACATTCGACCAAACATCCAGAGCCTTGGATTTGTTAAAGCAGACCGGAGCGGAAGACATCTCATCCGCTAGCGAAAATGCAGTTCGTTCACAAAATGTGGATGCAGGAACTGCGTCGACCAAGGTCTAATCTATCGCAGGAAATGGCGGGGCCGTCTGCTGCGGCAATTGCGGTTGGCGGCCCAATCATTTCCGAATTGCAAGAGACAGCCAGCACCTCATTCTTGCGTGGTTCGTGCTTGGACTGCACGCGCTGACCAAGCGGCCAGGGCCAGCGATAGCAGATAGCCATAGGGCATCTCGCTCTATTCTCGAAGAGCGGACGATGTTGACCGCTAAACCGCATCCATTCTTTTCAGAAGGCCTCTCTCTTCCACCCCTTGGTGTGAGAGTGGTGCTTCGGTGTTGTCTTTGGACCCAACTCGCGTTCACAATCGCCGGACAAGCATTTACCATCGAGCGGCAGGCCGTAACGATTCAGGATCAGATGAAGGTCGCAGGCCCAGCCCCCTACGTGATTCCTAGCGACGAGAGTAGATCACAGCACCAGACCACGTTCGAGACCGTGCGGCACAAGACTCTGAAGCGGCGAAGATTTCGTGCTTCCGGATGTACGATCTTCGTGTGCCATACGCAACGCGGCTCAGTTATGGTTCAGAGAGACAACGGGGTTTTGGCTCAGTTTGGGCCGAAGATGGCATGAAAATCGAACGGCTGATTCAAAAGTGTTTTAAAATCAAAAGACCAGTAGATGTCGGGGCGTAGCGCAGCCTGGTAGCGCACCTGCCTTGGGCGCAGGGGGTCGGGCGTTCAAATCGCCCCGCCCCGACCAAATTTCTCAGTGGTTTGCAGTCGTGTTGCTGCGCTGAAGTCGCAGCATGTCCGCACAGATGTCCACACGGACCCCAGTCCACCGCTTCCAAGCGCACCCGTGGACCGCCTGTGTTCTCTGCCGCTGGTGAAGCGAAAGGGTCCTGCCGTTGGCATCTCTCAAGGGGTGTCGGGTCACACGCCCCGCCGCCGCGCCATCAGCAGCAGCCCGATTCCCACTGCGACCGCGATTCCACCATAGATCGCCCAGCGAATCTGTCCCGTCATGAAGCTCCCCGGCAGCACGTTGATGCCTTGCAAGAACCAGATGCAGCCGATGACGACCAACAATGCGCCGACGATTTTTAAGACAAGTCTCACGCTGAGTCTCTCCTAAATCCCGATCCCGTCCCTGGCTTCCGTTCGCCATATAACCAAAGGAACTTGTCAATCTGCTTGAAGCTGAACGAGCCAAGACCATAGAAATCACGGAACGCCATTGTCACGTCACGAAACTTGGCGTAGTCCCAGAGATCCGCATTTGTCAAAAAAAAGGTTGCAAAGCGGTCCTGCTTCTGCAATTTCCAGAGATACCGATCAACCCTTGAATCATAGATCGGGTATGACGCTGGATTATGCCAACTGCAATACTTGGTCGCGAAGGAGTAGTTGTTGCGTTCCTTCCCGCTCACGGTAACTGTGACCTTGGCGATTGTCTCGACGATCCCCGGCGATCCAGCGGCAAGGGCGGCATCGATGGCTTGAGCATTTCGATGGATGTGTCGAGCCACATCCACTACGGCGAAGATTTGCGTGGAGTAGAGCCGGTTGAGGGCCACAACTTTCAAGAGTACGTGGGGAAGATCGTTGTTGCCGGGAAACTGGTCGAATAGTTCCTTGAGAGATTGCTCAACGAGCAGAACGTCCTGATCTTGATCGAACTTCATGCACGCAGTCTTTACACGTTCCTCGGTTGGAGTAGTCAGGACTGTTTTCATTGCGCTGGTTTCCTTCTCGGCAGGATCATCGTATCATTCCGTCGTCGCCGTTTGAGCCTCTCGAATTCACCAGCAGCCGGAATGGTGCAAAATTATTCCTATGCCCTCCCCCAAGGCATCGCCACCCATCTACCGCCTGAAAATCACGCTGATCGGAATTGATCCGCCCATCTGGCGGGTGCTCCAAGTTCCCAATTCCATCAAACTGTGTTGCCTCCACAGCGCATTGCAGGTGGTCATGGGCTGGACAGATTCGCATCTTCATCAGTTCCAGAAGGACGGGGAGAATTGGGGTGTTCCGGAGTGGGATGAGTTTGATGAACTGGATCTGATCGACGAAAGCAGAACGCAACTTGCCAAGGTGCTGAAGTCCGAAGGCGACTCGATGCTTTACCAGTATGATTTTGGCGACAACTGGCGGCATGAGGTCGTGCTTGAGAAGATTATTCCGGTGAGCGACGCTGTGAAGGTTCCACTTTGTTTTGGCGGGGAACGCCGCTGTCCGCCGGAAGATGTGGGCGGGGTGCGTGGATACCAGGAGTTTCTGGAGGCGATATTCGATCCAAGGCATGAAAATTACGAGCAGTATCTCCGTTGGGCGGGCGGTCACTTTATCGATGAGTTCGACCTGAAGGCGGCCAACGGGATTCTTTCATTGATGCGGTTGCCGATGCGACACCGGCGTTGAGATCACTTTCGTCGCACGAATCCGCCACCGCATTCCCATCAGTTACACTGGCCGTTGACGGCACAAGGCGGTGAGCCATGAACGACGACGAAAACATCAAGAAAATTCCGATCAACGAGCTTCGGCAAGAGGAAGGGGCGCACGAGCTTGCAACATCGCCCGACATGGAGCCATATCTCGAATACATCATTGCCCAAATGCAGGGCGCGGACCTTCAGCCCCACCTGGAAGCGCTCTCGAATTTGCCGCTGGAAAAACGGTACGTCTGGCGTGTGGCGTCGGCGATGAAATGGGGCTTTGCGGATTTCGACAATGAACCTGTTGCTGCCGACCGGGAAACCATGAACCCCGAAGATTTTGCGAGAGTGATGGAGCTTCTAAAATTTCGCCCGATTCAGTTTTGCATGTTCCTGAAGGCGCTCGTTGGCGCTGAAGAAATGAAGAACATGATGTTGAAAGCAATTTCTCTTGCTGGTCGGGCGGGTTGAGCGAACAGTTCTCAGTTGGCGCTCACAAGTTCTCGAAGTAATCTTGATCCAGCCGCTTCAGGGTGTACGTTCTCGTCGGTGACACACCAACGTCGTGCTCGATCATCAGCGAAGCGAGTTGCTTGCCGTCGATCAGCACGATCTTTTGTGGCATTGCTTCTACGAACTCGGACGCATCCTTCGTGAATGTTGACGTGGTGATGAAGACGCCACGATTGGCGTGCTTTTTCGTGAGGCTCCCGGAGAACTTCATGATCTCAGGACTTCCGACAACATTGCCCCAACGTTTCGCCTGCACATAGATCACATCTAAGCCCAACTTGTCCTGCTTGATGATTCCGTCGATACCGCCGTCGCCGGATTTGCCGACAACCTTTCCGGCATCTTCCACAGAGCCGCCGTACCCCATCGCCACCAGTAAGTCCACAACTATTTGCTCAAACGAAGCTGGCGTACTGTTCAAGAGAGCTTGTAATAATTCCTCTGCAAGAGCATCCTGCATCACCTGAAAACTCTTCTCAAGGCGTTCCTCGGGAGTCTCGCTATCGGCGTAAGTCGAGGTCGCTGGTGTCATTGCCTCACCATCAGAGGAGTCGCCCCTGTCGTAAAAGCCGACAAACTCCGGGAATTGCCTTAGTGTCTTAGCTGTGATCGCCGGAGGGTTTCCTTTTAAAAACGTAGAACCTCGTTCGGCTATTCGATAAACGCCTTTGGCCGTCGGCGTGAGCAGTTGCGCCTTGTTCAGATAGGCGAGTGCCCATGCGACACGATTTGCAAAGACCGTACTGCCGCTCTTTTGCTTCTGCGACAGTTCTTCCGGCGTGAGATGAAATGCATCGGCTATCTGTCTCCGAATCTCGGTGACGCGGTGTTCGTTTCCGTCTTCCGTAAGTCGGAGAACCGGGAGCATGAGGGTTTGGTAGTCAGGAATCGGCATCAGCGATCACTCCCGCCACGCTCGCAAGCAACCGGCTGCAATAGCTCCCAGGTCGCAGTCGGCAGATTTATTCCGGTCATGCGATGCATGCGTTCCTGCTGTTTCGGAATGGCCCCAAGGCCTTGTTGTTTCGGCATGACAGAACAAGTCTATCCGATCTTGGCAATTGTGAATTGATTGCAGGGCAACAGGTACGGACGGATTGGCTAAGAGACCCGTTTAAAAAGTTCGACCCCAGTGAACAACAATTCACGCTGCCGCCTGTGAACTGTTCACAGAATCCGATTCCTCCGTTTCCTTCTCGAACAGGAAGTCGATGTCGGCGGTGTTCAACAGCCGAGGAACAACCTGCAGATAGGGCTGCAGCAACATCTGCAGTTGCCGGATGTCCTCTTCGTCCATTCCGAGACCGATGGCCGCCGTCATCATATGGCTGTATAACTTCGTCAGCCGGATCTGCTCTTTCTGCTGCCCCCTGGGGTACATGTGCGGCTTGCGAACCTGGGATCTCTTCTCACGGCGATAGCAGGCGTAACACAGGCCGAACGCGCCTAGAGGCGTGCGTTTCCTCTCGCAAGAGACGCAATCGATCAGCCGACGTCCCTGCTCGTCGCGATCAACGTCGTCCCTCAGTCCGATTTCGTCTCGTTTGGTGGTCTTCATCTGATGCGTCCTTCCGCTATAGCCCTAGCTTCCCGGCGCTGTTATCCCGGAAGAGGCTGCCGTCCCTGATATAGCGGCGCACCATCTGGACAGACCGATGGCCAGTTTGATTCATGATGGAGCGCTCGGAAGCGCCTGCCACTGCTGCGGCTGTCGCGTGGCCAGCACGAAGGCTGTGCCCTGAGAACTTCGCCGGATCCAGCCCCACGCGTTCGGCAAGCTTCTTGACGATCCTCGCCACGGCGATCCCGGCGAGTCGCTCATCCTGGACATTTCCGTGGCGGGTGATCGGGCGAAACAACGGCCCCGTAGATATGCTGGCCTGCTCGATCCACGATTGAAGAGCCCGGACGGGGCAAGTTTC
>CAITIX010000368.1 GCA_903892565.1 uncultured Acidobacteriia bacterium
CCCATCCGGTGACGCAGGCGCTGGCGAGGGTGTCCGAGATGACGGCGCTGGAATGGAGGAACTACTATGCGGAGCTCGACGGCGTTCATGTTTTGCCGGCGGATCCGGCTCATAGGGGACGCTTGCCCAGTTGGGCGGACTATTATCAGTTGTTGGCGTTCCTCGAAGACCGCTATCGGCAAATCTTCGTAGACTTGCCCGAGGTGGTCAACGACGCGACGGCGGAGCTGGTGCGCCGCGCTGAAAAAGTGTTCGTGGTTTGTACACAGGAGCTGCCTTCGCTAAAACTCACGGAAATTCGCTGTCAGGAATTGCTCGCGCGCGGTGTGGCACGGGAATGCATCCAGTTAATTGTGACGCGCTTCCAGCGGAGCGAGGTGTCCGTCAAAGACATCGAGCAGAATCTGGCTTGGCCTGTCTATGCGACGCTTGCTAATGATTATCGCGGCGTGCGTAGCTCCATTGTGGAAGCTCGACCGGTGACGGCCGACAGTCCGTTTGGCGTGGATTGCCGGGTACTGGCAAAAATGCTGATCACGCCGCCGGGGAAGCCGGTGCAGATGAGCACGCTGGAGCGGATTTCACGATTGATCGCGCGCTAAACGCTGCCCGTGCGGGCGAACACCTCTCCCGAACTACCTCTCGCTCGAACTACTTGCCGGGTTTTGCCACGACGTCGCGGCAGCGTTCATAGAGCCCGAGCAGAGCATCGACCTGCTCTTCAGGCGTCTTGGGAGCTTTACCCGCAAATCCCGCACCGGTGGATGTTTTTCCGAACCCGGTGGTCTGCGCGATGAAACGCATCAATTCCAGGGCGACTTCTTCTGAGCTCGATCCCGAGGGGGGCTTCTGCGGTGTATCTTTTTCGTCCGGCATATAATTTCTAAGCGTACTGCATTTCGCCGTTTCTTCCAAGACACTGTTTTTCCGACCGGGATTTTCCGATTCGGGTTTTTCTGAGAAGGGCTGCGCTGCGTTCGCTTTTAATTCGCCATGCTTCGCGATAATTCGCTACACTTCTAAGACGATGCCTGTTGATGCGCGCCGGCTGATCCGCAAGATGCGCGGTGGAGCACAGGCCCATTTGATTGAAGCCGCTGACGGCTATTGCTATGTCGTCAAGTTCGTCAATAATCCACAACATCGTCGCGTCCTTATCAACGATTGGATCGGCACGGCGTTCTTGCGCTATCTGGGGCTCTCGGTACCGGAAACCACGTTGGTGCGACTGACCCCCGAGTTTATTGCGGCCAATCCAGATCTCCATATTCAGCTCGGGCCGCAGCGCCATTCGCCGGAACCGGGCTGGCACTTCGGCTCGCGATTTCCGGGCGATCCCATTCGCACCGTGGTCTACGACTACCTTCCCGATGTATTGCTGCAAGGTGTTGCGAATCGCGTCGAGTTCGCGGGAGTGCTCGCGTTCGATCAATGGACGGGCAATGCCGATTCGCGCCAAGCGATCTTCTATCGCGCGCATGTGAAGGAGTTCGTCGCAGGAGTGGGGGGCGGGAGAAGGGAACGTGTTGGTGGAGCAACTCCCAGGGAGCCCAAGCAATCTTTCGTGGCGCAGATGATCGACCACGGTTTTCTGTTCGATGGTCCTCACTGGCGCTTGGGTGATTCGCCCATCCGAGGACTATATCATCGCCCGATCATTTATCAAGGCGTCCGGAGCATGGCAGATTTCGAACCGTGGCTCGATCGCATCGTGAATTTCCCGGAGGACGTGATCGATCAGACGTTGAAGCAAATTCCAGCGTCGTGGATCGCGGGCGATGAAGAGGCGCTGAAGAAATTGATGGATCAGCTCCTGCGCCGCAGGAAACGCGTGCCGGATCTGATCGAAGACTGCAAATCTGCTCGAGCTGGTGTGTTTCCGGATTGGAAGTAGTTGCTATTCGAAAGGCATAAAGCCGCTTCCGGGGAATCGTAAGTGATTTCGCTCAGACCCATCTGGCAGCTTTACCGTTCCTTTACAATTCCATGAGCTCGCCTTACGCTAGCTTTACAGATGTCCATTAAGCTGGATAAGGCCCATTCTTTCCAGACTGGGCAGGGGATTTTAACAAAGGGGAGTATCGATGAAAATTCTGAAACACCTGTGTGTCTTGGCCGCACTGATGTTTGCGTCGAGCCTGGCATTTGCTCAGACGGCGACCATCACCGGCGTGGTGACCGATTCTTCGGGCGCCGTGATTCCGGCGGCTGTCGTGAAGGTTACCAACACCGAAACGAATGCCGAGCGAACGATTCCGGCCGATGCGCGCGGCAACTATGTGGCCACGCCGCTGCCGGTCGGGAAATATCGCGTCGAAGTAGATCAACAAGGCTTCCAGAAAGCCGTCGCTTCGGACATCACGCTGCAGACGAACGAGACTGTGCGCGTCGACATGAAGCTGACGCCGGGCGCGGTCACGCAGACCGTGGAAGTAACTGGCGCGGCGTCGATCGTGCAATCGGAGACCGCGACCGTGGGTAACGTGATCGATCAACAAAAGGTCGATAACCTGCCGCTCAACGGGCGCCACTTCGAAAGCATGTCGCTATTGGTTCCGGGCGTGACGTCGACCAGCCCTTCGCCTTCGAACGGCGGCCAGGTGAGCATCAGCGCCGGCGGCGGACGTTTCTCCTCAAACAACTTCCGTTTGGACGGCACGAACAACGTAGCCGAGGGCGGCGGTACGGGTATCTCGCTGCGTCCTATTGTGGACGCGATTCAGGAATTCAAGATCCAGACCAATTCGTATAGCGCGGAATTCGGACGCGGCGGCGGCGCGAATATTGAAGTCGTGACAAAGTCCGGAACGAACGCGTTCCACGGCAATGCGTGGGACTTCCTGCGTAACGATGCCATGGATGCCAAGGGCTACTTCGATCTCCAGAAACAGACGTTCCACCGTAATCAGTTCGGCGGCACGTTTGGCGGTCCTGTCAAAAAGGACAAGACGTTCTTCTTCTTCGCCTATGAAGGAATTCGCCGCTACTTGGCGAGTTCGACGCTGATCGCGGTGCCGACCTTGGCGCAGCGCAGCGGCCTGTTCACGACGCCGATTAAGGATCCTCTTACGGGCGTTACGTTCCAGGGCAATCAGATTCCGGCGGGCCAGATCACGAACGCGGCGAAGCTGATCCAGGCGTATTTCCCGCTCCCCACGCCCGGTCTGGTGGGCGCAAATAATTACCTTTCCAGAACGCCGCAGACAGATAACGAAGACCAGTTTAACATTCGCATCGATCATCGAATTAGCGATACGAACACCCTGTTCGGACGCCTCGCGACGAACAAGGTCACTGCTCAGAACCCATGCCCGGGTGCTGGTACGGCCTGCGTTCCGGGCTTCCCGACGTCGGCGATTGGGCGCAACACACAGTTCACGATCGCCGATACGCACATCTTCAACGCGCAGTTGGTGAACGTAATCCGTGGGGCGGTGACGCGCACGACGAACACGAACGTGACGGTGGATTCATCGCTGATCAACGGCAATAACGTGGGCGGCTCTCTAGGTATCCCCGGGTTCCCGTCTTCCAAGAATCCCATCGACTACGGGATGCAGAATATCGCGATCACAGGCTTCGCGGGTTTCAATAGCCAGGACTACAATCCCAGCTTCCAAACGTTTTACAGCATGAACGACACACTGACCTATGTGAAGGGCAGCCACAATATCCGCACCGGTCTCGAGATCGCGCAGCAATTGTTCTACGCGCAGATTGGGCGCGCGCGCGATGCGTTGACCTTCGGCGGCGCGGCCCCAGTTTCCGGAAATTCCTACGCGGATTTCCTGCTGGGCTATATCAGCCAAAGCGTACAGTTCCCGACCGACTTCGTGCGGTATCGCTACTCCTATACCTACGGCGTGTTCGCGCAGGACGACTGGAAGGTCCGCAACAACCTGACGCTGAACTTCGGCGCTCGTTGGGACTACCAGACGCCGGACAAAGAGAAGCAGGATCGTGCGTCGGATATCAATCCCTACACCGGTCAAGTGCAGATTGCCGGCGTGAACGGCGCGTCGCGATCTTTGTTTGAGGGCGACAAGAAGAACTTCGCGCCGCGTGTGGGCTTCGCGTATCGTCCTGGCCAAGGCCTGGTGGTTCGCGGCGGCTACGGTATCTTCTATGACATCTCGCTGCAGGGAGCGCAGTTCGGGCAGATTCGTGTGAGCCCGCCGTTCTTCACCAGCCAGACGTTCAATGCGGTTGCCAACAACCCGGGCTTCCTGACGGTGGCGAATCCGTTCCCCTCGGGCGGCGCGCCCAGCTTGAACTATACGTCGATCCAACCGGATTACAAGACCGGCTATGTGCAGCAGTGGAACTTCGGCGTGCAGAAGTCCATCAAGACCAGCATGGTGGTGGAAGTCGGCTACATCGGCAGCAAGGGAACTCACTTGTACGAGAACCTGGACGTGAATCAAGCGTATTTGGGAGCCGGGACGCCGCAATCGCGCCGTCCGTTTAGCGCCTTTGGCACGGACATTACTCTACTGAGCCAAGCGAATTCGTCGTACAACGCCATGATCGGCCGTTTCGAACGTCGCTTCAGCGGCGGCATGACGTTCCTGGCCGCCTATACATGGAGCCACTCGCTCGATAGCTTCTCCAACTCCAATCCGAACGGGCAGAGCGCACAGAACGCGCATGACACCAGTTCCGAGCACGCCAATTCGGACTTCGACACGCGTCAGCGTCTGGCGCTGACGTACATCTATCAGCTCCCGTTTGGAAATGGCAAACGCTTTATGTCGCACGCACCGTCGGTGGTGAATGCGGTGTTTGGCGGGTGGCAGGTTTCGGGCTTGTCGCAGTTCCAGTCCGGCAACCCGGTGAACGTGATCATTCAGGGTGCGTCGCGCAGCAACACGGGCACCACGAACCTGGATCGCCCGAATGCGACGGGGATCTCGCCGCTCCTGAATGCGGAAGACTCGCGGTATTTCCTGAATCCGCTGGCGTACACCTTACAAGCTGCGAACACGTTCGGCAACGCGGGCCGC
>CAITIX010000369.1 GCA_903892565.1 uncultured Acidobacteriia bacterium
ATAGATCCGACGTAGGAGGAGGAGGGAGCGGCGGTCCCTTGGCTGAACCGCCGCCGGCAGGAGAGGCCAATCATCCTAACCGCTAGGCGCTGCATCATCGCCCATTCCCGAGTCGATGGCGGCTCCGGGATTGACAGCCGCCTCTTGCTCCTTCTAGTGCACGTCTGGGACCAACGGAATAAATCCGCCAGAATATTGTAAATAAATGCGTTATCCGTATCGACAAGGGCTGCCCTGGGGAAGCCCGCTCAGTTGGACTCGTGGGCTGGGTATGAATCCTCAGCTTGCGCTTGGGACAAGGGGAAAGGCAGCCTTCCCCTCCTAAGGTGTTTCCCTCTGTTGCCGAATACGGGTAGGCTCCCCGTGGATAGGGGCATCGTGATCGGTTTCGCCTCTCGAATCTTACGGGAACGATTGAAAAAAGTAGGAGTTGTTCCTATAGGGATGTGAGCACTCTGGCGATTAAACTCATGGGTCCTTCCCTAAGGCAAACGACTATGATCATCACGCGCACGCCACTCCGAATTTCCATTGGAGGAGGGGGTACCGACCTCCCTTCGTACTACGAGCGGTTTGGCGGCTATGTCATTTCGGCAGCCATCTCCCAATACATCTTTGTGGGCGTGAACCGCATGTTCGGCAAGGGGTATTTGCTGAAGTATTCGGCGCTCGAAAACCCTGAGCACGTGGAAGATATCAAGCATCCCATCTTCCGGGAGGTCTTGAAGCGCCATCACGCCGACGGGGAATTGGAAATCGCCAGCCTAGCCGATGTTCCTTCGGGTACAGGCCTGGGTTCGTCGGGGACGTTTACCGTAGGGCTCCTTAAGGCGTTGTACGCATTCAAGCGGCAACCAGCCGCGCCCGAGGATCTGGCGGCGGAAGCCTGCGACATCGAGATGAATGTCCTCGAACGAGCGATCGGCAAACAGGATCAATACATTGCTTCCTACGGCGGGCTAACGTGCTTCGACTTTCGAACCGATGGGACCGTTGGGGTGCAGCCGCTGGCCATTTCGAACGACACGCTCTTGGACCTGGAACACAACATGTTGATGTTCTTCACGGGTTACTCGCGCAACTCGATTGGCGTGCTGGCGGATCAGAAGGAACGGTCGCTTAAGGGCGATCAGTCGATGATCGACAACCTGCATTTCATTAAGCAATTGGGGTTATCCACCAAAGAAGCTCTCGAAAGCGGCAAGACGCGCTGTTACGCCGAGCTGATGAAGCAGCACTGGGAGCACAAGCGCGCCCGGTCGCAGGGCATGAGCAACGAGCATATCAATCGCTGGTACGACATCGGCATGCAGAATGGCGCGTTGGGTGGAAAGCTGGTGGGCGCGGGCGGTGGCGGATATCTGTTGTTTTACGCGGAAGACCCCATGCGCGTGCGTCGTGCGTTGGCCCCCGAAGGGCTTTCCGAGCTGCGGTTCCGGTTCGATCACGATGGCTCCACCGTTTTAGTGAGGGATTAACGTGCGCAGACAGTGCCTTGTACTTGCAGGTGGTCTAGGAACCCGGATGCGTCCCGTGACGGACGTGTGCCCTAAGGCGATGCTCGGGGTGAATGGGCGTCCGTTTGTGGATATTCAGCTCGAGTGGCTGAAGGCGGAAGGTTTCACACACGCGGTCTATTCCATTGGCCATCTTGGCCACATGATTCGCGACTACGTCGGCGATGGCAGCCGCTGGGGCATTGAGGTCACGTACGCAGACGAGGGAGAGCAAAAGCTCGGCACGGGCGGTGCGTTGCGATTCGCCTTCGATCAGGGCCTGCTTGACGACGCATTCGCGGTGCTCTACGGAGATTCGTTCCTGAGCGTCGCGACCGACGCCATGTGGAATTGCTTTCGAGAGAGCGGGGCGCCGGCGCTCATGACGGTCCTGCGCAATGAGGGCCAGTGGGACGCAAGCAACGTGATCTATGAGTTCGGTCGTGTCGTGCTCTACGACAAGTTTGCGAATCCCAAGCCCGATGCCATGCGCTATATCGACTACGGGATCTCGATCCTGAAGCGCGAGTTGATCGAGCAGCGCATTCCGAGTGGCCAAGTCGCGGATCTGGCGCCTCTGTTCCGTGAGTTGAGCCAGGAAGGGAGGCTCGCGGGCTTTGAGGCCACCGAGCGCTTTTACGAAATCGGATCGCCCAACGGACTGCGCGATCTGCAACGTTATCTGGCGAAGCAATCCTCGCCATTGTCCAAGGACGTTACTAATGTCGTTTCAGGTGATGCTGTGAACAACCAAGCTCCCGAGGCACCCGCGGTGCTGCGCAAGAAGTCGCCCCATAAAGTCGGAATCCTGGGCGGCGGCCTTGCTGGCCTCACTGTCGCGGCGCATCTGGATGCCTCATCGGAAGTGCTGGAGGGCGGATCAAGGCCTGGCGGGCATTGTCAAAGCGTGGTCGAAGAAGGCTTCACGTACGACGCCGGCGGCCCCCACATCATGTTTTCGCGCAATCAAAAGACGCTCGACTACATGGTTTCGCTGCTGGGTGACAACGTAAATCGCGCGCGCCGCGCCAATAAGATTTTCTTCAAGGATCGCTACGTAAAATACCCGTTTGAAAACGGACTGTACGACCTGGAGCCGCAAGATCGCTTCGAGTGCCTGTATCACTACATGCACAACGATCATCCGGCGCCCACGAACTTCAAAGAATGGATTTACCGCACGTTCGGAACCGGGCTCGCCGAGAAGTATCTGATCCCATACAACGAGAAGATCTGGAATGTTCCGGCTGACCAAATGAGTATGGATTGGGTCGAGGGTCGCGTCCCGAAGCCTCCGGTGGAAGACGTGATTAAGGCTGCCGTGGGCGTGGAAACGGAAGGCTACACGCACCAGCTCTATTTCAACTATCCGGCCATCGGCGGAATTGAAGGGATCCCGAAAGGCATGGCGGACCGCGTTCGGAACATCACGCCGGAATTCCCAGTGCGCCATGTGCGCAAGACGCGCGATGGATGGCTCGTGAGTGACGGAAAACAGGAACGCGTCTACGAACAGATTGTTTCCACGCTGCCGATTGTGGAGATGGCCAATATCTTTGAAGGCGTCCCGCAGGAAATCAAGGACGCAGTTGCTGCGTTGCGCCACAACTCGCTGTTTACGGTGAGCATTGGGCTTTCGACCAATCGTCTGCCGGAATATACGGCGATTTATGTGCCGAATCCGGAGCTCATCTTCCATCGGCTCTCGTTCCCCGGCATGTTCAGTCCTCACAACGTTCCCAAGGGCCAATCTCTGGTGCAGGCGGAAATCACGTCGAATCCAGGAGACGGCATTTGGGAGCTGTCGGACGACGAAGTGCTGCGCAAGGTGATCGCCGGGTTAGAAGCGATGGACCTGGTTCATCCCAGCGAGATCTGCTATTCCAAGGTGATTCGCTCGCAATATTGCTACGTGGTGCAGGACTTCACGTATCGCAAATATTTGGACATCGCGAAGAACTATTTCATCGGCGAAGGCGTGGCCCTATGCGGGCGGAACGCCGAATTTGAATACATCAACATGGATCAGTGCATTGAGCGCGGCATCAAGGTGGCCACGCAACTGAACCAGCAGCAGTTTGTTGTCGCGTAAGTTTGTTGTCGCGTAAAGGAAAACTATGCCTGCCATTACCGTTGCGATGATCACATTAAACGAGGAGAAGGCCGTCGGCAAAGTGATCGCCGACATTCAAGAGGCGATCGCCGGGCTTGACGCCGAGATCCTCGTCATCGATAGCAGCAAAGATCGCACGCCGGAAATCGCCGCGGCTGCCGGTGCGCGCGTGGTGCGCCAGTTTCCACCGCAAGGCTACGGCCGGGCGATGGGACGCGCGTTGAGCGAAGGGCACGGCGACGTGGTGATCACGCTCGATTGCGATGATACGTATCCCGCCGATCGGATCCCGCAGCTCGCCGAAATGGTGCTCTCCGGGCGCTACGACCTGGTCAATGCATCGCGCCTGGAGACGAAGCCGGATTCGATGCCGATGCCGAATTACCTTGCGAATTGGCTGTTTGCCTTTCTCTCCTGGATCTTGATCGGCGTGAAAACCACGGACGTCCATTCCGGTATGCGCGCGTATCGAAAGAGCATGCTGGACAAAATGACATTTGATCCGAGCGGTCCTGCGTTGCCTGTCGAGCTGATGCTCAAGCCGGCTATTGCGGGATATCGCATTGCGGAGATCTTCATTCCGTATCGCGATCGCATTGGCGATACGACGCTGCGCAAATGGGAATCCACCATCTGGACGTTCCGCCGCATCTTCCGTCTGGTGCCGTTGCGTTTTAAGAGCACGGCCCCGGTTAGCGTTCCGGAGACCATTCCCACGAAGCAGGAGATCGTACGATGAGCACGCTGGATCAGTCGCTTAATCCGTCTATAAATAACGGAACGACAGACATCGGAACGCCGGCCGACGCGCCCGAATCGTATGCGCGTCCTCAGTATTTTGAAATTGCAAATGTCGAGCTTCCGATCATCCTCGAGAGCCTGCCGAAGGGGCTGCGCGTGCTCGACGTAGGTTGCGGCTCGGGTGTTCATGGTGCGGAACTGAAGCGCATTCACGATCATCGCGTCACGGGCGTTGATATTTCGCCGGTTTCGATTGCGAAGGCACGAACGCGCCTCGAAGCTGCGTTTGTCGCCGATGTGACCAAGCCGGAAGCGTATCCTTTTGAGCCGGGCTTTGATGTGATTGTGTTCTCCGACATTCTGGAGCATCTCTACGATCCGGTTGCCGTTCTCAGCGATCACGTGAAGCTCTTGAAGCCGGGCGGTCATGTTGTGGTTTCGCTGCCGAATGTCGCGATTTGGAATGTTCGTCTGGAGCTTCTGTTTGGGCGCTTTCGTTATCAGGACACCGGCACGCTCGATCGCACACACATTCGCTTCTTCAATCGCAGAAGCTACTTTGAGCTCTTGGAAACCTGCGGACTGCAGGTGGAGCGGCGTCGTATTACTCCTGGTATTCTGCGTCCGTTCGTGCCGCTGATCAAGAGAGTCTACGGCAAGGGCGGGGAACAACAAAAGGCGGAAACAAACTCGTCGTCCATCATGGATTCGGGTCCGTACCGTTTGTACTGCCGGATGTTCTATCCCATCGAACGCGCTTTGTGTGCATTACGGCCGAATTTGCTGGCGTTCCAGTTCGTCTCACTGTGTAGGAAGAAGTAGGGGGAATTCATGAATAGCTTCAGTCAGACCTTCTTGCAAGAAACCAAGGACGTCCTCGGCAAGATCGACGTCCAGAGCATTGAGCGCATGGCCGTTGGCTTGGCCGGGGCTCGCAACAGCGGTGGACGATTGTTCATTCTTGGCGTGGGCGGCTCGGCGGGTCACGCGAGTCACGCGGTAAATGATTTTCGAAAGCTGTGCGCCTTTGAGGCTTACGCACCGACTGATAATGCCAGCGAACTGACGGCGCGTATCAACGATGAAGGCTGGGACACGTGTTTCGCGAACTGGCTCATCGGCTCCAGGATCAATCAGAACGACGCGGTGCTGGTCTTTTCGGTCGGTGGCGGGAATCGCGAGAAGAACGTTTCGGTCAACTTGGTTCGGGCGCTGGAATTGGCGCAGGAACGTCGCGCGAAGATCTTCGGCATCGTTGGTCGCGATGGCGGCTTCACCAAACAAATCGCGGATGTCTGCACGGTTGTCCCGGTTGTGAATCCGGATCGCATCACACCGCACACCGAAGGGATCTGCGCGATCGTGTGGCATTTGCTGGTGAGTCACCCGGCGCTGCAGGCCTCGGCCACAAAGTGGGAATCGCTGGTGAACTTGGCGAATCAACTTGAGACACCGCAATCGCATGAGATTGTGGAGGCGGTGAAATGAGCCGCTGGTTTATCGCCGGAGGAGCGGGCTTCATTGGCAGTCACTTTACGGATCGCCTGCTGCGCGATTCTTCCACAGAGCGCGTTACTCTGTACGACAATTTTTCGTCGGGCCGCGAGTGGCATTACGGTCACCATGCCGATGACGCCCGCTTGAAAGTGGTTCGCGCGGATCTCCACGAGACAGAGAAGCTGCAGGCCGCGATGGCCGGGCACGACGTTGTGATCCACCTGGCCTCAAATCCGGATATCGCGCGTGCCGTTACTGATCCGGATATCGATTTTCGCGAGGGAACGTTGCTCACGCGGCAAGTCGTGGAAGCGATGCGCGCCAACGGCGTTCCTCGCATTCTCTATGCATCGGGCAGCGGAGTTTATGGGGATCTTGGCCACAAGGAAGCGACCGAGGATCACGGCCCTCTGCTTCCGGTTTCCACGTACGGCGCCAGTAAGCTCGCCGGCGAAGCGTTGATTGCATCGTATTGCTATATGTTCGGGCTGACGGGCTGCGCGTTTCGTTTCGGCAACGTGGTTGGTCCTCGCCAGACACACGGCGTGGGTTTCGATTTCGTGCGCCAGTTGCTGCTCCATTCGCGTCAGTTGCGGATCTTGGGCGATGGCACGCAAAGCAAATCGTACATCTATGTGGAGGATGTCGTAAACGCAGTCCTCTGCGCGCACCAGAAAACGAGCGCGCCGTTTCTGGTCTATAACGTCGCGACAGGCGACTACATTACCGTCACCGAAATCGCGCGCATTGCGGTGGACGTTCTCGAACTGGACGCGGCCGGCACGGAGTTTGTCTACACGGGTGGCGATCGAGGTTGGAAGGGCGATGTGCCGATCGTGCGACTCAATACCGATCGGATTCGTTCCCTGGGATGGCGCTGTTCGCGTGGCGCCGCGGATGCGCTGCGGGACTCCATGAGCGCCCTAGTTCCCGACGCGAAGCTCGCCCGGCTCTAGGAAGATCGTCATGCGGAACGCCGTATTTCTCGATCGCGATGGCGTCCTCAATCGCGCCGATGTGCGCGATGGCCGTCCTTATCCGCCGGCGTCTCTCGATGAATTGGAAATCCTGCCAGGCGTGAAGCGGGCTTGTGAGGCGCTGCGTGCCTCCGGGTTCTTCCTCGTCGTGGTAACTAATCAGCCGGATATCGCACGCGGGAAGCAAAGCACGCAGGCCGTAGACGATATCAATGAATATTTGAAACGCGAACTGCAGTTGGACGCTGTGCGCGTCTGCGCTCACGACGATGCAGATCGGTGCAACTGCCGCAAGCCGGCACCCGGATTGTTGCTGGATTCCGCGCGGGATTTCGACATAGACATGAGGCACAGTTTTCTTGTGGGAGATCGCTGGCGCGATATTGAGGCAGGCCGCCAGGCGGGCGTCCGCACCATTCTGATCGACTATCAGTACAGCGAAAAACGAGTGGAGCCCGATCAAATTGTACAGAATTTGGCGCAGGCAGCCGATTGGATACTGACGCAAACAGTTGCGGAGGTATCCTCGTGAATACTCGACACACCGTGAAAATTTTCGCCGATGGCGCCGATCTGGCCGCCGTCCGTAGGCTGGCCGCAGATCCCCTGATTCAGGGCTTCACCACGAATCCGACGCTCATGCGGCAAGCTGGCGTGAGCGACTACGAATCTTTCGCGCGAGATGTTCTTGCGGTGGTCTCTGGCCGTCCGGTGTCTTTTGAAGTATTCGCCGACGAGCTGGACGACATGGAACGTCAGGCGTTGACGCTGGCCTCCTGGGGACCGAACGTCTACGTGAAGATCCCGATTACGAACACGAAAGGCGTGAGCACGGCCCCGGTGCTGCGCTCGCTCGCAAGGCTCGGCGTGAATGTGAACGTCACTGCCCTTATGACGATGGCGCAGGTGGAAACGGCAGCGGAAGCATTAGCGAACTCGCGTGCCGCTTGCATTTCCATCTTCGCGGGGCGCATCGCCGATACGGGACGCGATCCCGTGCCCGTCATGAAGGCCGCCGTCGAATACTTGCGACGCTATCCGCAAATCGAATTGATCTGGGCGAGCCCGCGCGAATTGCTGAACGTGATGCAGGCTGCCAGCATCGGCTGCCACATCATTACGGCTACGCCGGATGTGCTCAAGAAGCTCACGCTGGTGGGCAAAGATCTGGATCAGTATTCGCTCGAAACCGTGAAGATGTTCTATGACGATGGACAGAAGGCCGGTCTATCCGTCGAGATCCCAGAAACCGTTCGCGCGTAAACAGCTCCCATAAAAGCAAAAAAGCGGCCGACCCGAAGGCCCGCCGCTTCGACTTCCGTACGGAGTTGACGTTACTCGACCGTTTCGCCGGCCTTGCTGCCCCAGGACTTTCCGTCCGTGGTGCGCGTGATCTTCAGCAGCCGACCGCGATAGCTGGTGGCGCTGCGCGCAGGATTGGCCACAACTTCCACGGGATCGCCAACCTTGAACGCGTCCCTGGTTACGCCCTGTTGGGCAAACTGTCCGGCGGCCGCACCTTCTACCGACCAGCGCTGCAGTGTTCCTGTGCTGTCCTCGCCTTCGATGAAGAAGAACGAGTGGGGCGAACGCAACGATACTTGAACAATCTTGCCTTTGATCGTGATTTCTTTGGATACGTCATAGGTGGCGCCAAAGGAGTGGTGGGCTTGCGCCGGGACCGACGCTAGAATCAACGCCGCAGCCAGCGGCAACGTGAGCAATTTCAATTTCATGTTATAAATTCCTCCTTAAAAGAGACCTTGAGCATTATACTGCGAAGTCCCTTCGGCGCGCACCCGGTGCAGTTTCGACGTTCCGCCACAGTCAACCATACGAAAATTAACACGAGCGGAACTGGATTCCTAGCGCCTTCCGGTCACGAAGCGTCACTGACCGGTTTTTGAACATCGCTGCATCAATGATCGAGTCCTGTTATCAGCGGCTTGGCGGTCCTGAGGACGGATGCAGGAATTCCTGCAGCACGCCGAACGTTGCGTCGGGTTCTTCGATATACGGGAAATGGCCACTCTTCTCAAACACAACAAACTCCGCGCCGGGAATCAACTTCTCCAATGCGGCGGCGTAAGCGGGCATGGATATGCGGTCAAAACGGCCGGCCAGGAGCAGTACGGGGATCTTCAACTTGCGAAGGTCCGGACGAAAGTCCAACTCTGCGATATCCCCGCCAATTTCAAAATCCGCATCCTCTCCGCAGATGGCGTAGTACACGTCGGTATTACTGGGGTCCTTCGGCAAGCGCTCGGCTTTCGAGGCGTCGTAGAAGTAGAACAGCCCGAGCGGTATGCCGTAATACAACTCCTGGTGCGCGGGAGCGCTCGACCGAACGCCACTCGCGCGCAATGCCTGCAGCTTGTCCCACGCCTCCGGATACTGGTTTCGAATCTCACGGTTGGCGTTTTCGTTATTGGCCTGCCACATCGCGCCGCTGTAAAATGTGTCGATCAAGATCAGCCGCTTGACGGATTCGGGATATTTCAGCGCGTAAGCTTGCGCTACCATGCCGCCGTAAGAGTGACCGAGGAGCGTAATCGCCCCGAGCCCCAGTGCTTTGCGTAATCCTTCCAGGTCGTCCACATCGCGCGAAAAATGATATTCGCTGGGCGATTTCGCGCGTTCGGAACGGCCCACGCCGAACGGATCGTAATAGATGACGCGATTGCTCTTTGCCAGCCGCGAAAAGAAAGGGTGGAAGACGGTGTGAGCATCCCCCGGTCCACCGGAGATAAGCACGATAGGATCGCCCTTGCCCTCGGATTCGTACCACAGCTGCGCGCCGTTTACCGTAGCAAGCTTGCCTGGAGGATGAACGATTGCACGAGCCGTGCTTTTTGACGGCGTTTGCGCTGGCAGCGACGCTACAACGAACGCCATGGCGAACGAAGCCCGAATGCAGAGCCTTGCCAGTAAGCCCCGTGGCATGTGCGGGACTACGCGGTTCCCGCCTCGGCGTTGGCCTTGTTGCGATTCATGAGCGCGTCCACGCTCCAGACGCCTGCTCCCGCCAATGCAAAGTAAATGGTGGTGACGATGTAGATCACCGCTTCTTCGCCGCCGTTGCGGATGGGCCATGGCGAGGGGCGCGACATCGGCCCCATCACATAGGCGGTCGCAGAGACAAGACACAATAGAATCGCCGCGGGGACGGTGAGCAGTCCCAGGATCAGCAGAACGCCGCCCGCGATTTCCAGATAGCCTCCGACAGAGCCCATCACGTCCAGTGCCATCGGGGGCGCCCCACGACGTCCCGCACGCGCGGCCAGAATATCGAACGCATTGCGGAACCCATGCAACGTGATCAGGAATCCCACAATGATGCGGGCAACCGAACGAACTTGGGATTCCCAGGTGGAAAGTTTTTCTTTCATGGTTGTCTCCTTATTGGTCGATCATTACGTTCGCGCTGCCGCGGCCATAAATTCGCCTGCGGGCTTCTTGCGCCGCGCCAACAGTGCATCGAGGCTCCATGGGCCGCCGCCCGCGAATACCAGCCACAGGAACATCCAGCAATCCAGCACCGCTAGTTCTCCGCCGTTGGTGATGGGCCAGAATCCGCGCGGAGCCCAGCTCATGAAATAAGCGGACGCCATTTCGCCGCACAGGATGAACGCCGTCGTGCGGGTGAAGAGTCCCAACATCATCAGCGTCCCGCCGATCACTTCGATGGGCCCGGCGAGCGCGTGGAGATGCGAGAAATCAAGGTCAATGCGACCTCCCGCGAAACCCCAAACCTTTTCCAATCCGTGCTGGATGAACAGGAAGCCCATCACAAAACGTAGAACGCTCAAGCATTGTTGTGCGCGTGAATTCATCGCTTCGATCTCCTCGTGCTGAATCGCTTTTGATGCGCCAGCCATTATATCCCACGTCAAAAGCAAAAGAACGGCGTCACGCTTGCCCGGCGTGCGCGAGAGCCGTCCGTGCGTTGAGATCGCGCAAGACGGAGAGTTCCATTTCTGTGGGAGCTGGTGTGGTCTGAACTTGCGCTGCGACCTTAAGCGGCCAACCCGTTGCGGCCACCACTTGTTCCACTGTCACGCCCGCGTGGACGCTTTGCAGCGTCAACTCTTTGGTGATTGGGTCTGGCACCAGGATCCCGAGATCGGAAATCACGGCCGTGGGACCCTTGCCGGGCAAGCCCAGTTTTAATCGCGCGTCGCCGCCATCGCCGTGGCCCATCGTCGTCACAAAATCCAGCTTGGAAACGAACGCGCGCGCGTTATGCCGCAGTGTGACCAGCACCTCGCCGCAGGACGCGGCAATCGCCGGCGCTCCACCGGCTCCCGGCAGTCGTGTCTTCGGCTTGTCATAAGGGCCGATCACGGTCGAGTTGAGATTCGCAAAACGGTCGATCTGTGCGGCTCCCAGAAATCCCAGGCTGATGCGGCCGCCCATGAGCCAATAGTTGAAAATTTCCACAAGCGAGACGACGGTATCCGCCGTTTCCGCCAGTTCGCTATCGCCGATGGAAAGCGGCAGCACGTTCGGCTTCGTGCCGATCGTCCCGGATTCGTAGATCAATACGGCATCTGGAGCGTGCGTCAGCCGCGCGAGATTTGCCGCCGCGCTGGGCAAGCCGATGCCGACGAAACACGAACTGCCGTTACGCACCATGCGCGCCGCTGCGATCGTCATCATCTCGTCCGAGGTGTAGGCTGCCATCTACGCTTGCTCCTCTACTGCCTGCAAACTGCGGCGGAAATCCGCAAAATCTGTCGTCGCGAGGACATGGCGCTCCATCCACGCCAGGAACGCTTCGCGATCTTTCGACATTGCGTCCCACTTTTTGTAGAACGCGTTGTCGCGCGCATAATAGCCCAGCGCATACGAGGGGAAGGAGCCTCCCGGCACTTCGCACACGGCGCTCACCAGCCAATTGGGCAGCACCACGGAGTTCATGGGCGCGTCGAGTTCGTCTACAATCTCTTCCACCGTGACAATCGCGCGTTTGGCGGCGAGCACCGCTTCTTTCTGCACGCCGACGACGCCCCAGAGTAAGACGTTACCTTTTCGATCGGCCTTCTGCGCGTGGATCACGGCGACATCCGGACGAATGGCGGGCACCGCCGCGAGCTTTTCGCCGGTGAACGGGCACTCGATGAATTTCACCGTCGTGTGATTGGCGAGCTCTGTGCCTGTGTAGCCGCGCAGGATTCCGAAGGGCAAATTTGATGCCCCGGCCGCGAACGCGGCCACCAGTCCGGCATGCTCGTGTTCTTCGATCGCCAGGGGCCGCGGCCACTGGTTCTCCACCGCATCGCGAAATCGGTAGATCGATCCCACGCCCGGATTTCCGCCCCACGAAAAAATCATCTTCGCGGCGCAGCCCATGCCGATCATCTGATCGTAGACAAGATCTGGCGTGAGGCGGATCAGCGTCAAATCACGGCGCTTCTGCCGGATAATCTCGTGCCCCGCGGCATACGGGATCAGGTGCGTGAATCCCTCCAGCGCGACGGTGTCTCCGTCGTGGACGAATTCCGCAATTGCTTCTTTGAGTGAAAGGATGCGGGCCAATTTGCGAATCTACTCCAGAATCAGGTTACCGAACTGCGGCTATTAATGAGCGGGTTACTATTTCCTTAAACGCGTTCCAGGATCATCGCGATTCCTTGCCCCACTCCGATGCACATGGTGCACAGCGCATAGCGTCCGCCGATGCGCTGCAGCTGCGACACGGCTGTCGTCACCAGTCTCGCGCCCGAAGCCCCCAGTGGATGCCCAATCGCAATCGCTCCTCCGTTGGGGTTCACGTGCTCGGCGTCATCCGGCAATCCCAGGTCGCGCGTCACGGCCAACCCCTGCGCGGCGAACGCTTCGTTCAATTCGATTACGTCCATCTGCTCGATGGTCAACCCGGCTTTCGCGAGGAGTTTCTTCGTCGCCGGTGCCGGACCGAATCCCATGACGCGCGGGGCCACGCCTGCGACCGCTGTTGCGATCACCCGAGCGCGCGGCGTCAGGCCATGCTTTCCTGCCGCGGCCTCCGTCGCCAGGATGAGCCCCACCGAACCATCGTTGATCCCCGACGAGTTTCCCGCCGTAACCTTCCCTGTGGGATTCACGATGGGCTTCAGTTTCGCCAACGCCTCCAGCGTCGTCTCGGGACGCGGATGCTCGTCCGTGGTGAACATTCTCGAGTCGCCTTTTCTCTGCGGAATTGCCACCGGGACGATCTCGTTTTCGAAGAATCCCTCGGCGTGGGCCTTTGCCCAACGCTGTTGCGAGCGATAGGAAAACGCGTCCTGATCGGCGCGCGAGACGTCGTATTCTTCCGCTACGTTCTCGGCGGTCTCTGGCATGGACTCCACGCCATACATCGCCTTCATCACCGGATTCACAAAACGCCAACCGAGGGTCGTGTCGTAGATCTCGGCGCTGCGGCTGAAGGCGGAGTCGGCCTTGCCCATCACGAACGGTGCGCGCGTCATGCTCTCCACGCCGCCCACCAGCATGAACTCCGTCTCGCCGGATTTGATTGCACGCGCGGCGATGCCGACGGCTTCGAGGCTCGATCCGCACAAGCGATTCACCGTCGCCCCCGGTACTTCTTTCGGCAATCCTGCGAGCAGGAGCGCCATTCTCGCAACGTTGCGATTGTCTTCGCCCGCGCCATTGGCGCATCCGAAAATGACGTCGTCCACCGCGCCCCAATCCACGTTGGGATTACGGGCCATCAGGGCTTTCAACGGCAGCGCGGCCAGATCGTCTGTACGAATCGTCGAGAGCGATCCACCGAAGCGCCCAAACGGAGTACGAACGGCGTCACAGATAAAGGCTTGGTTCATGAGAGGTACTTCTATTTTACGCCTTGGCTCACGTTCACTAAGAAAGTTACCGAGTTGCGTTTCCGGTTAACGAGTCGAGAAAGCGTTTCATGTCCGCCTCTCGTGCCTTGGGAATCAGTATCCGTCCGTTTTGTAGTTCTACTCGGTCGGGGCCGCTGTTGATGTCGCCTATTCGCAGCTCGCCGCTCGTTGCAGCAACCCCGTCGTCGTAAGGCACAAATTCGCCCTCTTCTAGCACCAAACCTCCGCGATTCCAGATATGGCACTTATCGACGTCTTGTGCTCGATCGTATACGCAGTACTGCCACCAACCAACTGCGGGCCCAACGTGTACCGCATCCTTTGGCACGTTATGCGGCCTGCTCCTCTCGAGAGCGTCCTTCTCGACGCTTGGCATTATGGCTTGCGCTGCGCGAACGAGTATCACGACCGATGACAGAATGATCAATCGAGCCCCGCTGCTATTCCGCAGTAGTCGTACTACTCTCGAAGGACCAAGAATCAAGGCGGCATTGAGGCCACCGCAGATTACGACGGACATGAGGAAGTTGCTGCCCTCCGAGATCAGTAACTTGTCCATACCTGGTACAAAGGAAATAGAGAACCCAATGGCCTGGATCGGAATGCTCCAAGGTAGTGTGACGACAAGCAGCGGTATGCCGCCTTCCGCCCAGCCGGGGTCGGCGTAGGCGAGACTTACGGATACGAAAACAACGAATATCCAGTACAGCGCCGCGGCAATAATCCGAGATCTTGCAAACATGGATGCGCTTGCCCCTCAGAATACGTCTTAAACGACCACCGCTGCTTGTAGGCGCCTTTCAACACCGATTCGGCTGCAATACTCCGCCATCCATTTGTGATTATCCATTAGTTGGATCGCGTTATGTCCAAAGCCGTCCGTCTAGTGTCGGTCCTC
This sequence comes from uncultured Acidobacteriia bacterium, assembly GCA_903892565.1. Classification (GTDB taxonomy): domain Bacteria; phylum Acidobacteriota; class Terriglobia; order Bryobacterales; family Bryobacteraceae; genus Palsa-187. The sequence goes on from CAITIX010000369.1 coordinate 14,553, forward strand.
GTTCTGCTGCTGGCAGCGATGCAGTCTTAGCTAGGCGGCTGTCGTGATCTCGACTTCACCGGCCAAACTGGAGGGTTCGGGAATGGGAGCGCCGAATTGCCGCAGCGTTTCCAGGTGGCCTTGGATGGCTTCGCGAATGTTCAGCTTCGTTTCCTCCAGCGTGCGGCCTGTAGTCATACAGCCCGGCAGGTCTGGGACATAAGCGGCCCAATTGGCTTTAGCTTGTTCGAAGATCACAGCGTACTTGACGTTCATTTCTTGTCCTCCAACTCAGCTGCCCTGAGAATCGCCTTCAGCGTCCCAATCGGAATGTCGTCGCCAGAATTGCCCGGCACGGTCACAACGTTGGGCTTCGTCGCATGCTTGAAATGGCGATGACTACCGGTGGTCCTTACATGTTTCCAACCGTCGGACTCTATCAGACGGATCATGTCTCGAACCTTCACTTCTCCATGTTACTGCGCTTCGTTACTGCTCTTGCCGCTTCCCGTCCTCCATTTGTGATATCCATTAGTTGGATCGCGTTATGTCTAAAGCCGTCCGTCTAGTTTCGGTCCTTGCCCTGCTGCTGGCAGCGGTGGCCGTGTTTTATGGACAGGACCAGGTCTTCGTCTGCCCCATGGATCCGGACGTGCGCTCCAATGCCGAAGGCACTTGCGAGCGCTGCGGCATGAAGTTGGTTTCCGGCATCCCCGACCCTGCGGAGTATACGCTCGATCTGAACATTACGCCGCAGCTGCTGAAGCCGAACACTGCCGCGAACTTCGAGTTCGTCGTCCGCGATCCGTGGAAAGACCGACCCGTCAAGAAATTCCAGGTGGTGCACGAAAAGCTATTCCACATGTTTGTGGTCAGCCAGGACATGAAGTTCTTCCTGCACGATCATCCGACGTATCAGGAATCCGACGGCAGCTTCCGCTACGAGACCAAGCTACCCAAGCCCGGGATGTATCGCATCCTGGGCGATTTCTATCCCGATGGCTCCACGCCGCAGTTGATCGCCAAGACGATCATGCTGCCGGGCGCTCCCCCGGAGCCCGCGCACCTCACGAAAGATTATTCAACCAAGACCGATCAGAACATGACGGTGGAGCTCGAAACCGATCCTCCGCAGCCCATCGCGCACACCAAGACGATGATGTTCTTCAAGATCAAGCCCGCCGATGGATTCGAAAAGCTCCTCGGCGCGTGGGGACACATGCTGGCCGCGAGCGACGACCTGATCGACATGATCCACACGCATCCGTTCCTGGCCGATGGCGGCCCGAACGTGCAGTTCAATGTGATCTTTCCCCGTGCGCACACCTATCGCGTGTGGGTGCAGTTCCAGCGTCTTGGAGTTGTGAATACCGTGTACTTCGACGTGCCGGTCGAAGATCTGCACTAGCGAAAGTGGGGAGAGCGGGAAACCGCGAAAACAGGGGGCGGTCTCACAGTTAAGCTGCCCAAAAGTCCCCTAGCGTTCCCTATGACTTCGAAGCCTACGATAGATCCGAGCCAGTTGATCGCCAACGCAGATCGATTGACTTCAATCACCGGGACGTGGCCGAGCTTTCACGACGCCGAAGTACAAAGCCTGTCTCTGGATCGGGAGGGCCCGACTCTATTCGTTAGGATATTTTGCTTCGAACTGGATCGCAGCGAAACGGACTCATCTGGGTGCTTCAAACGGTCAGCGCATTGCCTTGTGACGTTTCGTTTTTCGCGCGTCGAGGACTTACGTGCTGACGGCTTCAATCATCAGAACGTTTTGTCCAGCATTCTGTTCAATGAGGCTGCTGGCGGATTGCAAGTCACCCTTGAAGGAATCTTTGGTTTGACCGCCACTTTTCGTTGCTCAGAGGCGAGCGTGGAGGAAGTCATCAGATATCAAGATTTGCGGAAGTCCGGGAAGCCGAAACAGGTGAAGATTCCTCCCGTTTAAGCCAGCTGCAGCTTGAAAGCGGCAGCTCTGCCCCACAAAGCAGCTCCCCCGCAAGCAAAGGCGTTGCGGGGAAATGGGTACCCCGCTCGATTACTCTCGCGGCTCGGTTTGGCGCGTTCCTAAATTCAACAATGCAACGGAGCCGCGACAGTGATGGAGCGGGGCTCGTCGGCGTCAACAAGACAGACCTATTTGGACGCTACGCGGCCATCGACTTGCGGATGGTCTCGACGATCCGTTCGACGCTGGGTATTGCCAGATCCTCCAGCACGGCGGCTGAGGGCAGCGGGATGTGCGGCGTGGTGATGCGCGTGGGGTCACATGCTGGCCGCGAGCGACGACCTGATCGACACGATCCACACGGATCCGTTCCTGGCCGATGGCGGCCCGAACGTGCAGTTCAATGTGATCTTTCCCCGTGCGCACACCTATCGCGTGTGGGTGCAGTTCCAGCGTCTCGGAGTTGTGAATACCGTCTACTTCGACGTACCGGTCGAAGATTTGCATTAGGCTCGCGTTACTTCCGCGCGAGTACGTCCCGATAATATTGCTCGTACTGCGGAATAATGCGATCCGTGCCGAATTTCTCCTGGGCCCGTTGGCGTCCGGCTTGCGTGATGCGCGTGTGGAGAGCTTCGTCCGTGAGTAACTCGGTGGCGCGCGCTGCTTGAGCCACGACATCTCCCGGTTCTTCCATGAAGCCCGTCTCGCCGTGCGTGATCAATTCCGGCACGCCTCCGACGCGCGTGGCGACGGGAGCCACACCGCAGGCCATCGCTTCGAGCGCCACCAAGCCGAACGACTCCATTTCGCTCGGCATGAGTAGAATGTGCGCCAGCGGGATGAGCCGTTCCACGTGATTCTGTTTTCCCAAAAACGATACATGCTGCGTCAGGTTCAACTCGCGCGCCAAGTGCTCCGCCGGTCCGCGATCCGGACCATCGCCCACCATCAACAAATGCGCGGGCGTGTGCTTGAGCACCTCCGCGAGAATACGGACGCAATCCAGTGCACGCTTCACCGGCCGGAAATTCGATACGTGAATCAGCAGCTTCTCGCCGCCGGGCGCATAGGCCGCCGCGCCGGAGCGATCCGGCAGTGGCCGATATAAATCGCAATTGATGAAATTAGGGATCACGCGGATCTCTTGCGTGATGCCGAATACTTTTACGGTCTCGCGCTTTAGGTCTTCGCTGATGGACGTCACGCCATCGGATTTTTCAATAGAGAATTTCGTAATCGGCAAATACGAAGGATCCTGGCCGACCAGCGTGATATCCGTGCCGTGCAGCGTGGTGATAAACGGCAGTCGCTTTTTCGGAGCCAACATCTGCTGCGCCAGCATGGCGGCAATCGAGTGCGGAATGGCGTAATGCACGTGCAGCAGATCGAGATCGTAGGCTTCGGCCACGTCCATCATGCGCGAAGCGAGCGCCAGGCAATACGGCGGATATTGAAACAGTGGATAATTCGAAACTTCTACTTCGTGATAGTGAATCCGCGGTGTGCCCGGATCCAGGCGAATCGGATTCGCATACGTAATGAAGTGGACCTCATGCCCGCGCATGGCGAGTTCGAGGCCGAGCTCCGTCGCAACGATGCCGCTGCCTCCGTACGTGGGATAGCAAGTGATTCCGATATTCATTTTTGCGGCTCGCGCAATACGTGAGTCCAGGTTCTGCTTGATTCTACCAAGCTCTCATCATTTGGCCCCACGGTATAATGAGCCGGTTGTTTGGAAAAATGAGAAGGGAAAGCATGAAACGTTTACTTTGGTTCACGGCGGCGGTACTGATGGTGGGTCGTCCGCAAATGATGCAAGCGCAGACGGAAGTGACTCTGATCGCGCCCGGCGGCATCCGCGCAGCTGTGGAGCAACTCATCCCGGCTTTCGAAAAAAAGACCGGGATCAAAGTAAAGCCGACCTTCGGCTCCGGCCTGGGGACCAAAAAACAGGTCACGAATGGCGAAGCGTTCGACGTTCCGATCATTCAGCCACCTTATCCGGAAGTCCTTGCCTCGGGCAATGTAATCGCCACGAGCGCGAAGCCCCTTGCCACCATTTCGATTGGCGTCGCCGTGAAAAAAGGTTCGCCGAAGCCCGATATCTCCACGCCCGATGCGGTGAAGAAGATGTTGCTGGCGGCGAAATCCGTCAGCTATCCGGATCCATCGGGCGGCGCCGCGGCAGGCGTGCAGTTTGACGCGACGCTGAAGCAACTCGGCATCGCGGACCAGATGCAAGCGAAACTGAAACGCGCGCAGGGCGGAGCGGGCGCGATGAAGATGGCCGCGTCTGGCGAAGCGGAGATCGGACTGACGTTCCTCAGCGAGATGGATGAACCGGGTTTGGATATAGTGGGTGCTCTGCCCGCGTCCATTGCGCCGCCGACCAGTTTGGTTGCCTTTGTTTCCGCACACGCGAAAAATCCGGCAGCGGCTAAGAAACTGGTGGCGTTCCTTTCCTCGAAGGAAGCAGCGGCAGCCTACACGGCGCAACGCATGCATCCCGGAAAATAGCCGTCGGTCTTTTGCAGTGAAGTGGCACAAAGGGCTTTGGGTGCGAGGCCAAATGGTCCGAAGCGACAAGCATTTTAGCGAAGCGACGGGACGTCGCGCAGCGAAATACATATGACCCGATTCGACAAAGCCAACGAACAGTACGAGCGGTGGCTCGCCGAGCGAATTCCGTTGATTGAGGCTGATGTGCGGCGTAAGCACGCGCTCATGAGCGAAGCACCGTTCCCATTCCTGCGCGCGACGTTCTTTCGATGGTCCCAGGTTTGGCCGGCCTTGTGTCCGGAGACGCAGAACGCGCCCATCGTGCTGGCCGTGGGTGATCTGCATGTTGAAAATTTCGGCACCTGGCGCGACGTCGACGGTCGTCTGGTGTGGGGCATCAACGATTTTGACGAAGCCGAGTGGATGCCGTATACGTGCGATCTTGTTCGGCTTGCCACCAGCGCGCGCATGGCTATTGACGCAGGGCATTTGGGACTTCCTCATCTCCGCGCATCTAAGACGATCCTCGAAGGCTACGTTGCTTGTCTGCAAGCCGGAGGAAGGCCCATCGTGCTAGCGGAAGATCACGGGGCCTTGCGCCATATGGCTGTCGAGCGCTTGAAAGATCCTCAGCTCTTCTGGCGCAAACTGCAAGCTCTGCCGGAACTCAAGAGCCTGCCGCCGGCGAGCGCGATGAAAGGTCTGCGCAAGATGCTGCCTGGGCGAGACCTTAAGACTCGCCTGTCCTATCGAGTGAGTGGACTTGGCAGTCTTGGGCGTCACCGTTATCTTGCGCTCGCGGAATTCGAAGGCGGACTGGTCGCGCGCGAAGCCAAGCAACTGACCGATTCCGCGTGGTTGTGGGCGTGGCCTCCGGCGAAGGGCCGCCGCAAGACCAAAATTCACTACGAGGAAATTTTGGATCGCGCGATTCGCTGCCACGATCCTTTTGTAAGGCTGCGCGAAGACTGGATCGTCCGCCGCCTAGCGCCGGATTGTTCGCGCATCGAACTTTCGTCGTTACCTGCCAAGCACGATGCCGTGCGTCTGTTGCAGGCCATGGGATGGGAAACGGCAAACGTCCACCTGGGAACGTGCGAAGCGAAGGTGTTGCTGGAAGATATTAAGTCTCGCGAGAAAGAATGGCTGCACGAAGCTGCCGCCGTCATGGTAGATGCAGTGCAAAAGGACTGGAAGGCCTGGAAATCGAGGAAGCCTGTCTTGGCAAAGGCTTGACGTCCAGTTCTTATCCGCGATCTTGCCGCATGTGCCACTCGCCACGATGTTCCAGGAACATCGTCTGGCAATCGACGCTGCCGGTGCGAGTCTTGGGCGAATACGTTCCATCGGCGCGCATGTGGCGGGCTCCAATTTGATCGTCCAGATACGTCTGCAGGATTTCGTCGCGAATGCGGCGGATGAGCTGCGGACGCTCCACTGGGAACATCACTTCGACGCGGCGATTGAGATTGCGAGGCATCAAGTCCGCGCTACCGAGATAGCACTGCGGCGAGCCGCTGTTCTCGAAGTAGTAAATACGGCTGTGCTCCAGGAAGCGGCCCAGGATGCTGGTCACGCGGATGTTCTCGCTCAGCCCCGGCACTTGCGGCCGCAAGCAGCACGCACCGCGAATGAAGAGGTCCACCTGCACGCCAGCGTGTGACGCCGCGTAGAGCAACTTCATCATCGGCACGTCTTCGAGCGCGTTCATCTTGAAAATCAGATGTCCCTGGCCACCCGAGCGCTGGATCTCAATTTCGCGCAGGATCATTTCTTCAAATCGCTGACGCAGATTCAGCGGCGCGACTAACAACTTCGTAAATTCTCTCTTGCCGGAATATCCCGTCAGGTAGTTGAAGAGATCCGTTGCATCTGCCCCGATTTCTTCGTTGCAGGTAAACAATCCCAGATCCGTGTACAGCTTCGCCGTGCCTGCGTTGTAATTGCCGGTGGCCAGATGGCAGTAGCGACGAATGGAATCGCCTTCGCGCCGCACCACGAGAACGACTTTCGAGTGGACTTTCAAGCCCAGCAGTCCATACACAACGTGGACACCTTCTAGTTCCAGCGCCTTGGCCCACTCAATGTTGCTCAATTCGTCGAAGCGCGCTTTCAATTCCACCAGTACGGCCACCTGCTTGCCGTTCTCCACGGCTTCGAGCAGCGCATCCACCACGGGAGACTTCGGGCCCAGGCGATACAGCGTCATCTTGATGGCCAGCACATCCGGATCTTTCGCGGCCTTGCGCAGGAAATCGATCACCGGCTGGAACGATTCGTAAGGATGATGCAGCAGCTGATCTTCCTGGCGAATCACGCCAAAAATATCGTCCTCATTCGTGCCGAGGCCCGGTGGCGTGTACGGCAGATACGGCTTGTCTTTTAAATCGGGACGATCCGCATGGAGATGCTTTAAGCGGCCCAGATCCACCGGCCCGTCCACGCGATAAATACTCGGTTGCTCGACCTCGAGTTTCTCGGCCAGAAAATGGACCATCGCGTCTGGCATGGACGCATCCACCTGGAGCCGCACGGCGTCTCGAAAACGCCGCTGCCAGACTGCTTCTTCAATCGTTTCCAAAAGATCGTCGGTTTCGAGTTCCTTGATTGCGACTTCGGCGTCGCGCGTCACGTGAAATACGTCCGCCTTCACGATTTCCAGGCCGTGGAACAAGTGGTGGAGATTGGCCATCACAAGTTGCTCGATCCAGACGAAGGCCAAGTCGCCGCTGGCTCCGTTGCCCCCGACCACAGGGACCAACTGCGGCAGGGTGTCGGGCACCTTCACGCGCGCGAAGCGCTCCAGCCCCGCGGCGTCGCGCAAAATGACTGCAATATTGAGGCTCAGATTGGAAATATGCGGGAACGGACGTCCCGGGTCGAACGCCAGCGGCGTGAGCACCGGGAAAACGTGTTGAAAGAAAAACGTATCAAGCTGTGCGCGCTGCTCGGAATGAATCGCGGAAAGATCCAGAATCCGAATGCGGTTCGATTCCAAAGCCGGCAGCAGTTCGTTGCGGTAGATGGCGTAAGCGTCCTTCATGAGCGACGCGACCGCCGTGTTCATGA
>CAITIX010000370.1 GCA_903892565.1 uncultured Acidobacteriia bacterium
AAGTTCACGCCAAAGGCATTTGTGAGCCACGCTGCAAGTGTGAAGGAAGCGGAGCTTAGTAAAATCGACCTGCTTCCAAAGCTCGAAAATAAGGTGCTGGTGACCAAAGAACTGGCCCCGATCTTGAGAGGGCGTGAGGAAGAACTGAAAGAAAACTTCTCCACGCTGATTTCGGTGCTGGATGGCAAGGGGTTCACTTCCGACACCGGCATGCGGGGCCAGCGGGGGTATGATCGGCCATTGCTGTTCAATTGGGTTGGTGCTACCACACCGCTTCCTGCAAGTACCCACCGGCTCATGGCTCAGCTTGGAACTAGGCTGCTGTTCTTTGAGGTTCCTGCCGTGGAGCCAACAGAAGACGAATTGGTCGCATATGCACAGAGCGACACCGCTGGCGAAGCTGAGATTGAATGCCAGAAGGCCGTTAACAGGTTCCTTGGGGATTTCTTTAAGCAGCATCCCATAGGCAGCATGGAACCGAAGGAGCTGCCAATTCCTCAGGACCGTTTGAGGACGCTGGTCCGCTGGGCAAAATTTGTCACTCGTGGCAGAGCAGAAGTCAAATTTGAAAAAGATGGCAATTGGGACAGCGCCAAGCCTGTAGCAGTCGCAAAACCAGAAGGACCCTGGAAGGTCATCACGTACTTTCAGGACCTTGCACGTGGCCATGCCCTGATCCACGGCAGAACCGAAGTTTCCGACGCAGATATTGAATTCATTGCTGAAGTGGCGCTTTCCTCGCTTCCAGGGCATCTCCGGCCAATTGTGCGGGAGCTTCACCACAGTGGAACCGCCAATTCAACCACTTGCGCCAAGCTGTGCGAGGTCAGCCAGCCCACCGCTAGAAAATACTTCCAGGAGATAGCGATTCTAGGTATCGCTGAGCTTAGCAAAGGCAGCCCCGAATCCAACGAACCTGACCAGCTTCGGTTAGCAACTGAGTACAGCTGGCTTCTCAAACCTTGAAAGTGAAGTGTAGGTGTGGGTTGGAAGGGGAAGAGAGAATTGAAAGATCTTGGTGTGCCCGCACAGGTACACCAAGCTTTCAAGGTCGGTGCATAATTCTATGTACAAACCCATCTTCTTCGGTTATTCTGGGGGCCATGCCAGCCCCCAAATGCCCAATCCACAAAATCGCCCTGGTATGTCCTGCCTGCCGAGCAGCAACAGCAGGGTCAATAACCAGCGAAGCAAAGGCAGCAGCCGCCAGGGCCAATGGAGCACTTGGTGGCAGACCCAGAAAGAAGAAGTCCAAAAAGAGAGGAAGCTAAACACACATGCAAGAAGCACCACGTATCACCCTGAATGAACCAGTCCCAAAGGCCAGAGACTCCGACGGCCTCCACAAACGCCGAGGCATCTGGCATTACAAGCTGAAGATCGCTGGCAAGTGGCGGGAGGTGTCGGCAAGGACCACAAGCTGGCAGGAGGCCCGGAAGCTCCGCCAAGCGGCGCTACAGGCGCAAGAAGAAGGCAGGCTGCCCACAGACTACGCAAAGCTGGTCTTTGAGAAAGCCAGTGAAGGATGGCTTGAAGAACGAAAAGCCATGGTTGCACCCAAGACCCACCGCATAGACAGAGAGCGGTCAGCCGCTCTAAAGCTTGAATTCTCAGGCCGCAGGCTCTGCGACATCACAAGCGATATGGTTCGGGCCTATCAGATGAAACGTACTGCCAAGGTCAGCCCTCGGACAGTGAATCTGGAAACCAAAGTCCTTCGGATGATCCTACGCCGAGCAAAAGTCTGGGCAAGAATCGCTGATGACTACAAGGGCATGCCGGAAAACAAGAAAGGCCCCGGCAGGGCGCTATCACCAGAACATGAGCACCGGCTCTTCGAGATTGCGGCTTCAAAGCCGGGCTGGGCTGTAGCCTACTACGCTTCACTGCTTGCCGCTAACACTACCGCTAGAGGCTGCGAGATCAAGGGCCTTCAACTCCGGGATATCAACATGCTCGAAAAGACCATCCAAATCCGCAGGGCCAGCACCAAGACCGATGCAGGAGCGCGCATGGTGCCGCTGAATGACCTCGCACTATGGGCGTGTGCGAGACTTCTGGAACGTGCTCAGAAGCTGGGAGCGACAGAAGCCGAGCATTATCTTCTGCCGGCTGCGCTCTATAAACATAAGCGGCCTGAAGACCCAGTACGGCGCACTGGCTTTGACCCGACCAGACCTATGAACTCCTGGCGAACAGCATGGAGAAGTCTAACAGTCGCGGCTGGCCTCGCTGGCCTCCGGTTCCATGACCTGCGCCACCACAGCATCACCAAGCTTGCAGAAGCAGGCGTAGCAGACCAAACCCTCATGTCCATCTCTGGCCACGTTAGCAGGTCAATGCTGGATCATTATTCCCACATTCGGATGGCTGCAAAACGCGAAGCCGTCGCGGCGTTAGGCAGGACCAAAGAAGAAATCCCAACGAAACCCGCAGTGCAAGTTGTGAAAGTTAACGCCTGATGATCTGTCCACACACTTGTCCACATGGACTGTCCACGATCACCGCTTTCTACCGTCCGCTACTGTTTGTGTCATTGTGCGATGCCACGAGCATGAGCCCCGCTTTTCCAACCACTTACTCCCACCCCGTAACCCCATATAGCTTCCCGTCAGACTGCACTGTGCTTCCTTGGGCGCAGGGGGTCGGGCGTTCAAATCGCCCCGCCCCGACCATCGTAAACCACTCATTTATTGGCAATGCCGGGTTTCGGCCCGGCTTGTGCACCTATCGGACATGGCGGTGGTGGGGGGGGGCGTTGAGGCTCCCAGCGGCTACGACTTGGACGACATCGCGAGAATTCTCGGGAAGTGCGCTTGGCAAGAGTCGGTGGTCCATTTCGGCGGTTTCATTTGGCCCACGCTCCGTGATTGATACCATGCGTGGGCTCCGGCCGGTCCACCCCGCTCGGATCACTCCACACGGGTCTTCTTGAAAATGAGAATGTGTTGCAGGGGGAGCGACTCGATGACGCGGTCCAGACGGAAACCTGCCGCGCCTAGTTCCGTCTTCACTTCCTGTACGGTCATCGTGTGTTCTGGCCGGATCGGGATGTTGGGGTCCTCCTTGCGATATTCGAGCAGCACCAGCCTGCCGTCGGACCGCAATGAGTTTCGCAGGCTATGCAGCATTTTCCTTGGATCGGAAAATTCGTGATAAACATCGACCAGAAGCTCCAGATCGAGGGAGCCCGCGGGAAGTTTGGCGTCGGATGAAGTTCCCAGCACTGTCTCCACGTTCGTGATTTTCAGCTTGGCCTGCCTCTGTTTTAGCAATGCAAGCATTTCCGGCTGGATGTCTTCCGCATAGACCTTTCCCGAAGGACCCACGCGCGTCGCCATACGCAGCGCCATGTAGCCGGTTCCCGCGCCAACGTCGGCGACCACCATGCCGGCTTTTAGGCCCAGGGAATCGAGCGCCAGTTCGGGACGCTCTTCTTGCTCGCGCTCCTTTCGCTCCAGCCAGTCCGCTCCGGCGGCGCCCATCACTCCCGCGATGCGGCGGCCCGTAAGAGGCTCAGTGGGAGTCTGAAACCCGATCGCTGCGCTCGCCAGCGCAAGGATGAGACCGACGGCCGCAATACTAGCCCGAAATCGGGGGATTCCTCGCGTACGGAATGGATCGGCCCGAAACAGAATGCGAAGCCTGTTGCCAACACCAGCAATCGAGTCGACATGAAACGCGTGCATGCAGTGAGTGTACCCCGCGATTTTCAAGTCGATACATTCGTCCCTCTGGTTTGGTTTCCGCCACACAACGTTCTGCGTTACGGCACCTTTCCTGGCGGGGCACTTTTTACGAAGTGCCGCTGTCACGCACTCCGCAGGCTGACCACCATCGCGACCGTGAACAGAAACGTGACTTTCGGAAGGTACGGAACCTGTAAGTGACAATCCGGGCCAAGTCATATACTAAGGATCGCTATGTTTTGCACTTCTTACAGGCGTTCTGCCGGCAGGCGTTCCGGCTTGGCCGTCGTTTTCGTGCTTGTCGCGTTGGCCGCCGCTCCGGCATTCGGCCAGATCGATCTCACGGGCGTTTGGCGCCCGCAGTTGCATGAAGATCAACCTGAGCGAATCCCGGGTCCAGAGCTTGGCGATTATGCGGGACTGCCGATTAACGACGAAGCACGCCACTGGGCCGACGCCTGGGACGCCTCGCGCGTAACGTTGCAGGAGCACCAGTGCCAGGTGCACGTCGCTCCCTATATCTTTCGCGGCCCTCTGGTGCTGCGTGTTTGGGAAGAGCGCGATGCCGAATCGCAGAAGCTGATCGCCATTCATCAATACATCCAAAATTACGAGCAATATCGCACCATTTGGATGGACGGCCGGCCTCATCCGCCAGACTACGCGCGCCATACGTGGATGGGATTTTCCACCGGCAAGTTTGAAGGGAACATGCTGACGGTCAACACCACGCACATCAAGCAGGGATGGGTGCGCCGCAACGGCTTGCCGGAGAGCGATCGCGCCACGATGGTGGAGCATTTCATCCGCTACGGCACGTATCTGACGCACGTCTCGATCATGACCGATCCGGTTTACCTCACAGAACCTCTTATCAAGAGCCAGGATTTCGCGCTCGATACGAACTTTCAGGGCAACTGGCTTTATCCTTGCGATTATGTGGAAGAGATCACCGGTCGTGCTGCCGATGCGGTCCCAAATCACCTGCCCGGCGAAAATCCTTTCATTTATGAATGGGCCGACAAGCACGAAGTTCCGCACATCGCCGCGCGCGGAGGCGCCGAGACGATGCTGCCGGAATTCCGCGTGAAGATGAACGCAACCAAATAGTTAACCTAAGCCCTCGATATGAAACTCTTCCGCATGCAAAAAACTCCTGTAGCCTTGGCCGCACTGATGGCGCTCGTGGGCTTCGGTGCCCAGCTTGCCCTCTCGCAGCAGAATCCGGATGGCGAAGTGCACGTTCTCCCCGTGCAAGGAAACGTTTCCATGCTGGTGGGCGCGGGTGGAAACATTACGGTACAGGCGGGCCAGCAAGGTGTCCTGTTAGTGGATGCGGGCCGCGCCGATGCCTCCGCAAAAGTGCTGGCGGCGATCCGGCAAATCACGAACAAGCCCGTGCGCTACATTCTCGACACTCACTACGCCGACGATCATACGGGCGGCAACGACTTATTGCGGCGCGCGGGAGTCACGATCACCGGAGCCAACGTTGCCGGCAATCTCACGGACGCGATGCAAGGCGCGGCGATCCTGGCGCACGATAACGTGCTGAATCGCATGAGCGCGCCCACCGGCAAGCAGTCTCCCACGCCGACTGGCGCGTGGCCCACATTGACTTATTCCGGCGACGAGAAAGAAATGTATTTCAACGAAGAAGCGGTTCAGATGATCCACGCCTCCGGCAACACCGATGGCGATAGCATCGTATTCTTCCGCCGTTCGGACGTGGTCAGTGCGGGCGATCTGTTTAACACCGAAGGCTATCCGCAAATCGATCTGGCGAAGGGCGGGAGCCTGCAGGGTGTGATCGATGGATTGAACGTGATTCTGCATCTGGCCGTTCCCGCGCACGAGGAAGAAGGCGGCACGCTCATTATTCCCGGCCACGGACGCTTGTGCGACGAGGCTGACGTGCTGGAATATCGCGATATGCTTGTGATCGTGCGGGATCGCATCCGCGCGATGATCAAGAAGGGGATGACGCTGGAGCAGGTGAAAGCCGCCAAGCCCACGTACGAATACGAGCCTCGATATGGCTCGAAGACCGGACCGTGGACCAGCGATATGTTTGTGGAAGCCGCCTACAAGAGTTTATCGGCGGGCAAGAAATAGGGAAGCGCGGGCCCGATTTTGCGCCCGTCGGAGTCAGGTTTTTGTTCAAGAATGCGCGCTTTGTGCAAGCCCTAAGTTTGCCAATCGCCTAACTTTAAAAAGAGTTCCGGGAAAGAGTTTCCGATTTGCGCCCGCTAGGCTGTGCGCAGCATTTTGAGGTGGGGCCCGGAACGGAAGGAAAATGGATTCTATGTTGACGCGTAAGTCGGGATTCCTGATCGCTGCAGCAGCCGCACTCACTCTGCAGCTGAGCGTTCCAGTGGCAAGCCAGGCGCAGGGACGCGGAGGCGCGCCTCCGGTGGGCAAAGTGGGAGCTCCCGTGGATCTCACGGGCTACTGGGTTTCGATCGTCACCGAAGACTGGCGCTATCGGATGATGACGCCGAAGAAGGGCGATTACGCCAGCGTTCCGCTCAATGCCGATGCCCGCAAAGTGGCCGACGCGTGGGATCCGGCGAAAGATGAAGCCGCGGGCGAACAGTGCAAATCCTACGGTGCGGCGGCCATCATGCGTGTGCCAGGACGCATCAACATCGCGTGGCAGGACGATACAACGTTGAAGGTCGATACGGACGCGGGCAAGCAAACGCGGCTCTATCATTTTGGAAAAAGCCAGCCGCCTGCGGGGCCCGGCACAATCCAAGGCTATTCGGTGGCGACGTGGGACGCTCCTCCTGCTCCGCAGAATGCAGCGGCGGCGGGCAACAACAGCCCGGCTGCCACGATTGAGGCGCAATCGCGCGGAGGATCGCTGAAAGTGGTCACCACGCATTTGAAACCCGGCTACCTGCGCAAAAACGGCGCGCCGTACAGCGAAAATACCACGGTGACGGAATACTATACGCGCACGTTTGAATCCAACGGTGATTCGTGGCTGATCGTCACGACGATCGTGGAAGATCCCACGTACTTGAATCAGCCGTTCATCACGAGCACGCATTTCAAGAAGGAAGCCGACGGAGCGAAGTGGATGCCGACGGCGTGCACGGCGCGGTAGTTTAAAAGACAGGAGTCAGGAGACAGGAGTCAGGAGTCAGAATGAAGCGAGCACAACGCATTCGCTGTGCTCTGACGCTCGCTCGGGTCCGAATGTGGACAGGGCACACTACGGCGCTACAAAAGTACGTTGCGGACGGCAGGACGGACGTTCACACGTGATCCTGCCGCCGATGAATTGAGCGGATCTGGCGGGGATTCCAGGCTCGTAGAATAGAAACCTGCATCACTCCGATTCAATCGATGCTCTCTGATGATCGACCGGAGAGGCGATCGCGCTGCGTCGCTTTTTGGCTGCGACGATTGCGCCTAATGATTCCATTAAGAGCTTTCGCCACAGCTGCCTGGTGTCACCCAGACTCCG
>CAITIX010000371.1 GCA_903892565.1 uncultured Acidobacteriia bacterium
GTCGGATAAACGCAGGGACGCTCCCACGGAGCGCCGCGTGAATCGCCGGTGAGAAATCACCAGTAGCGCTTCCGGCCGCCAGCGACTCTTCTTTTTTTACGCTTCATTCCGCAGGCCGTAGTGTATTCGCTCGCTAATCCTCTTAGCGACGTTTGCTCCGACATGAACTACGACGTTTGCTATCCTGACTATTCTTCTTATTTCACATTTCTTCTACCGTCATCTTTAAGTCATGGACATTTTCACGGGGCAAGCGGGTTGGATTGAAGTGGTCTGCGGACCCATGTTTTCGGGCAAAAGCGAAGAGCTCATCCGCAGGCTACGGCGCGCGCGCATTGCACGCAAACGTGTGCAGGTGTTCAAACCCACGATTGACGATCGCTACTCGGCCACGGAAATCGTCTCGCACGGCGATCAACGCCTTCCATCGGACGTTGTTTCGAGCGCGAAGGAAATTCTCGAAAAGCTCGATTGGCGCGCGCAGGTCATCGGCGTGGACGAATCTAATTTCTTCGGGCCCGATCTGGTGGACATCGCCACGCAGCTGGCCGATAGCGGCAAGCAGGTGATCATCGCCGGGCTCGATACGGATTATCTGGGACGCCCGTTTACGCCCATGCCCGATCTGTTATGTATCGCAGAGTCGATCACGAAGACGCTGGCGATTTGCATGCGCTGCGGGCATCCCGCGAAACACACGCAGAGGTTGGTGGAGTCGAGCGAGTTGATCGTAGTGGGCGCCACGGGAATGTATGAAGCACGTTGCCGCCGCTGCTTTGAGCCAGGCGTTTCCAAACAGGAAGTAATGGATTTCGCGCGTCCACCGAAGGCGGCTGGCCAAGGCTGAAGAACGGCCTCAGTATGGATCCCGTTCTAGGGTAAGATGAGTGGTAAGGAGTTGCCCTTTGTTTTCAATAAAAGGAGATCCAAACGTGAATCCGACGTCGTCCACGCCGCCCCCGCCGCCGCAGCAGTACGCGTATGCACCGCCAGCGCAAGGCGCAAGCACACTCTCGAAGATTCTGCTGGGGCTTGTCGTGGTTCTCGGCGGAGCCACGGGCTACTTGTACAACCAGCTCCAGCAATTGCAGGCCGATATTGCGGCAACTCGCAATACGCTGCTCGAAGACATGTCGAAGTTCCGTGAATCAGCCGCAGTGTCTACGCAGACGAATCGGAAATCGGTCGAACAACTCAAAGTGGAAGTGGACGCCGCGCGTGCCGCCGCAGGGCAGCTTGCCGGACAAGCCAAGATCGACGCCGAAAAGCACGCCGAAGAACTGGCGGCTCGCCTGGAGAAAGAACAGCAGGTGCAGGCGCAGCGCGTAACAGCCGTCAGCACCGAAGTCGGCCAAGTGAAAGAGCAGGCATCCACCGCGAACACGCGCATCACGCAGGTTTCGGGCGACGTGACCACGGTGAAGAGCGACGTCGCGGCAACGCGTTCGGAGCTCGAGAAAACCATCGCGAATTTGAAAGCCACCCAGGGTGACTTGGGCGTGCAGAGCGGCCTGATCGCCACCAACTCGAAAGAGCTTTCGGCGCTGAAGGCGCTCGGCGAACGCAACTACACGGAATTTAAGATTGGCAAGACCAAGGCTCCGCAGAAGGTCGGCGAGATCGCAATTCTGTTAAAGAAGGTCGATCAAAAGAAGAACCGCTACACCATCGACGTGATCGCCGACGATAAGACCGTCGAGAAGAAAGACAAGACGATCAACGAGCCGGTGCAGTTCTTGCTCTCGCGCGCATCGCAACCCTACGAACTCGTGGTGAATGAAGTCCAGAAGGACGTCATCGTCGGCTACGTGTCTTCGCCTAAAGTGCAGACACCTCGCAATTAGGTTGCCTGAGATCCGGATGTCCCGCTCGATAACTCTCGCGGCTCGGTTTGGGACTTGGTCCCTTCGAGCGACATAACGGAGCCGCGACAGTTATGGAGCGGGGTTCGTGTTTTGCGAAACGCTCGCCAGTCGTCATCAACTCTCGGCGACGATCTCGTTTTCTTCCCAGTCTTTCAATCGGCGGCTCAACGTCCGTCGTGAAATCCCGAGCTGCGCGGCCGCTTTTCCCTGATGGCCGCCGTTGGCGTTAAGCGCCGCTAGAATCGCTTGTCTTTCCAGACCGTTCAGCCCGGTAGGCATGCCCTTTAATCCGGTAGCGATGCCGCCGAGTCCTGCGGGCGATTCTCCCACCGATTGATGCAGCGCGACAAGGCCGGAAATCGCAAAATCTTCCGCTTCGATGCGATCTGTGCGCGTGAGCAACGACGCCTGGATGATGGCGTTCCGCAATTCGCGAATATTTCCGGGCCAGGATCGCCGCTCCAACACGCCGATCACCTCCTCGCTCAATGTGAGCCGCGGATTTTGTTCCGCCAAAAAATGTCGTGCCAGCGGAGCGATATCCTCCACGCGCTCGCGCAGCGGCGGGACGCGCAGCACAAACTGCTGCAAGCGATGAAACAAATCCGCGCGAAAGGTTCCGTCGTGCACGGCCGCCTGAAGATCGCGATTCGTAGCGGCAACCACACGCGCATCCACCGGCACCTTTCGCACTCCTCCCAGACGAAAATACGGCACTCCGTCGAGCACGCGCAAAAGCTTCGCCTGCATGCGCGGTTCGAGCTCTGCGATTTCGTCCAGAAAAATCGTCCCGCCGTTGGCCATCTCGAACAAGCCGGGCTTGGCGGAATCCGCTCCGCTGTA
>CAITIX010000372.1 GCA_903892565.1 uncultured Acidobacteriia bacterium
CTGGAATCCCCGCCAGATCCCCTCAAATCATCGGCGGCCAAGGTCTGTTGTGAAACACGCCTTGGTCGTCCGCAACGTAAGTAGAAAACCGAGCCGCGACAGTCATGGAGCGGGGTGACGTATGGCCGTAGTGTGTCTCCATGCATCCGGATTCCCCGAACATAAAGACCGCTTAACGTTCTGGCAATTCGTCTCCCGCGCGCCCTCGAGTTATAATTATTGAATGATCAAAGCCACCGAGAAGATCTGGCATAACGGACGTTTCATCAACTGGGCAGATGCCACGATCCACGTGCTTGCCCACGTCACCAGTTACGGAAGCTCGGTGTTTGAAGGCCTTCGCTGCTATTCCACGCCCAAAGGCCCCATGATCTTCCGCATGCGCGAACACATGCGCCGCCTGCACGATTCCGCGAAAATTTACCGCATGGATATGCCGCATTCCATCGACGAGCTGTGCACTTCGGCCGTCGAATTGGTGCGCATCAACAAGCTCGAATCCTGCTACATCCGTCCGCTGGTGTTCCGCGGCTACGGCGGCGTGGGCGTCTACGCCAAGGAATGCCCCATCGAGACCTATTTGGCCTGCTGGGAATGGGGCAAGTACCTGGGCGACGAAGCGATGGAACAAGGCGTGGACGTGTGCGTTTCCAGTTGGACCCGCATGGCTCCCAATACCCTGCCCGCCATGTCCAAAGCCGGCGCCAATTACATGAACTCGCAGCTCATCCGCATGGAAGCGGCCATCAACGGCTATGCCGAAGGCATCGCGCTCGACGCGGCCGGCTACGTGAGCGAAGGCTCCGGAGAAAACATCTTCGTGGTGCGTGACGGCAAGCTGTTCACGCCGCCCCTCGGCGCAAGCGTCCTGCCCGGCATCACGCGCGACGCCGTGATCCAGTTGGCGCAAAGGTTGAATCTGCCCTTGGTCGAAACGCTGGTCCCGCGCGAAATGCTGTACATCGCCGACGAAGTGTTCTTCACGGGCACGGCCGCAGAGCTCACGCCCATCCGCTCGATCGACCGCATTACGATCGGCGCAGGCAAGCGCGGACCCATCACCGAGATATTGCAAAAGGAATTTTTTGCGATTGTCGAAGGACAGAAGCCGGACCATCACGGCTGGCTTACGCCCATAAAACCGTAACGGCCCGGCAACGGATCACTGTAAACAAATCAACGGAGGAAAGCACGACACGGGACGCGTTCCCCGGTGGTGACGAGGATGAACCACGTCCCGGGATGCCGTGCGCAGTCGGACAAATTCCCGGTAGGAACCAGCTCGTGGCCACCTCCCCCGAGACTGGCACACTCACCGATCCCTACGCGAGAATCTGTATATGGTTGTACCAGGATGGGACTGCTACTACCAGCGTCCACCGCCCGATTTCAACAGTTGTTTCCCGTTCCATTTCGTACACTTAGCGGGGTGGGGTTGTGAGTTTGCTGTGTATAAACCAGTAGCCATCGAAAATGTATTGGAACAAATGCCGAAAGTGACGGCCTTATGACGCTGACCGGTATCGATATCCGCACGGGAGAAGCGCTGCTGATTGAAACCGATCAAGAGGCAGGTCGCGTGATCGAACACGTCGATCCCCTGCTCGATCCCTCACAAGCCGATCCTCTTTTCATCGCACCCGGCTTCATCGATCTGCAAGTGAACGGCTTCGCGGGCGTGGATTTCAATTCGCCCGCAACCACGCAGGATGAAATTGCAACGGCCATCCAAAGGATGGCTTCAACGGGCACCACGCGATTTTTCCCCACCGTCATCACCGGCGATCCCCTTGCCATGTGCGCCGCGCTGCGCAACCTCGCCGACGCCCGCGAGACCCTCGAATTCGGCGACTGCATGGATGCGTTTCACGTCGAAGGTCCTCATATCTCTCCCGAAGATGCGCCGCGCGGCGCACATCCCAAACAGTGGGTTCGACCTCCGGACATCAGCGAATTCCGCCGCTTCCAAGAAGCCGCGCGCGGAAACATTCGCCTCGTCACACTGGCTCCCGAATGGCCACAGGCCAACGCGTACATCGAAGAACTCACCGGCGATGGCGTTGTCTGCGCCATCGGCCACACGCGCGCCACTGCGGCGCAGATCCACGACGCGGTGTCCGCCGGTGCGACCCTGTCCACACATCTCGGCAATGGAGCCGGAAGTAAAACGCGCACCGAAGAATTCATCACCGCACAGTTGAACGAACCGCGCCTCGCCGCGAGTTTCATTGTCGATGGGCATCATTTGCCGGACGACTTTCTACGCCACGCACTGGAGACAAAAGGCCTGGAGCGCAGTGTTCTAGTCACCGATGCCGTGGCTCCCGCGCTGTGCGCGCCCGGTCCGTATCAATTGGGCGGAGTAGATGTGGAGTTGCACGCCGATGATCGAGTGACGCTTCGAGGTGGCACTCGCCTAGCGGGATCCGCGCTGCGCATGGATCACGCGATTGAAAACGTCATGCGAATCGCGGGATTGACCTTGCCGGAGGCCCTTTCGCTCGCCACCAACAACCCCGCGCGAGTGGGAAAAGTTCGCGGACGCTTGAAAGGCCTGCAACGCGGAGAGCGCGCGGACATCGTGCGCTTCCATTTCACAGATGGACAGATAGAAATGGTGGACGTTTACGCAGGCGGCAAGCAAATCTCCGGCCGCGCTTGACGGCTCGGATTACGCGTGCGAACCGATCGCCGCGACTAAGCCTTCAATCGTGTGTGGATTCGCTTCCACATCGACTGTCAGTCCAAACGACCGCATCGTCTCCGACGTAATCGGGCCAATCGATGCGAGCTTCCCGCCCTCGCGTTGGAATTCGCGCAATATCTCCGCATTTTCCAGCGCTTCCACGAGATTCTTCACCGTCGACGAACTCGTAAACGTGATCCAATGCGGCTTCTTCGCCAGCGCTTCTTTCGCGCGCGCAGGAGCGTCCGGCGGCATGATCGTGCGATAGGCTTCAACGACATCAACATGTGCGCCGCGTTCTCTTAACGCGATAGGCACAACATCGCGCGCCACCGCCGCTCGCGGCAACAAGACGTGCTTGCCCGTCAAATCTTCCGAAGCCAGCGCCTCCATCAAACTTTCCGCGACGTACTCCTTCGGCATGACATCGACATGCAGATGCAGCGCCTCAACGGCCGCACGCGTCGCAGGGCCAATCGTGCAAATCTTGGCTCGCAACGCCCGCAAGTCGCGTGACGATTGATCGAGCGCCTCCACAAAATGCCGCACGCCGTTGGCGCTGGTGAAGATCAACCAGTCATAAGTGTCCAAGCGATCAATCGCCTGCCCCAACTCACTATGTTCCGAAGGATCCGCAATCGCGATCACCGGCGCGAACAGAACTTCCGCGCCGAGTTCCTCCAAAGGTTCGGCGAGCATCGGAGACTGTCCCTGATCGCGCGTCACCACGATCTTCTTGCCAAACAACGGCAACCGCTCGAACCAATTGAAGCGATCGCGCAGAGAAACCACTTCACCCACCACGATCATGGCCGGTGGTTTCAGCTTCACTTCGTCGATCAAGTCGGCGAGCGTTGCCAGCGTTCCCACCACCGTCTTTTGGTCCGCACGCGTGGCCCAGCGCACAGCCATCGCAGGAGTTTTAGGCGAGCGTCCATGCGCGATCAACGCACATGCGATCTCGCGAAAGTTCACCAGCCCCATGAACAGGACGATGGTTTCCACTGAGCCCACGCGGCTCCAGTCAATCGCTTCCACGCTGTGGCCTGTGACGAACGTGACTGCCGACGTATGCTCGCGATGCGTGAGCGGAACGCCCGTATACGCGGCGACACCGAGCGGCGTGGTCACACCCGGAACAATCTCAAATGGGATACCGGCGGCCACGAGCGACTCTACTTCTTCTCCACCACGGCCGAAGATGAAGGGGTCGCCGCCCTTCAGCCGAACCACGGTTTTCCCGGCACGCGCGTGATCGATCATCAGCGCGGCGATCTCGTCCATCGTGCATTCGTGATCGGCGCGCTTCTTGCCCACGTAAATCCGCAGCGCGTGCGCGGGAGCAAATTCCAGCAGACGGTCGCTCGCGAGGTGATCGTAGAGAATCACGTCCGCGCGTTCCAGAACCTTGCGGCCCTTGAGCGTCAGAAGCCCGGGATCGCCCGGACCCGCGCCCACCAGATAGACCTTCGCGCTCATCTCCCCAGAATCTCGCGAGCCCCGGCGTTGAGCAGGCGTTCACCGAGGATGCGTCCGACCGCGATGGCATCGTTGCCCGACATGGAATCGCGCATAATCCGCGATCCGTCGACCGAAGCCACGATCGCCTGCAAATGAATCGTCGTTCCATGAACTGTCGCATGTGCGCCAATCGGCACCTGGCAGCCGCCTTCGAGCGTCGCGAGCAACGACCGTTCGGCTGTCACTGCAGCGCGCGTCGTCGCATCGTCCAATTTCTTAGCGAATTCGTAGCCCACTCCATCATCTTCACGAGTTTCAATAGCCAACGATCCCTGCCCGACCGCGGGACACATCACCGCAGGATCGATCAACTCCTGAATGCGTTCGTGCCAACCCAAGCGCTTCAAACCGGAAGCAGCCAGCACGATGGCGTCGTACTGCCCTTCGTCCAATTTGCGCAAACGCGTGTCCACGTTGCCGCGCAGATTTTCGATCACCAGATCGGGACGCAGCGCCTTCAACTGCGCCGCGCGCCTGAGCGAACTTGTTCCAACGCGCTCGCCCGCCTTCATCTGCGCAAGAGGCTTGCCGATCCACGCATCGCGAGGATCTTCTCTGGGAGGAAACGCAGCCAGCGTCAATCCCGCGGGCAGCGCCGTGGGGACGTCTTTCAGACTATGCACGGCGAGATCGATGGACCGATCGAGCAACGCCTCTTCGATCTCTTTCGTGAAGAGTCCCTTGCCGCCGACGTTCGCCAGTGGCACGTCGGTGATCTTGTCGCCCGTGGTCTTGATAATGGTCAGCGACGTTTCCGCGCCCAGTTTCGCAAGTTCCGCCGCGATGTGATTCGCCTGCCACAGAGCAAGCGCGGAGCCGCGCGATCCAATAACAATTTTTGGCTTATTCAAAATATTGTGCTCGCCCAAGATTTAATTTTCGCCCAACCGGAACAGCTTGCGGATGGTGCCCATCAGGGCGATACCCTCGGGGTCGTTGGCCTTGCGGCGCAGTTCGGTAATGGGCGCGTGGGCAATCTTATTGACGATGCCGCGCGTGATCGCTTCAATCGCTTCTTCCTGTTGCAGCGAAAGCGCGCCGAGCTTGCTGCGCAAGCGTTCGATTTCCGCCGAGCGCACGTGCTCCAGGTGTTCTTGCAGCTCGACGATGGTCGGAGCAACTTCGCGGGTTTTGAGGCGTACCAACATGCGCTGCACTTCTTCGTTGATAATCTCTTCGGCTTGCTCGGCCACATTCTTCCGCGTTTGCAAATTATCTTTGACCACGCGGCCCAGGTCGTCGATGTCGTACAGGAACACGCCTTCCATCTTGTTGACGGCGGGTTCAATGTTGCGAGGCACGGCGATATCGATCAGGAACATGGGGCGATTGCGACGCCGGCTCATCACCTCGCGCATGGAACCGGTGGTCAGAATATAGTGCGGAGCGCCGCTCGAGGCGATGATGATGTCGATCTCCGGCAGCATGTTGGAGAAGCCTTCGTAATCGATCGCTTGCCCGCCGAACTCTTCGGCCAGCAGATCCGCGCGGCTGCGCGTGCGATTCGTGACGTAAATTTCGGCCACTCCGGCGCGGCTCAAATGCCTTGCCGCCGCCTCGGCCATTTCTCCGGCGCCCACCAACAGAACGCGCTTGCCTTTTAAATTGCCGAAAATATCGCGCGCCAATTCCACGGCGGCGTAGCTCACCGAAACCGCGCTCGATCCGATCTCGGTTTCCGTGCGAATCCGCTTGGCCACGTTGAACGCGCGCGTGACCACTTGATCCAGGAATCCGGTGAGCGTGCCCTGCTCTTTCGCGAGCGAATACGCCGACTTCAGCTGCCCCAGAATCTGCGGCTCACCCACAACCATCGAATCTAAGCTCGACGCCACGCGGAACATGTGGCGGATCGCGTCCTGATCGTTGTAGTGGTACAGGTAAGGCGAAACCCACGCGGGCTCCACGCTACGGGCCTCCGCCAGGAAATTCTCAACCGATTCGCGCGCGTCGGCATCGCCTTCCGCCGTCACCGCCACCTCCACGCGATTACACGTAGAGAGGATCATGCCTTCCACCATGCCAGGGCGCTTTGTCAGGCGCGACAAGGCATCCGGCAACGACTTTTCCTCGAACGCCAAGCGTTCGCGGACCTCGACGGGCGCGGTGTGGTGGCTCAGACCTGTGAGGATGAACTTCATCGATTTAGCCTCATGGCATCAAAACCGGCCTTAATCCCGCATGCGCGATCCATGTCATGGCGCCGCAACCCAATACAACAAGCGCCATCACGGCGGCCTTGCGTCCGCGCCATCCGGCGGACACGCGCATGAAGATCATCAACAGGCAAAGTCCCCAAGTGATAAAGGATAGCGTAATGCTGGCGTTGCCCAGCCAACTGGTGCCCAGTTCGACAAACGCCCACAGAACTCCGCAGATCACGCCGAGCGTGATGAAGACGAAGCCGAAGCCCATGGAACTGCTGATCACTTTGTCGAGCGTTCCCAGCGGCGGCAGCTTCTCCAGCATGCTGGGCGTGGATTTCGATTTCAGCCGGCGCTCCTGCACCAGATAAAACGAAGCCGAAACAGCCGTCAGCAACAACGCCGCATAACCGGCCAGCACTAAAATGATGTGGACGATCAACCATGCGTCGCGCATGCGTTCGTCAGACCACGTGGAGACGGGCCGCTCCATTTGAGCCACCAACGTCATCAAAAACACCAGGGGAAACAACGCGACGGAAGTGCTGGCGAAGCGATACTTCCAGTCCACCAATAAAAAGAGCAGCGCCACAAGAAAGGCGCAGATATTCAGCGTCCCGTAAAAGTTCTCCACCTGGAGCTGGCCGTGCGCCATGGCTGCTTCGACAATCGCCACGCCGTGAAGGACAACGCCCACGCGGAACATCGCCAAGGCGAGTCCGTAGAAATTGGTTTTCCGTCCGAGAATGGACAGCAGCGACTGGATCAGGCCGAAGGCATAGAGCAGCACCGTCACGCGGAGCCAGAAGGTGCTTGTGTCGGCCATCATTCTTATATCGCCTGCGATCCTACTTTAGTTTACGACTCGCGGGAGGCGGGTGGATGAGCTCTTCCTCTGGGGCGAGCATCGCTTCGGATGGATTTCATGTTGCTACCGGCGGAGCGCTGGCTTCGCCGATGTGGTGTGCTCTGGGACGGAAGAGCCACGAGAAGCCCCAAGCCGACGTATCGGGCTCTATTCTTAGGGAATGAACACCCCACAACCCTTAAAAGACAAATTATGCCTGGTCACCGGCGGATCCCGCGGAATTGGGCTCGCGATTGCTCGTATGTTATTGAGCGAAGGCGCGCGCGTGGCCATCTGCGGCAAGAGCGAAAAGCACCTCGCGGCGGCCTTAGAAGAGCTAGAACTTCTAAGTCCCGGTAAAGTCGTTGGGAAAGTTGCCGATGTAAAGGACTATGAACAGGTTGCGGAGTTATTCGGGTTCGTCGACCAAGCCCTTGGTGGGCTCGACATTCTCGTCAATAACGCCGGTGTCGGATGGTTCAAGAACATCTCGGAGCTTTCCGTGGACGAATGGGCCACGACCATCGGTACCAACCTTACCGGAGTTTTTTACTGCTCCAAGCAAGCTTTGCCAAGATTCGGCACGCGCGGCGGCGGCTATATCGTTAATATCAGTAGCCTCGCCGGAAAAAACGCCTTCGCGGGAGCCTCAGCCTACAACGCGTCTAAGTTCGGGCTTAACGGATTCTCGGAAGCCGTCATGCTCGACGCGCGCTACGAAAACGTCCGCGTATCGACGGTCGCTCCGGGCAGCGTCGCCACGGAATTCGGTGGACTTACAAGCGGCGGGGACTGGAAAGTCCAGCCAGAAGACATCGCCGACATTGTCCACATGCTGCTGTGCCTCCCGGCGCGCACCATGGCAAGTTACATCGAAGTGCGTCCGGCAAAACCGCCACGCAAGTAAACAAACGTTCATCGAACGTTTGCTGAGCGAATCATTTTTAATCCAACCATGCGGAGTCATCGGGCATCCGCCGGCGTCGAGGAGCATCTAAAGAAATGGCACTTGGGTTGCCTGAAGAACTGTGGAGAGGGAATCAGATGAGGCCTCTCCGGAACGTGAGAAAGGTGGCAAATCCTATGGTTCGGCTGAATGTCCCGTTGGATCCGGCCAAAACCGGGAGGGACGCAATATCCCTCGAAGGTAGTTTGCGGCGGATGATCGTGGGTCAGGATGAGGCGATTCAACAAATCGTCAACATCTATCAGATGCATCTCACCGGCATGAGCGCGCCTGGTCGTCCGATCGGGAACTTCTTGTTCCTGGGGCCGACGGGCTCCGGCAAGACGCGCATCGTGGAAGCGACGGCGGAAGCGCTGCTGAAGAATCCGCGCGCGGTCATCAAGATCGATTGCGCGGAGTTCCAGCACAGCCACGAAATCGCCAAGCTGATTGGCTCGCCTCCGGGATACCTGGGCCATCGCGAAACGCATCCCCTGCTCTCGCAAGAAGTTCTGAACCAATATCACACGGACACCATGAAGGTCAGCTTCATCCTGTTCGACGAAATTGAAAAAGCGTCGGACGCTTTGTGGAACCTGCTGCTGGGGATCCTGGACAAGGCGACGCTGACGCTGGGAGACAATCGCAAGGTGGACTTCAGCCGCGCGTTGATCTTCATGACCTCGAACCTGGGCGCCGCGGAAATGAGCGCCATCATGGCTCCGAAGCTCGGGTTCCATGCGAGCGCCGCGCAGACCAGAATGGCGACGGGTGAAGTGGACGAAGAAACCACCGCCAAGATGGCTCGCAGTGGTGTGGAAGCGGCACGCCGGAAATTCACGCCGGAGTTCATGAACCGCTTGGATAAGGTGGTTACGTTCCAGCCACTTGGCAGCAAAGAGTTAAAGAAGATCTTGGAAATCGAACTCAACCTGGTGCAGCAAAGAATCTTCAATACGGCACCGGAACGCGCATTCGTCTTCACGGTTTCCGACGCGGGCAAGGAATTCTTGCTTTCGGAAGGGACCGACCTGAAATACGGAGCCCGTCACCTGAAGCGCGCGATTGAGCGCATTCTGGTGCAGCCGATGTCGAACCTGATCGCAACCGATCAAGTGCGCGGCGGCGACTGGGTCCGCGTGGAATTCGATGCCGAAGCCAAGGAATTGCGCTTCGCGCGCGAAGCCGAAGGATTGCCGGTGACCGAAATGGTTCGCCTGGTGGATACCTCGGTGACCATGCCGGAACTCATCTCTTCGACCGGAGCCTCGGCCGATACGGTGAAGATCCAGACGGCGCGAAGCTCCAAACGGAGCTAGTAGACATGCGGCGCTTGTAGAAAGCGCAAAACGCGGTGAAGGCTACCAGAGATAGCCAGATTGATTGGACCAAAGCAGTTGGAGAAGAAGAGCCCCGGAGTCGCGAGACTACCGGGGCTTTTTTGTGTTCTGCGTACTGGCGAACGGTTTAATTGAAAAGGTCCGTCATCACGCTGACGTTGCTGTCACAGGCGTGATTCAGGCACGGCAGGCCGAGGCCGGATTCGATGCTCTTCAGCAGCGAGAAGTGATTGTAAGACGCATTGCTCTGCTGTCCGTGGCTACCGTAGTTGGTGTAGACGATCGTGGCGACCTTGTTGATCACCTTGGACGCGGTGTAAAAACCCTTGACCCAAGTACACATGTGAAACATGTTATGCACATGGC
>CAITIX010000373.1 GCA_903892565.1 uncultured Acidobacteriia bacterium
CTTCCGATAGGGGAGCGAGCGTCTTTTCGGATATATTCATCGCAATCGGCAGGGCCTTTTCGACGGCCTTCGTGCCCGCCGCAGATAGCGCAATTTTGTGCCTCCGCTTGTCGTTCGGGTCGCCGCGAGAGGTCAGAAATCCTTTCGCCTCCAGACGGCGCACGATTCCGTTGATTGTCGCGATATCGACGTTAATGAGCCGGCCCAAGTGGTTCTGCGAACACGCGCCGACTTCGAACAGCTTGTATATTGCCGCGTACTGTGGGGCCGTGAGGCCCTCGATCATGGCGTCTGAGAATAGGCTGTAGTGCCGCTGTAGGGCGACGCGTAGAAGAAAGCCGATTTGCTGGTCGAGTTGGTAATCCTCCGGATCCGCTCCGTACCGGTCTGCGACCCTCGCCAGAGCCTTGCTGTAGTTCATGTCTGATCGTTCCTGCCGGTGCGCGGGTCGTTACCAAGCAACATTTTTAAAGCCCGTTCATGCATGTCTATCTGCTTGCAGTTCTCGGTGCCAGCCTGGAAACGGCGAGCGACCGCTTTCGCCAACGGGGAAGGCGCGGTGCGCGGTCTAACGGCGCCGTCTCCACCAGGAAGAGATCAATAAACGCAGCATTCCAAGCACGTTCAAATCGCCTGATCGCCCCGGTTCGGCGGCCTTTCTGGACAATCGGGCACTGACATTGCGTCCAAACTCTTGGACGACCAATCTGACGAACTCCTTCGCGAGTGTGGAGCGCGAGAACTGGGCGAGCGCGCCTTGGAGTACATATGAAAGAGTGAGTGTCAGGCTGGTGGAATTCGCGCCAAGCGGCGACAGCGCGAAATCGAGTGATCCCCTCACGCGGGAACTCGAAAGTGCGTCGGTGCCCGCGCCGTCAAGTTTTCCAGTTTTCTGATTTTCGTTGAGCTCATACCCGCCCTTGCCATTCATCTGTGCGCGGATCGGCCCCATCTTTATCCGAATTGTGCCTTCCCAGCTATCCGCGCCATAAGCCGACAATTCTGCGCCTGGCAGACAGGCCGCCACTTGGGGCACTTCATGGAAGAATGCCCATACAAGCTCGCATGGAGCGTCGACCACGATGGTCTGTTCTATGACAGTTGCGGTCGCTGATGACGCCTCCGACGCGGCAGGCTTGGGCTTGGCAGATGTGAGGTCACGCTCATCAATGACCAAAGGTGATGCGTCAACGGCCGCGAGACGCAAGGTACTCGCCTCCGTCGTTCCGCCCAAAGCCGATCCAACGTTCTGAACTGCCTGCACAATGCCTGCGTATCCGGTGCAGCGGCAAAGGTTTCCGGCGAGCTCCTCGCGGACGCGCGCTTCGCCGGGATTGCCGAGGCGTCGAACGATGTCGCGAGCCGTGATAAGCATCCCTGGTGTGCAGAAGCCGCACTGCAACGCGTGTTGCTTCGAAAATTCCGAACGCAATGCTGACATGGTTTCGTCGTCGTCATAGCTCTCGATAGTATCGATGCGACGACCCTGCATTTGAATAGCGTACGTGATGCAGGAACGCGCCGGGCTGCCGTCGACCGTCACCGTACACGCTCCGCAAACCCCATGTTCGCAGCCGACATGGGTGCCGGTAAGTCCGAGTGAGACGCGCAGGAAATCCGCCAGGCTAGTCCGCGGCTCGACCTCCGCTTCTAGCTGCTCGCCGTTGATCGTGAGGGAGATTCTCGTCATGGGTTCAACGCTTGGTTCACGGCGCGGGCGACGCAGGTAACGAACATTCGTCGGTCGATGGAATCGATTTCAGGCGCTGCCTCGGCAACCGCATCGACCAAAATTCCAGTGGCCGGAAGGACTTTGATGCGCGCGATCTGATCGGCGAGTCCAGGCATCGGCCTCGGCTTGTCGCCCAACGCGCCAAGGAAGGCGCGGCACTCCCCGTCGTCCAGTACGATTGCAGCGCTGGCTATCGGAAATTCACCTGCTTTTCGGCAGAGCTTGTAGTAGCCCCAGCGTACAGAACTGGAAGGCTTGGGTATCTCGACCGCCGTAAGGATCTCTCCGTCCGCCAAGGCGGTTGTGAATGCGGACTGAAGAAAGTCGGCGACCGCAACCTTGCGCGTACCATTACGGCCCCTGAGATGCACGGATGCGCCGGATGCACACAAAGCCAAAGGCC
>CAITIX010000374.1 GCA_903892565.1 uncultured Acidobacteriia bacterium
GCGGAGCTTCTGCTCCGCGCGCCAGGCTTCCGCCTGGCGCTGGCCCGAGCGGAAGCTCGGGCCACGGGTCGGAAGACCCGCCCCGCATTAAACTTAGAAAACGGCCTGGTGGAAGAATCTACTCCGCACCCTACGTTGTATTTACTGCAGCACCGGGAGTACGGCGTTCAACGAACCTTGGCGATAGCCTTCCAGATCGAGCGTGACGTAGTGGAAACCGAGCTTTTTGAAGATCGCGCTGAACTCGCGTGCCATCTCCGCGTTCATCGCACGAGACATTTCTTCCGGGGCGATCTCAATCCGCACGATGTCTCCGTGATAGCGCACGCGGAACTGGCGGAACCCAAGCGCGCGAATCGCGTCTTCTCCCCTATCGACCGTGCGCACGTTCTCAATCGTCACCGGAGTCCCGTAAGGAATGCGCGAGCTCAAGCACGCCGACGCGGGTCGATCCCACGTGGCAAGCCCCGCACGCTTCGACAGCTCGCGGATTTCGGCCTTGGTGAGCCCCGCCTCTACCAACGGCGCTTTCACCTGATGCAGCTTAGCCGCGCCTTGTCCGGGACGATAATCGCCCAGATCGTCGACATTCACGCCGTAGATGACGTGCGCGATGCCACGCTCTTTCGCGAGTTGATCCAAGCAAGAAAAGAGCTCGTCTTTGCAGTGAAAGCAGCGGTCGGGATTGTTCGCGACGTACGCGGGATTATCGAACTCATGTGTTTCGATGTATTCGTGGCGAATCGCGTGATCGCGCGCGAACTGCTCGGCGTCACGCCTGTGAGATTCGGGAAACGATGCGGAATCCGCCGTGATCGCCACGGCGTTATCGCCCAGCGCCTGTTGCGCGGCCCACGCGAGATACGCGGAGTCCGCGCCGCCGGAGTAGGCGACGATCACGCTCTTCATGTTCCGGAGCGCGTCGATCAAGGCGCGCTCTTTGGATTCCATAATTCTAATTGTACCGAGACGATG
The DNA here is from genome assembly GCA_903892565.1 of uncultured Acidobacteriia bacterium. Taxonomy (GTDB): domain Bacteria; phylum Acidobacteriota; class Terriglobia; order Bryobacterales; family Bryobacteraceae; genus Palsa-187. The sequence continues at coordinate 976 of CAITIX010000374.1, forward strand.
ATAAACTCGGGCCAGAGGCGCCGGTGTCATGCAAATTGGGCTCGTCTTCCTATATCTTGCGTTCGCCACCGGATTTTTGGCGAACGCACAAGAAACGCCAGACCAAAAACAGACCCGTCTAGGACGAAACCGAGCAAGCTCCGCCATACGCTTGAAGAAATATGACCTTGCGTTGCAGCTCTTGCGAGCCATGGCTGAAAATCAGGATCCTTGGGCAGAACATCAGATTGGTCTCCTTTTTGCAACGAGGACGGGGTGTCGGAGAGGATAAGTCTGAGGCCGTTCAGTGGTTTCGCAAGGCGTCTGACCGAAACTATGCCCCGGCAGAGTATAGTCTGGGAGCTGCGTACCTGAATGGTGCAGGTGTACCCGAAGATGTCGCACAGGGTTTTCGATGGGTTCGGCAATCCGCAGACCAGGAATACGGACGCGCCGAATATTTTTTAGGTTGGGCATATTTTGAAGGTATGGGTGTCGAACAGGACGACGCGGAAGCCTTCAAATGGGCCAAACGCGCGGCCGATCATGATTGGCTTGAGGCCGAGGTATTCGTTGGTCAGCTTTATGCTCAGGGCCGTGGCGTAGACCGAGACGACGCTGAGGCAGTCCGTTGGTTTGCCAAGACGGCCGATGATGACTATGGTCTGGGCCAAGCGTTATTGGGCTATTCCTATTGCTCGGGCACAGGAGTCGAAATCGATTTCGTGAAATGTCTGCAATGGCTCTATTTAGCCGACGAAAACGATGAGCCCGAAGCGAAAGCGGTGACCAGCAAGATCTGGCCCAGGGTTAATAACTGGATCACGCCAGAACAAGTTCAGGCGGGGCATCAAGCAGCCGCCGCCTGGCGCGCAGAACATCCGCGCTGACTTATTGTAGCGGCAGATCTTCCTGCGGCCCGACGACGTCCGAATCCGGAATCAAACTCGCTGCGGCCACCGAATCGCCCGCATCCAGCGTCACGAGCTTCACGCCCGAAGACGAGCGGCCCGATTGGCGAATGGTGCCCGAATCGATGCGCAGAATTTGACCGCCGCGCGTAATGATCATCAACTCGGACTCTTCCTTCACCGAAAGAATCCCGACCACTTTACCGATCTTCGTCGTGGTCTTCATATTGATGACGCCCTTGGCGCCGCGCCGCGTCAAGCGGTAGTCTTCGATCGGAGTGCGCTTGCCGTATCCGTTTTCGGAAATCGAAAGCATCAGCCCCGTCTCGTCCACCACCTGCGCGCCCACCAGATAATCGCCGTCTTCCAGATCCATCGCGATCACGCCGTACGCCGTGCGGCCCATGGCGCGAACCTGTCCTTCTTTGAACCGCGTCGCCATGCCTTCGTGCGTGGCAAGGAAGATATACTGCTCGCCGTTGCTCAAGCGAGCCGCCAGCAGTTCGTCGCCATCTTCCAGGCCCATCGCATTAATGCCGCGCGAGAGCGGATTGTCGAACTCCGTCAGCTCGCACTTCTTGATGATGCCCAGCTTCGTAACCATCACCACATATTGCCCGGCGACGAACTCCTTCACGGGCAGGAACGCCGTGATCGTTTCATCCGGCTGCAAGTTGATCAAGCCCGAAATATGCTTGCCCTTGCCGGTGGTGCCCGCATCCGGGATGCCGTAAATCTTGAGCCAGTACACGCGGCCCTTGCTGGTGAAAATCAGCAAGTAGGCGTGCGTGGACGCGATAATCAGATGCTCCACCGCATCTTCCGCGCGCGTGCCCATGCCGATGCGGCCCTTGCCGCCGCGCGTTTGGCGACGATAGGTATCCACCGCGGTGCGCTTCAGGTAGCCTCCGCGGCTTACCGTCACCGCGACGTCTTCCATCTGCACCAGATCTTCCAGCGTGATCTCGCCCGCGTCTTCCACAATCTGCGTGCGGCGCTCATCGCCGAAATCTTTTTGGACTTCCTTCAGCTCTTTCACAATCACTTGCTTCAGAACTTTTTCCGAGCCCAGAATTTCCGAGTACTCGGCGATCTGCTTCTGGATGTCCGCGAGTTCGTCCAGAATCTTCTGCTGTTCCATGCCGGTGAGGCGTTGGAGTTGCAGTTCGATGATGGCTTGCGCCTGGCGCTCCGAGAAACGCGGTCCTAATTCGCCTGCGTCGATCAGCTTGGCGTATTCTTTTGCTTCCGCCGGCGTAACGAACGCCATCAACGATTCGCGCGCTTCACGAGGATTCTTCGAAGCGCGGATCAACGCGATAACCTGATCCAGGTTATTCAGCGCGCGCTGGAAGCCCAGCAACAGATGTTCACGGTCGCGAGCCTTGCGCAACAAGTAATCCGTGCGACGGCGGATGACATCGGCGCGATGTTCCAGGAACCGCTTCATCGCCTCGATGATGGGGAGCTCGCGCGGCTGTCCGTTGACGATCGCCAACAGGATCACGCCGAAATTCACCTGCAGCTGCGTGTGCTTGTACAGGTTATTGAGAACGATTTCGGCTTGTTCGCCGCGCTTCAGTTCATAGACAATGCGCATGCCGTCGCGATCGCTCTCATCGCGAATTTCCGAAATGCCTTCGATTTTCTTTTCGTTGACCAGCGCCGCTGTGTATTCAATCAGCCGCGCCTTGTTCACCTGGAACGGAATTTCCGTCACGATGATGGACTCGCGATCCTTGCCCAACTTTTCCGTGCCGGCTTTGGCGCGAATCTTCAACGATCCGCGGCCTGTTTTGAAATAGTCGTGAATACCCTGGCGCCCCAGAATCAAGCCGCCAGTGGGAAAATCCGGTCCTTTGACGATTTCCAGGATCTTGGTCAGCGGCGTCGCGGGATCGCGCACCAATTCGATGCAAGCGTCCACGATCTCCGTCAAATTGTGCGGCGGAATTTTCGACGCCATACCAACGGCGATGCCTTCGCTGCCGTTGACCAACAAATTCGGAATGCGCGTGGGAAGAACTTCGGGCTCCACTTCCGTGTCGTCGTAGTTCGACTTGAAATCGACGGTTTCCTTGTCGATATCTTCCAGCACCGCGGCGGAAATCTTCGCCAACCGCGCTTCGGTGTAACGCATGGCGGCTGGAGGATCGCCATCGACGGAGCCGAAATTTCCCTGCCCTTCCACCAACGGGTAGCGCAAGGAAAACGGCTGCGCCATACGCACCAACGCGTCATAAATCGACGCATCGCCGTGCGGGTGGAGCTTACCCCTCACGTCACCAACCACGCGGGCGCTCTTCTTTGTAGGGCGAGTGGGCTGCAGCCCCATCTCGTGCATCATGTAAAGCGTGCGCCGGTGCACGGGCTTCAAGCCGTCGCGCACTTCAGGCAGCGCGCGGCCCACAATGACACTCATCGCGTAGTCGAGATACGAACGCCGCATCTCGTCTTCGATATTGATCGGAATCAGGTTCTTATTGTTACCACCGTCGCCGGCCAAAGGCAGCTGATTGCCGGGAGGATCACCTGCGGGCGGTGCCCCTGCGCCTCCTGCTACGGGTGGCTGATTCGGGTCCTGGTTTGGATCTTGAGGATCTGCCAATGTTCTAGACTCCTTGGGTCAGTGGCGCCGCCCGGAGAACGGGCAAACACGTGGTTGATACGATTGCGAAACGGGCCTGGGGGATTGACCGCTAAATCATTATTTTAGCATGATGTAGAAGGATTTTACTAGGCCCTGGACATCGATCCCCGGGGCGCGTAGACTGGTCCCCATGCTCGCCCGCACACTGGCTTTTCTTGCTCTTTCTGCGACCGCTTTCTGCCAACGAATACCGTATGCTGGGGAAACTCCCGAGTGGTATCAGCCGTTCCCCGGATTCCGCATCGTGGGGAACCTTTACTATGTCGGCACGTACGATCTCTCGTCGTACCTAATCACGACTCCGCAGGGCCACATTCTCATTAACACCGGGATGCCGGATTCCGTCGCGATGATCCGCGCCAACATCGAATCGTTGGGCTTCAAGTTATCTGACATTAAGGTTCTGACCGCGACGCACTCGCACGCCGATCACGTCGCAGGCATGGCCGAGATCAAGCGCCTCACCAACGCGAAGATGTATATGCTGGACGCCGATACAGACGCGGTCGAGGGCGGCGGCAATATCGACTATCGCTATCCCAACGGACGAGGCCAAGTGTACACGCCCGTAAAAGTGGACCAGCGAGTCAAGGACGGCGACAAGATTACTTTCGGTGGCGTGGAGCTGACGGCACACAGTAATCCCGGCCACACCAAAGGCGCGACCAGCTTCACGATGAACATCGCAGAAGCCGGTAAGACGTATCGCGTAGGGATCGTCAATATGGGTTCGATTAACCCCGGCGTGAAGGTGAGCGGCATGCCGGCCTATCCGGGAATCCGCGAAGCGTACGCGCGCACGTTCCACGATCAGAGCGAAATGCAGATCGATATCTGGCTCGCTTCACATGCAGCGCAATTCAATCTGCATAGCAAGTACAAGCCCGGCGATCCGTACGATCCGAATCGCTTTGTGGATTCCGACGGTTTCCACGCGGCAGTGAAACGCCTGGAAGCCACCTACCACGAGCATTTGGAAGCGGAGCAAAAGGGCAACTAGCGGCCCCTCGCAATGAAAGCGTTATCGTTCTGTCCGCTCCCTGACGGTCGCGGTTCGGTGCTAAACGCTGGTCTCTTTCGCAAATCTGGCACCGAACCCCAACTGTGAAAGAGGGGACATAGTAACGATTACGCCGCGACAGTGCTCCCATTGCACTAGAATCACGAAGAGGACCTATACATGAACTCTGCTCTGTTCCGCATGGCCAGCGCATTAGCAATCGCTACGGTGTTGCCATTGGCCGCCGAATCCATTAACCCCGCGACCGCTCCGCAGACCGCGCCCATGACGGCGCGCGAAAAAAAGAATCTGCAAACCGTTCTGGCTTGGTGGCGTGAAGTGATTCAGGCGCGGCATCTCGATCTGGCCGCGAACTTTCAGGCCGAAGATTATATCCAGCACAATCCCAACATCCCGACGGGGCGCGCGGCCTTCGTGGAAATGTTCGGACGGCGTCCTGCGATCAATCCAATACCCGCGAAGCTCGACCCAGAGCCTGTGGTGCGTGGCGCGAAAGGCGATTATGTGTGGTTGATTTGGGAGCGCGAAGACAAAGATCCCAGGAATCCGGCGAATACGTATCACTACAATACGTTCGATGTGGTTCGCCTGGAAAACGGCAAAATTCAGGAGCATTGGGATAGCGCGCAGCGCAATCCACCGCAGGCGGGCGCAGCGGCGGCTCCTTCATTCGTGCAGCCCGCTGCAGGCAAGCCTGGAAGCATCGGCAAGGTATCGTCGACGGAGAAAATGAATATCGAGATCGCCACGCTCGAAATGAAAGACATGTTGCAGTATGGACACTTGGAACTGGCCGACAAAGTGATGGACCCCGGCTACCTCCAACACAATCCGAACGTGCCGCAGGGACGCGATGGCTTCAAGCAGTTCATGGCGCGCGTTCCCGGCCGCACGCCCGAAGACATCAAACCCGCGTGGAAGGCGGCTCCGGTGCTGACGCTGGCCAACAACAACTACGTTGTGATGATGTGGGATCGCAAAGCGAA
>CAITIX010000375.1 GCA_903892565.1 uncultured Acidobacteriia bacterium
CTAGTGATGGCGCTGTTCGCGCTGACGACGTTGAAGCTGCGATGAATGATGTTGCGATGAATGATGTTGCGATGAATGATGTTGCGATGAAGAATGTTGCGATGAAGCTGGAAGGAGCGAAAGTCGTGGTGGTGGGGATGGCGCGCAGCGGCGTTGCGGCGGCGGAGTTGCTCCGGTCTCAGGGCGCATTGGTGCGCGCGGTGGACAGAAATCCCGCGAGCGTCGCTGGTCTTGCGGTGCTGCCGCAAACGTCGGAGTCTCTCGCGAACGCGGACCTTATTGTGCTCTCTCCGGGTGTTCCCGCGGATCTGGATATTATCGAAGAGCAGCGCCGCAAGGGCGTCCAGGTGATTGGCGATCTGGAACTCGCGAGCTGGTTCCTGCGCGGTGAAATCATCGGAATCACGGGCTCCAATGGCAAAACTACGACCACTGCTCTGACGGGTCACATCTTGAAATCCAGTGGGATCCCTGTGCAAGTTGGCGGCAATATCGGGACGCCTCCCGCTTCGATGGTCGCGACCTCGAGCGATGCGCAGTGGAACGTTCTGGAGCTATCGAGCTTTCAACTGGAAACCACCGAAACGTTTCGCGCGCATATCGGCGCGGCGTTGAACGTCACGCCCGATCATTTGGATCGGCACTACACGCTGGAGCGTTACGCCGCCGCGAAAGCGCGCTTGTTTGTCAACCAGCAGGCGGGAGATTTCGCGGTGCTGAATGCGGACGATGCGATGTGCCGGGATTATGCGAATGCGGGCAAGGGCACGCCGGTCTGGTTCAGCTCGACTCACGCAGCATCGGCAGGTGCGTTTCTTAGAGAGGGCCAACTGTTCCTGGATCACGAGCCGTTGATGCCGGCGGCCGAAGTCCCTCTGCGGGGTTTGCACAATTTGGAAAATACGATGGCGGCCGCGGCGATGGCGCGGCTTGCGGGCGCCACGCACGCAGACATTCGCGCGGCCGTTGCGACGTTTCCCGGCGTGGAGCATCGGCTCGAGTTTGTCCGCAATATCGGCGGTGTTGCGTGGTATAACGATTCAAAAGCTACGAACGTCGATGCCACGTTGAAAGCGATCGCTGCATTTGAGGGAGGCCTTTGGGTGATCCTGGGCGGGAAAGATAAGAACAGCGATTATGCTCCGCTGGCCGAGCCGCTGCGACAGAAGGCGCGCGGTATCCTGCTGATTGGCGCCGCCGCGGAAAAGATCGAAGAGCAACTGCGTGAAGCCGGTCTTGCGGCAAGCGCCGGGGTCGAGATGCTGCGGCCGGTTACCTTGGAGGCCGCCATTGCTGTTGCGCGCGATCGCGCAACGTCCGGCGAGACGGTTTTGCTTGCGCCCGCTTGCGCGAGCTTTGATCAATTTGAGAACTTTGAGCATCGCGGACGTGAATTTAAGCGGTTCGTGAACGCAATATGAGCGAGGGATTGTGGCGCGCCTAAGAACAGACTGGATCCTCTTTCTGACCATCGTCGCGATGGTCTGCTTCGGCCTGGTCATTATGTACAGCGCCTCCAGCGCGCTGGCCGAGCTGCGCTATCACGTGGCGCCATACTTTTTCGTGATCCGCCAAATCGGTTGGGCGGCAGTGTCGTTTTGCGTGCTGATGTACTTCAAGCGGATGGACTACCGACGCATGAACAATCCAGCGTGGGCTTTCTCCGGCTTGGGACTCGTGCTGACGCTACTCGTTCTGGTGTACTTTGCGGATCCTCATCAGCACCGCTGGTTCAGGCTCCCGGGCATCGGGTCCTTTCAACCCTCAGAGTTCGCCAAGCCCGCGCTGATCTTGTTCTTGGCGTATTTCATCGCACGGCGGGCGCATGTGATTAACGATCGCCGCACGCTGCGCCAGGCAGTGGTCGCGATCCTCATGCTGGCGTTCATGGTGGTGGTGGCCGATCTCGGCACTGCGTTGGTCCCAGTCATCACCGCGGTGCTGGTGTTTTGGATCGCGGGCTTGGACTGGCGCTACATGCTGCGGATTGCGGCGATTGGCGTCCTGCTGGTCAGCGTCGCGATCGCCTCAAAAGGTTATCGTTTGGGTCGCATCATTGCATACGTGGATCCGGATTACTCGAAGCTTGAAGTGGTCGACACGCACGGCTGGGTTCGCTCCTACATTCAGCGCTCGACGACTGTGCGCGATGCCAGCTATCAGGCGCGCCAATCGAAGATCGCAGTCGGCACCGGCGGCATTTTCGGCGTGGGGCTGATGCAGGGAAAACAGAAGCTGATGTTCCTGCCGGACGCGCACACTGATTTTATTTTTGCGACCGTTGGGGAAGAGCTCGGGTTGTGGGGCTCGACGGCGGTGATCATCGGCTTCCTTGTGATTCTGTGGCGAGGAGCGCGTCTGTTCGTGCTGGCGACGGATGATTTCGGGAAATACCTGGCGCTCGGCGTGACGCTATCGATCGTGGTGCAGGCGTTTATCAATATGAGCGTCGTGCTCGATATGGCGCCCACCAAGGGATTTCCCTTGCCGATGATTAGCTTCGGCGGTAGCTCTCTGTTGAGCACGCTCACTTCGCTCGGGATGCTGTTGAGCGTCAGTGAGCACGAGGGCTAGCGTTGCCGTTCACGTTCGTTATGGCCGGCGGAGGCACGGGTGGGCACGTGGTTCCCGCGCTGGCCGTGGCGCGCGAATTGCGCTCGCGCGGCCACCACTGCGTCTTTGTCGGCGTCAAGCGAGGGATGGAATCGAACCTTGTGCCTGCGGAAAACTTTCCGATCGAGTGGATCGAAACCGGAGCGCTTAATCGCGTCGGTTGGAAGCAAACGATTGCGACGCTTTCGAGGCTCCCGGGCGCTGTGTTGCAGGCGGCCAGGATTCTGAGCCGCGTTCATCCGCAGGCGATTTTCTCGATGGGCGGTTATGTCGCGGGGCCCGTGCTGATGGCTGCGGCGCGCAAGCGAATTCCCATAGCGATGATGGAGCCGAACGCGGTTCCGGGATTCACGCACCGCAGGTTGGCGCGCTACGCGGCCCGCGCGTTGGTGAGCTTCCCACAGACGGCGCGCTGGTTTCCGCGCTGCGAAACCGAAGTTACGGGCCTTCCCGTGCGCCACGAGTTCTTCTCCGTCGGGCGCAAGTCGCCCGCGACGCCTGCCACGATTTTGATCACGGGTGGCAGTCAGGGATCGCGAACCTTGAATCGCGCCGTGGCCGAAAGCTGGGCGCTGTGGCCGCAGGGCGCGGTGCGGCTCATTCACCAGACGGGTGCCCGTATGTTCGAGGAATTAGCTCCTCGTTTTCGCGAAAGCGGCGTGGCCGGTGAAATTTCGGCGTTCATTGGCGAAATGCCACATGTGTTCGAGCAGGCGGATCTCGTCGTGAGTCGCGCGGGCATGGGCGCGGTGAGCGAACTTGCCGCAGCGGGCAAGCCTTCGATTCTGGTGCCGTTTCCAGGCGCGAGCGACGATCATCAACTGCACAACGCCCTGGCCATGCAGAAGGCGGGCGCGGCGCTCCTGATTGTGGACAAAGACCTGACCGGGCGGCGGCTGGTGCAGGAAGTATTGCAATTGATCGGGGATCCGGCAAGGCTTGAGGCGATGGGAGCGGCGGCCAAGGAGTTCTCGAAATCCGGGGCGGCGGAACGGGCGGCGGACGTCCTAGAAGATTTGGCGGGAAGCTTTGGCCGCGGGTCTCGATAAATGTCGAAAACAGGCATTGACAGGCGTGTGGAAAGCCGAAACAATACATTAATAAAATGTTTTTCAAGCGACAGCCCGTTCACTTCGTCGGCATCGGCGGAATCGGCATGAGCGGGCTCGCGGAAGTGCTACTAGAGATGGGTTATCCGGTCACAGGCTCGGACTTGAAACGCTCCGCCATCACCGATGGTCTGGTGGCGCACGGAGCCGTGTTCTATGAGTCGCACGCAGCGGCCAACCTGGGCGAGGCGAAGGCTGTTGTAGTGACGACGGCGGTGCGCGCGGACAATCCGGAGCTGGTGGAGGCGCGCCGTCGCCGCCTTCCCATCGTGCACCGGGGTGAGTTGCTCGCCGAGCTCATGCGCCAGAAGTTCGGGATCGCCATTGCGGGCAGCCATGGGAAAACAACCACGACGTCGATGGTTGCAGGCATTCTGAATCACGCTCAACTGGATCCTACGGTAGTGGTGGGCGGTCGCGTGGGCTCTATGGGTGGCGCGAACGCGCGACTGGGCCGCAGCGAGTACATGGTGGTGGAAAGCGACGAAAGCGACGGATCGTTTCTCAAGCTTGCGCCGATCCTCGTGGTTGTGACCAACATCGATCGCGAGCATTTGGATCACTACTCGGGGATCGAAGAGATCCGCAAGACGTTCGCCGAATTTATCGGCAAGGTGCCTTTTTACGGTGCTGCGGTTGTGTGCATCGATGACGAAAACATCCGGCAGATGCTTCCGTCGCTGCGCTGCCGCGTGATCACGTACGGATCGAGCGCCCAGGCCGATATTCGTGTGACCCATTCCTCGGCCGGCCACATGGCCAGCGAATTTCACTTGGTGGCGCGCGATCGCGATCTCGGCTGCTTCCGCTTGCCGGTGCCTGGGGCGCATAACGTCCTAAACGCCGCAGCGGCGGTTGCAATCGGCTTGGAGTTGGAAATTCCGCTCGAGACGATTCGCGAAGCGCTTGCGGACTTCAGCGGCGTGGAACGGCGTTTCCAGATCAAGGGAACGGCCAGCGGCGTTACGGTGGTGGACGATTATGGTCATCACCCCACGGAGATTCGTGCAACGTTGTCCTCTGCGCGCGCTTGTAGCTTTCCACGCGTGCACGTGCTGTTTCAGCCGCATCGCTACACGCGCACGCAGGCGTTGATGGACGATTTTGCGCATGCGTTCGATCAGGCGGATACGGTCCACGTCACGGATATCTACGCCGCATCCGAACAACCCATCGACGGCGTTACCGCGCAAGCGCTCGCCAAAAAAATGACAGTCCACGGACATCGTAGAGCTTGTTACGTAGGATCACTCGAGCAGGGCATCGACTCTGTGATCGCCGCGGCAGCCGCGGGTGACGTGATCATCACGTTGGGAGCGGGAAATGTTTCGCAGGCGGCAAATCAAATCCTGGCGCGACTGAAAGGGGACAGGTAGCGTGGCGCGCCGAAGATACGAAGACGACGAGGAGGAGTTGTTGCCTGGCATCGATGCGCCCGAAGAGCGCGCTGGGCGTTCCGGTGGCGCTCGCCCGGTTGTGGCGCGATCCAGAAACGACCGTCCGCGCGTTCGTGGCGTGGCTCCTCCGGTGGTGGCCATTTCGCGCGTGAAAGTGACGGCACGTGTGCTCGCGGGTGTCGTTCTGCTTGGCGCGGGGCTTTACGGCTTTCACAAAGTCGAGCAGTTTCTGATTCGCGATCCGCGCTTCGCTCTTAACGGCACGGACGGCGCGACGTCTACGCTGGAGATTCGCGGCGCCGTGCATGCATCGACGCGTGCCCTGGAGGCTGCCTTCCGGAACGATTCCGGACGTAGCGTCTACCTCATGCCTCTTGCCGATCGCGGCGCCAGCCTGCGCGCGGTAGATTGGGTCAAAGATGCGGCGGTTGTGCGAGCTTGGCCGAATCGCGTGTTCGTGCATGTATCCGAACGCCAGCCCGTGGCATTCGTCACGCTGGGCACGTCGCAATTTGGATTGATCGACGAAGACGGCGTGATCCTGCCTCCCGCGCCCGATCGTTTTCACCTGCCCGTGTTGAGCGGTGTTCGACCGGGCGATTCTCCGGACATCCGCAAACGCAGCGTCCGCCGCATGATCAGTCTGCTGGCGGGATTGGGTGCAGGGGCAAAGGACGTTGCCGAAGTGGATGTGTCCGATACCAGCAATCTCAAGGTGAAGCAATCCTCGGGCGGCCGCATGGTGACGTTGCTTTTGGGCGACAAGAACTTTGACGCGCGTTACCGGAATTTCGCGAATCACTTTAGCGAAATCCAGCAGAAGCTGCCGGGAGCCGCGACACTCGATTTGAGAATTGAAGATCGCATTACGGTAGTCGATCAATAAGAGCGGGATCAATAAGAAGTGGATCAATGAGATGAACAGCCGCAATTCACAACTTGCCGTCGGAGTGGACGCCGGAGCGCATCGGACGCGCGTCGTCGTCTGTCTGCTCGAAGACGGCGCCTTACGCTTTTTGTCCCACGGGCTCTCTCCTTCCGCCGGTTGGTCCAAAGGACGGATTATCGATCAGGGCGCGGTGGCCGAATCGATCCACGCCGCTGTGATCGACGCGGAACGCGGTGCGGGGATTTCGGTGGACGCTGCGACACTCGGCGTGGGCGGCATGGAAATCCGTGGCGCGCAGAGCCGGGGACTCTATGAATTCGGCCGATCCCATGAAGTAGATGTCGAGGATCTCTCCTACGCAGTGTCCTTGGCTTCCGAAGTGCGGCTGGAGCGCGGCCGCATGCTGTTGCACGCACTGCCGCAGGATTTTACGCTCGACGGCCGTTCCGGATTTCGCAAGCCGCAGAGAAGTTATTGCACGCGCCTCGAAGCGAACGTTCACATCGTCACAACGGACACGGCGGAACATCAGGCGCTGGTCGCCGCCGCGCATATGGCGCACCTTGCCGTGGAAGAAACCGTGTTTGAGCCGATGGCCGCGGCTTATGCTTGCATCCGTCCGGAAGGTCGCGCGCGCGGCGCCGCGCTGGTGGATTTTGGGATGCACTCCACAGATTTAGTGGTCTACGATGGCGACGCGCTCTTGCTCGCCGGGAGCATTCCAGTATGGGCCGATCACATGACGCGCGATATCGCCACCATGTTCAAGGCGACGTATGAAGACGCCGAATGTTTGAAACAGGAATATGGATGCGCGTTGTTGGGGCTGACGTCGGAGTCCTCGTATATTGAAGTGCCGTCGCCCGAAGGACGGCCCTTGCGCGAGGCTCGCCGCAGCGACCTGATCGAAATTCTGGAAGCGCGCGCCGAAGAGATTTTCCTGCATGTCCTTACGGAACTGCAACGCGTGGGTAAGGAACGAACCTTGTACGAGGGCATCATGCTGACGGGCGGCGGAGCGCTGTTGCCGGGAATGTGCGACATGGCCGAGCGCGTCCTGAATTGTCAGGCCGCAAATGGCTTGGCAACTGAAGAAGATATTGGCGGCTGGCCCGAAGAATTGAAAACGCCCGTCTGGACTACGGCAGCCGGGCTGGCCATGTATTCCGCGAAGTTGAAGCTCCACAAACCCGCACGGCGCAGTGCCGGCGGACTGATGGGGCTGGTGTTGAAGTGAGCTTTCGTTTGCAACGTAGTCTTGATACAGAGCGTGCGTAAGGAGACCTGATTTATGGCACTCGATGCTTTGAAGTTTGTGATGGAAGACGCGGAACCGCGTACTCGCATTCGCGTTCTCGGCGTGGGCGGCGGCGGATCGAATGCCGTGGCGCGGATGTTCAATGAAGGATTGTCCGGCGTCGAATTCTGCGTGCTGAACACGGACGCGCAGGCGCTTGCGGCTTCACCGGTTCCTCAGCAACTCGCCATTGGATCCAAAATCACAAGCGGTCTGGGCGCGGGGGCCGATCCCGCCATGGGCCGCCAGGCGGCGCTCGAAGACACCGAGCGCATCATCGATCTTCTGGAAGGCGCCGACATGGTCTTCGTCACCGCGGGCCTCGGCGGAGGCACCGGTACGGGAGCCGCGCCCGTGATCGCGTCGCTCGCAAAAGAACTGGGCGCGCTGACGGTCGCTGTGGTGACCAAGCCCTTCGCGTTCGAAGGCCCGAAGCGTCGCAAGCAGGCGGAGCAGGGCTTGGCCGAACTCGCGAGCGTGGTGGATACCGTCATCACGATTCAGAACGATCAACTGCTGGATCTTGTCCCGAAGGGCACCAGCTTCTTTGACGCGTTTCGGACGGCGGACGACGTACTTCGTCAGGCCGTGCAAGGCATTAGTGACATCATCACGACGCCGGGTTTGGTGAATCGCGATTTCTCGGACATTCGTTCGATTATGAGCGGCATGGGTTACGCGATGATGGGCACGGCTACGGCCAAGGGCGAGAACGCCTGCGTTGTGGCGGCACAGAAGGCCATCAGTTCTGCACTTATGGAGTCGGGCGGCGTGCGTGGGGCTCGGGGGATATTGATCAACATCACCGCGTCCAGCCATTTGGGATTGCACGAAGTCAACGATGCCTGCACGCTCATTTCCGACGCCACGGAAAACGACGACGCGCAGGTGAACTTCGGTGTGGTGCTGGATGAATCCATGGGAGAGGACGTCAAGATCACGGTGATCGCCACTGGCTTTGTGCGCGAGAACCTGCCGCGCATTGAGCGCAAGACGATCCGTACGAATGCGACCTCTCGTCCCGAGCTGGCGCAGCAACCCGAACTTGTGGAGCCGCACTACGAGCCGGCTGTCGAACCGCAGCAGCCCGCATTTGCGGAGGCGTCTTCGGCTGAACCTATCGTCGAGGAAACGATCTCCGAACCAGTTATCCCCGACCAAATTCCCGTAGAGCATCTTCAGGACGAGCAGCCGATCGCCATGGCGGCCGCAGCCAATGCCGCGAAGAGCGAAGCGGAGAAATTGTTCGACGATCTGGAAGTCCCGGCCATTATGCGCCGGTCGCGCCGCTTGGTGCAGTAACGGCCCGGCCCGTTTTAGAAGACGATCTGCAGAATCACGCTGCGGCGCATCGCCGACGTTCGGTGCTCGAACAGGTAGATCCCCTGCCATGTTCCGAGCGCCATGCGGCCTTGGATCACGGGGATGGAGAGCGACGTGTGCGTGAGCGCCGCGCGGATGTGGGACGGCATGTCATCCGGACCTTCCATCACGTGGCGATAGCGCGGATCGTTCTCGGGCACGAGCCGTTCGAAGAAGTCTGCCAGATCCAGCACCACGTCCGGATCTGCGTTTTCCTGAATCGCGAGCGAGGCCGACGTGTGCTGTATGAATACGGTCAGAAGCCCATCGGGCGGGACTTCTTGCGACGCACAGATCTCGCGCAACCAGCGTTCGACGTCATGAGTGAACGGATACAGGCCCTTGCCGCGCGTCGCGACTTCGATTCGGCACGAGTGTGCTGGCATGCGCTGAACCGCGGCCCGCGGCTATTCGACGGTAACGCTCTTCGCCAAATTGCGCGGCTGATCCACATCGCATCCGCGTCTTACGGCGATGTGATACGACAGCATCTGCAGTGGCACCACTTCCAGGATCGGCAGCAGCAACTCGTTGGTGGAGCCCACGGTAATGACGTGATCTGCGACCTTTCGGACGTCTTCGTCTCCTTCGCAGGCAATTGCGATCACCAACCCGCCGCGCGCTTTCACTTCCTGAATGTTCGAGAGAGTTTTCTCGTACAGAATATTGCTGAGCTCGTTGTCCCGATCTCGCGTTGCGATTACAACCGTCGGCAGACTCTCGTCGATCAGCGCGTTCGGCCCGTGTTTCATCTCACCGGCCGGGTATCCCTCGGCGTGGATGTAGGAAATCTCTTTCAGCTTGAGTGCGCCTTCCAGTGCAATGGGGAAATGGATGCCGCGACCCAGGTACAGGAAATCCGTCGCCTTGAAGAGGATCTTTGTCAGGTCGTCGTAAATTCCGTCGCGGCGCAAAACCTCTTCGAGTTGCGCAGGCAGTTTCAGTAATTGATCGGCGAGCTTCATCGATTGCTCATGCGACAGCGTCTCGCGCGCCTGGCCCAAATACATGGCGATCAGGAACAAGGCCGTCAACTGGCAGGTAAATGCCTTGGTCGATGCGACTCCGATTTCCGGTCCTGCGTGCGTGATCAGCGTGCCAGCCGCTTCGCGCGTGATCATCGATCCCACGACGTTGCAGATCGCCAGCGTTTTCGAGCCCTTCTGTTTGGCTTCGCGCTGCGCGGCGAGCGTATCGGCCGTTTCGCCCGATTGCGAAATCACGATGGTCAGCGTGTCGGGCCCTACGATGGGATCCCGATACCGGAACTCGCTGCCGTAATCCACTTCCACGGGTAGGCGAGCCAAGCGCTCGATCATGAATTTGCCGGCCAGCGCCGCATGCCAGCTGGTGCCGCACGCGACGATTCGGATTTGGCGGAAGGCCTTAAATTCCTTCGCCGAAATATCCATTTCGTCGAGGAAAATGCGCCCCGATTCCTGGCCCACGCGACCGAGCGTGGTATCGCGCACCGCGCGCGGCTGCTCAAAGATTTCCTTGAGCATGAAGTGCTTGTAGCCGCCCTTTTCCGCCATGATCGGATCCCACAAAATATGGGACACCTGGCGTTTTACCGGCTTGCCGTCGAAGTCCATCAGGTGGACGCCCTCGCGCGTCAGCACCGCCATGTCGCCATCGGCCAGAAAGAACATGTCGCGCGTGTGGCTCAAGATCGCAGGCACGTCGGACGCGACGAAATACTCGCCGTCTCCCAGGCCAACCACGACCGGAGGTCCAGACCGTGCCGCGACGATCTTATGCGGATCGTTACGGGAAATGACGCTCAGTGCGAAGACGCCGCTCAATTTGCGGATCGCGTCGCGCACGGCATTTTCCAGATTTCCGTCGAAATATTTCTCCACCAAATGCGCGATGACTTCCGTATCCGTTTCGGTCACGAACTTGTGACCCTCTTCGGTGAGCTCGCGCTTCAATTGCAGGTAATTTTCGACGATGCCGTTGTGGACGACCACAATGTCGCCCTTGCAATCCCGGTGGGGATGCGCGTTCTCTTCCGTGGGGCGCCCGTGTGTGGCCCAGCGCGTGTGTCCAATGCCATAAGGTCCGTCGACAGGACTCAGTCGCAGGACGTCTTCCAGATTGCGCAGTTTTCCGGACGCGCGCCGCACGCCGAGCTCGTTGTTATCCTCCAGCACGGCGACGCCGGCCGAGTCGTAGCCTCTGTATTCGAGCTTCTTCAGGCCCTCAATAATAATGGGGACCGCCTTACGCGGGCCAATGTAGCCAACGATTCCGCACATATATTTGGGTTGATCCGATTAATCCAGGTACTCGACGCGATAATCTTCGATCACGGGATTTGCCAGAACATCGCGAGCGATTTGCTCGATCTCCTGGCGCGCTTTTTCACTGCCAGCTTCTCCGGCAAGCTCCAGTTCAAAAAACTTCCCCTGCCGCACAGCGGCGACAGACTTATGCCCTAAGCCATTGAGCGCTCCGCAGATCGTCTGACCTTGTGGATCCAGCACCGTCGGCTTGAAGGAAACAAATACGCGAGCCTTCATACTTCTACTGTACTGGATCTTCCAGGCTTACCGTTACCGGAAATAGACTTAGAACCACAAAATACAACGAAAGTTTCCGGGAACAGAGCGTAAGTACTAATCCCGCGGCGCCACTTGCGATATCCTCGTTGGCATGAGTGATTTGATCACTGTAGTCGCCGCCATGAAAGCCAAGCCCGGCAAAGAAGCCGAGCTTCGCGCTGCGGCCTTAGCGTTAGTGGAGCCGACCCGGAATGAAAAAGGCTGCGTGCAGTACGACTTGCACGTTCACTTGACCGACCCTGGCTCTATTGTTTTCTATGAAAACTGGGACACTGTGGAGGATCTGGACCACCACGGCCAAACTCCGCATATGGTCGCTTTCCGCGCCATTGTCGGGGATCTTACGGAATCACGGGATGTGGAACGCTTCCGCCGGATTGCGTGAGATGTTGATAGAACGTCGGCTAGAATAGTGATTAAGCGTATGAATACCGTACAAGAAATCGAGCGCGCCATCGACTCGCTTACGCCTCAGGAGCGGGAAAAGTTGTTCGCATGGCTGGATGAGAACCATCCGCAGCCGATTGACGCGCAATTGAAGGCGGACCTGGATGCCGGGCGAATCGACGCCCGCATTCGTCGCGCCGTGGCTGACCACCGGACCGGCAAAACACGCGCTCTGTAGATGGTCTCATGACCCATCGCACGAACGCGGATTTCTGGAATGACTACAACGCGCTTCCGGCGGAAATCCGCACCCGCGCCGATAAGCAGTTCGCACTATTAACGACGAACCCTCAACATCCATCGTTGCAATTCAAGAAGCTGGGCGAACGCGATGGAGAGGAAATCTGGTCCGCGCGCGTGACCTTGCGATACCGTGCGCTTGCGGTGAAACTTTCTGGCAGCTATGTCTGGTTCTGGATCGGCGAACACGGCGTGTATGACGCGATGATTGTCTGAGCCTCTCCGACCATCGGCGGACGAATTGGGGTAATCGCTACTTCAAAAACACCGCATGCTTAATGAAGTCCATCTTCGGAAATCGCGGCACCAAGTACGCGTTCGCGCCTTCCTCCACCCGCCCGGGATCGATATTCTTCCCGACCGGACGCATTTCGCCGTAGCCGGCGTAAAACTTATCGACCACGTCCATGCCTTCGACGACTCTCGCGAAGGGCACGAATCCTTGGGGATCCAGTACTGCGCTGTTATCGCCTAGGCTGATGAAAATTTCCGTCGCGCGCGTGTTCGGCCCGGATTGTGCGAACGCGAGCGTGCCGCGCACGTTCTTCTGTTCCGTCATCGGATCATCGAGGATGAAGTACTTGCGCCACTTGTCGTGGACATCGTAGTCGCGATGCACGCCGAACTGCGCGACAAACCCCGGCACGACGCGAAAGAACCGCCCTTCGTCGAAATAGCGCATGCGCACCAGTTCGTGAAAGCGGTCTACTCCGTGTGGCGACCACGATTTCGTCGCTTCCACCACCACGTCGCCCTGCGAAGTTTCGAACTTTACGCGAAAAACATCCGGAACCACAATTGTTTTGGGCTTCTTGTCGCATCCGGCGCACAGTAGCGTGAGCAGAACGGCGCTCGTGCCCAATGTTTTCCACAAGACCAATGTTTTCCGCAGAAACGGCATCGGCCAATTATCGCCGAGCTCGCCCGTCGCCAGCAATGGCCTCGGCCACGGCAATCTCACGAAAACCCTTGCGCCATGCCTCGCTTTCCGGCTCTAATGAAGCAGAGGAGTCCTGCGCCATCTTTAAGCTCTCGGTTCTGGCATCGTCGAGTTCCGGAAATTCCACGCTGGTCGCCACTGACAGCACCCGCCTCCTGGTTGACGCCGGACTCTCGCGCAAGGAAACCTTCGAACGGTTGAACGCTATCGGGGTGGAGCCGGAAACGCTCACCGCGATTCTCATCACGCACGAACACAGCGATCACATTGCTGGGCTGCAGGCCATCGCCAAGAAGCTGGACATCCCCATCTACGTTTCGCGCATGACCGCGCCCGCGATTCCGTGGCCCGAAAATTTCATTCCCAAGCTGGAATCGTTTGCCGCCGGGTCCAGCTTCCCGATCGGCGATATTGACGTCACCAGTTTTACGATTCCTCACGACGCGGTCGATCCGGTGGGCTATACCTTTCGTTCGCAGGGAATCAAGATCGCGATTGCCACCGATCTCGGCTACATGCCGGATTCCGTGCGCGTGCATCTGCGCGGCTCCGATGTTCTGCTGCTCGAATCGAATCACGATCTCGATATGCTCAAGGTCGGGCCGTATCCCTGGTCCATCAAGCAGCGCATCATGGGACGCATGGGGCATCTTTCGAACGAAGTCGCGTGCGCGTTCATTCAGGACGATCTAGAGAGCACCACTTCGACGCTCATTCTGGGCCACCTCAGCGCGCAGAACAATCACCCGGCCATCGTGGAGCAGTGCGCGCGTCAGGCTCTGGAAGGCCGCAGCCTGTTCACGCGCCTGGTGATCGCCGAGCCCAAGGTTCCGACGGAAACATTTGTGTACTAGTGTGCGCTCGACTCCCAAGCGCTCGACGGATCTGGCGCTCCGTCGCTACTTCCGATTCTGACTCCTGACTCCTGTCTTCTGACTCCTCTCCTGTTAGACTCATTGTTTAACCCATGATTCCCCGATATACACGACCCGAAATGGGCCGCATCTTCAGCGATGAAAATCGCTTCTCCCAGTGGCTCGCCGTGGAGCTTGCCGCATCCGAAGCTTTGGCCGAGACCGGCGAAGTCCCTGCCGACGCCGCGCGAGCGCTACGCGAGCACGCTTCGTTCAAAGTGGAGCGCATCCACGAAATTGAGCGTGAAGTGAAGCACGACGTCATCGCGTTCACTACTGCCGTCGCGGAAACCATGGCAGCGGCGCAACACGCCGATGCCTCAAGATGGTTGCATTATGGACTCACCTCCAACGACGTGGTCGATACCGCGCAGGCATTGGTGCTGAAGCAGGCGTCATCGGAGATCCGCAAAGGAATCGTCGCGCTGATCGCATGTCTGAAGCGCAGGGCGTTCGAGTTCAAGGACACCGTACAGATCGGACGCACGCACGGCATTCATGCCGAGCCCATTACCTTCGGGCTGAAGATCGCTCTCTGGTATGACGAAATGCAACGTGGTCTGGTGCGCTTCGATGCCGCGGCCGAAGACTTGCGCGTCGGGAAGATTTCCGGCGCCGTGGGAGCCTTCGGCCACATCGGCCCCGCGGCGGAAGAAAAAATCTGCGAGCGCGTCGGCTTGCGCCCCGCGCCCATTGCGTCGCAGGTGATTGCGCGCGATCGTCACGCGGCGTGGGTTTCCGCGCTGGCGCTGCTGGCGGCGACCCTGGAAAAAATTGCCCTCGAGATCCGTCATCTGCAGCGCACGGAAGTGCGTGAAGCCGAAGAACCCTTCACGGCCGGGCAAAAGGGATCATCCGCGATGCCTCACAAGCGGAATCCCGTGACGGCCGAACAGATCTGCGGACTCGCGCGCATCATCCGCGGCAACGTGAACGCGGCGATCGAAGACATCGCGCTGTGGCATGAGCGCGACATCTCGCATTCGTCCGTCGAGCGCGTGATCCTGGCGGACTCCGCGATTCTGGCCGACTATCTGCTTGCAAAAACCATCTGGCTGGTGGACGGCATGCGCGTCTATCCCGAGCGCATGCGCCAAAACCTGGAGAGCACCAAGGGGCTCGTTTTCTCCGGCCAGTTGCTCCTGGACCTGTCCGCCGCTGGGATGCTGCGCGAGCAGGCGTACCGCTTAGTCCAGGGCAATGCCATGGAAGCTTGGGAGAATGGCGGGGATTTCCGCGCGACCATGGAATCCAACAAAGAAGTGCTGTCTTATCTTTCGATTGAAAAGATTAAAGAAGCATTTTCCGTGGCTCGGCACCTATCTCACGTGGACGCCATCTTCCGCCGCGTATTCCCTGAAAAGGATTGATTCCAGGGGTGATAGCGCTCTTCTAAGGTGGCCTCAAAAACTTTAGCTCAAAATCGGACATTTTCGGTTAAACTGTCTTTGGCTGTAGTGATTGCCGCACGTCTTTGACAAACCAGATGAGCCGAATGCCACGTAGCTTCGATTACGATCTCGCCAGGGTTCTCCTGGTGGATGACGATCCAGCTTCGCGCATCACCCTCAAAACCGTGCTGGAAGCCAGCGGTTATCATGTGGAATCTGCCGCCAGTGCCGCCGAAGCGGTCGGCAAGCTGGAAGACGGAACGTACGAATTGGTGTTGAGCGGATTGAACTTAGAGTCCCCTGATGCCGGTCTCAAGGTTCTGGCTCAGGCCCGCAACATGGAATACAAGCCGGCCACCGCGCTTCTCAAGACGTATCAGCATTCCAGTCCGACGCCCTCCCGGCAACTCAGCTCTATCCTGATCAAACCAGAGGGGATCCCAGGTTTGCTCAGTGAAGTCGCTGGCCTCATCAGTGATCGCGCCACCCGCCGCTTGGAGCGGGAACTTCGCCTCGCCGGGGTCTAAATCGGCGCCATCCTCCGCACCCTAGCGCTTAGGTTCTAGATTGGCCGGCTGTTTTCGTGAGATGCCGAGTTGCGCCCTGAGTCCCCAGGCAAGATGTTTCCCTAGGAGTTTCCCTTATCATTGCCATGGATTCGCTTTATATGCGCCTAAAATGATGACAGTCCTCGTGCATGACCTACTCCGACTAGTACTCTGGTCAATAATTGGTCATAGACACTAGTCTTAAAAGGTGTGGTAATCTCCTTACATACGTAATAGACCCCGAGGAGTACGCTAGGTACTGCTTCTAGTCGTTCTTACTCAAGGGCGGATAGCTGGAGACTGCTCACATGCATCGGATGAAGACATTGATTTTTCTCGGAGTGTTGGCCTTCGCGCCAGCGGCTTCTGCGACCGTGTTCACGGGCACCTTTACCACAGGGAGCGGCGCCAGTCAGACCTTTACCAACTTCGGTACACCGGGAGTGAGTATCGCCGTCCTTTGCGGCGTCGGCAGCAGCATCACCACGGGAACCACCGGCGGCAACTCTTGCGCGCTGAACGATGGCAACGGCGCTACGGCGGGTACGCCGTTAGGTATTACATCCACCGGCGGTGGCGACTCCACCTGGATCGACGGGCACACCACCACGACCAACATTGAATATTTGCTCTTGCAGTTCGCCAGCAACGTGACCCTGAAGAACATTACGCTGGATGTAAGCGCTACTTCCGGTTGGTCTCTTTATTCTTGCACCACTGCTGCGGCCAGCAGTTGCACCAGCACGATTACCTCTGCCACAAACACGGCCGCGAACGCGGCTTTCTCGCCCACAGCGTTTAGCACCCCAGGCCGTTATTTTGCGCTATATGCGAACAATAATGCGACGACGGCATTTGCCTTGACCAGCTTGACGTTTGACACCACGGTGACACCTGAGCCGTCCACCTTCGTGCTGCTGGGTTCTGCGCTCCTTGGTGTGGTTGCGCTTCGCCGCAAGAAGAATAGCTGGAGATTCAAATCGTTTTGACGAGAGCCGTGCGCGCCTTCGGGCCGTACGGCTTTTGTATTTTTGGCCCCCACGAAATTTCCTTGGAAGAGCCGGTATCCAAGAGTGTCTGAAGTATTAGTGGTCTTCCCCCCCCCCTCGCCGGTCGGCTTTCTTTTCTTCCTGCCGTTGTGAAGGCACTTCGGTGGTGGGCATAGTACTTTCGACATAGGAAGAGGATTGTCTCGGGCTATTACTTTGTGGTATTCTTCTACGAATCTTTAGGCTAAGGCTCAAGTGTCGGTGCAGGAAATCTTGTGTCGTGGGGCGGAATTGCCCCCGCGAGAATCGTGGGCGAGGTGCTTTGTTTTATGAAGAAGAATATGCTGCTCAAGTTTTCGGTCGCCATAGTCGGCGTGATGCTGGCTGGCGCGACGATGGTATCGGCTACAAACATTACTGGGACAACCACGCCGAGCTATACCAGTCCCAATGGCACGATCGGATTTTATAATCTCACTTCTTTTGGAACTGCGGCGACCACCCAGGGCGGGTTGATCGTGCAAGTGAATTATACCGGCGGTTCAAACAGTGCCGGTGCGACTTGCACGTGGACTACCGGCGTAAATGGATGTAGCGTTGCGAATGGTTTTTCTGTTTCGTTGGCCGATGGCGCCAACGGAAGTTACGACGGTACCTGGACACTTACCGATAGCCGAACCGGAGGTGCTATTATTTCCTCCATCGTTTTTATCGGTAGTGGGGCAGGGAACCCAGCAGGTTTAACCGGCTTCGATTTATGCTTCAATAGCCCGGGCACCACCCCGGATTACTTGAATGCCGGGAATTGCAACGGCGTGGGTACGGTCGGCAGTAACATTGGTTGGTCAGCGGGCACTGCAGCGGGTGGAACCACCGGTCTCAGTCCCAATTCGATCGTGTATACCAACGCAGTCGCGCTTCCAAGTACCTCTCCGGTAGGAGATGAGTTCAGCAAAGTCACTTTTGGATTTTGCACGGTGAGCAATGGCAGCGCTCCTTGCAACGCCGCTGCCAACACTTTTCAAAATGGCAACTCAATGACTTGGCGGATGGATACAGATACGCTCTCAACTCCTGAACCCGCCACCCTGGGCTTAGTCGGATTCTCTCTCTTCGGTTTGGGAGCTCTGAAACGTCGCCGTCGCAACCGCGCAAAGAGTTCAGAAGCGGCGCTCTGACCGAGCTCGTCAGGAAAATCGGGCATGAGAATCGTCACGCACGCTATTGGCGCCGCGTCTCTGTGAGCTGGGCCACCTCATCCTCCAGGCGCTCCAGCGATCCCGCGAAGAAGTGATCCTTCGCGTCGATTAAGATCAGCCGCTTCGGCTCTGGCAGCGCGTCGACGATCGCTTCGAGGTCCGGCACCGCGCCAAGCTCGTCGTTCGTGCTGTGGATGAACACGCGGGGTATTACGCAGCCTTCCAGATTCGCCTTGTCGCGATAGGCACTGGGAAATCCCACGGCGATGATTCTGGTTGGCGGAGCAGAACTCTGTTCGCCACAACCGAGCCGCAGCGCGATCCTCGACCCGAAGGAAAATCCGCCGAGCGTATAAGGAAGCTCGGGGTAGCGCCCGCGTAAATAGTCGAGCGCCACGCGCGCGTCCTCTAACTCGCCTTCGCCCTGCGCGTAGGAGCCTTCGCTCAGATTGACGCCGCGATAGTTGAAGCGAAGCACAACGTGTCCTGTGCGGCGCAAGCCCCGCGCTACACGATAGACCACTTTGTTGTGCATGGTCCCGCCATGCTGCGGATGAGGATGGCACACCAGCGCTACGGCTTTCGGCGCCGCCTCTTCCGGTTCTTCCAGTAACGCCTCCAGGCGTCCGGCTGGCCCGGCGAGGAACAGGCTTTCTATTTTTCTCGGCACATGATTCCTTGCGACGACGTATGCGCCGCTCGTTGCCTATCGAATTGAGAACGCTACGATGTCCCCTCCTTTACAGTCGGGGTTCGGTGCTGGTTTACAAATGTTTTAGTACGGAACCGCGACCGTCACGGAGCGGACAGACAGTGGTGACGTTCTGTGTGCGACACCCACTAGTTACTCCGATAGTTCGTGAACTGCATGTCGATGCCGAAGTCATTGCCGCGCAGCAGGGCAATCACTCCCTGCAATTCGTCGCGATCTTTGGCCGACACGCGCACGCAATCGCCCTGTATGGACGCCTGCACCTTCTTCTTGCTGTCTTTGATGACCTTGACGATCTCTTTGGCCTTCTCGATGGCGATGCCCTGTTGCAGGGTGACCTCTTGCCGCACGGTGGATCCTCCCGCAGGAGTAATGACGCCGTACGTGAGGCCCTTCAATGACACATTGCGCTTTACAAGCTTGCTTTGCAGTACGTCGGTGACCGCGCGCAGACTGAATTCGTCCTTCGTGGCGAGGACCAGCTTGTTGTCCTTTTCATTAAGCTCAATCGACGACTTGGAATCTTTCAAGTCGTAGCGCTGCAGGATCTCCTTCATCGCCTGTTGCACGGCGTTGCTCACTTCTGGCAATTCAATCTTGGAGACGATGTCGAAACTGTTATCTGGCATGAGTGTTTTCCAAACGATTATTGTACTGATTCCTGATTTCGTACGTTTGCCGGCGCAAGGAGTCAGGAGACAGGAGTCAGAATAAAACCCGCTCCTGTCTCGGTCGGACCGCGCCCGGTGTGGTGGCGGCGAATAGGAGACGAATTTTCAAGGGATGTCATTCGACCTGGCGCCTCGGTTGTCGCGCTCCTGCATTCTGACTCCTGACTCCTGACTCCTGACTCCTATGTTCATCGTCCTCGCATGGCAAGCAGAACCTTCTCCGTAATGTCCTTCACCAACTGGGGTAGTGCCGCCTCCACCTGGCGAGTCACTTCCGCCGCAATTCTTTCCGCTTCGCCCACCGGAGTTCGCGCCTGCTGCGCTTCGGCGATTTGCTGCCTGACGATTTCCAAAAACGCGGTTGCCTCGAATGGCTTGCGGATCATCGCGTCGCAACCCGAGCGGCGACCGGCCTCTTCGTCGAGCGTTTCCAGCACTCCCGCGGTTAGGATCACGCGAATATGCCGATGATGCGTCTTGAGATGAAGGCATAGATCGTATCCGCTATATCCTGCGAGCGCGATCTCAGCCACAAACAGGTCGGGATCAACCTCCGTCAGTACCCGGAGTGCCTCGGTGCCATCCGCGACGCAGACTACGTCATAGCCTTCGTCTTCCAGAATCTTCTGTCCCATGCGGCGCGCGTGCGGACTGCCGTCCGCTAAAAGAATCGCGCTCATGAGAATCTATTTCTTCGTGGTGCCGCCGCTAGCCGGGGCCGGTGCCGGGGTTCGCGCGTCCGGTTGCGTATCGAGCGCCGATGTTCCCGTCACGGGCGCAACCGTCACGTCGCCTGTGAATCCTGCATTTTCGGAAGGAACCGGCACGTTCTTCGGGATCTCGCGCTTGGGAGATTCCATGGTGGGCGCGCCGCTCTTCGCTGCCGAGGAAACATCCGGACCGCGCTTCAGCAGCCCCATGGACTTCCCGACCGTGGAGGTCTTCGTATGATTCGAGGCTTCGAACTTCATGCGCGCAACTGCGGAAGGATCCGCGTCCGGGATGGCAAATTCCATTTCCTGGAGTTTCTTTTTCGCCTGCTCCGCGAAGGTGCTGAGGGGATAGTCGCGCACGATCTTCGCGTACGCATCTCCGGCATCTTTGCGGAAGCGCGGGCCCATGTGAGAGTAAGCGTCGCCTTCTTCCCACAGCGCTGCGGCCGCCTTGCTGTAGAGCGGATACTGACTGACTAATCCGTTCAAGCGATTTGCCGCGGCGGAAAACGCGCCCTTGTGATGATAATAGTCACCGGCCGCCATTTCGGCTTCCGCCAAAACTTCCTGGATTTCGCGGAGCCTTTGCTCGGCGCCACGCGCATACTTTGAATTGGGAAATTGCGTGAGCAGCGTGCGGCATTCCTGTTCGGCGCGCAAGGCGTTGTTGGGATCGCGATCCGCCTTATCCATCAAGTTGTAGTGGATTTCGCAAATGCGCGACTGCGATTCCGCAGCCTCTTCCATGGTGGGGTAGAACAGAATGAAATCTTTGTACTCGGCTTCCGCCTGTGCGTTGCCTTCCGAACCACCCTGCCGGAACCAGCTATCGGCGATGGCCAATTTCGCCTTAGCGAGAAATTCGCTGGAGTCGTATGTATTGATCAGCGTGTTCAGCGTGAGCCGCGCCGTTTCGTAGCGAGCATGTTCGATGTCGCGAATGGCTTTGTCGTAGAGAATCTTGTCGGGCTGTTGCGTGTCCTTCGTGATGGGGTTCTCATACGCCTTGCGTTTGAATCCGCACGACGTTGCGCCGAGCGCGACGAGGACCACAACCGCTACTAAGACCGCCCAGCGGCGCGAGTTTTTTGCTTCTACATGCATAAATAGAATTCCTTCTGACTATACCCGAACCGCAAGCGCGGCGTTGGCCTCTTGTTGCAGCGCCTGATATGCCGCCGCTGGATCGCTCTTGCCGTACACGGAGGCTCCGGCCACGGCCCAATCGACACCCGCGCGAATTACGTCGCCGATGTTGTCCTGCGTGACGCCGCCATCGATCTCGATGGCGAATTTCAAGCCGAGATCCCGCCGCAGGGCCGCGAGCCTGCGTACTTTATCCAGAGTGTACGGGATAAACTTCTGCCCGCCGAATCCGGGGTTGACGCTCATCACTAAAACAAAATCCGCAACTCCCAAAACTTCTTCGAGAGTGGAAACAGGCGTGGACGGATTGATCACCACTCCGGCTTTCGCGCCCTCGCCCTGAATCATGCGCAATGTGCGATCCAAGTGCGGGCAGACTTCCTGATGCACGGAGACTTGATCCGCTCCGGCTTCGATAAACAAAGGCGCGTAGCGATCCGGGTCGGTGATCATCAGGTGCACGTCGAGCGTTAACTTGGTGACCTTACGCAGTGATCTCACAACCGGCGGGCCAAGGGTCAAATTCGGGACAAAGTGGCCGTCCATGACGTCCACATGGAGCATGCGGCAGCCTGCGGCTTCGACCAGGGCAACCTGCTCGCCCAGGTGGGCAAAATCGGCGGATAAGATTGAGGGAAGGATTTCCGGCATAGATGCCCTGGCCGCGGCGATATAGTAATCGTCGCGGAGACTTAGTCTAATGTTATCACGGCGTTATCGTCAGCTTAGGAGGCCCCGATCACAGCGGCGAAGAATCCGTCCCCCGGTTCGCGTCCTGGCAGCCGCAGCATAGTTTGTTCGACGCGGTAGCCTGCCACTACGTTTTCATTTTCTTCGGGCTCCAACGAACAGGTGGAGTAGACCAATTTGCCTCCCGGAGCGAGACACGCGAGGGCATTTGCCAGAATCTTGCGTTGACGCTCGTGAAACGCCGTGAGGTCCGCGGCGGCCAATCTCCATTTGATTTCTGGATTGCGGCCGAGCGTTCCTGTTCCGGAGCACGGGGCGTCCACTAATATGCGGTCGAATTTCTGAGAGAAGGGAAGGGGAGCGGTGGCGTCGGCGCAAACGCGCAGCGCCTGATGCGGTACATCGGCAAGGCGCTTGGCATAGCGATCGCAGGCGACAACGTTGCCGCCCGCAGCGAGAGCCTGTGCCGTTTTGTTCCCAGGAGCCGCGCACACGTCGAGGACACTCATGCCGGGTTCAATGCCGAGCAGCGGAATAATCGTGCGAGCGCCGATGTCCTGCGTGCGGCCTGTCTCGGGATTCACGCTGACTTCGGGCGGATCGAGCGCGGCCAGCGCGATGCCCTCTGCGTCGTGAGCTCCGTAATGCTGTTGCCAATGTTCCAGCATCCAGGTGGGGAGATTGAATTGCGTTGCGCGGTCCGGCCACGTGATGGCGCTTCGATCCACCTTGCGCAGCACAGCATTCACGAAGCCGGCGGCGGAACGCTTGCGCGCTTTCTTTACGAGCTCCACACTTTCGGCCACTATGGCATGCGCGGGAACGCGATCCAGATAGCGAAGTTGAAAGACGCCCATGCGAAGCGCAATGCGCACGGCGTCGTCGAGCTTCTGTGTGGGCTTGCCCGAAAAATGACCAATCAGGAAATCGAGTTCGGATTGACGGCGGAGGCAACCGAAGACGATGGTCTCCGCAAGCCCTGCGTCGCGTTCGGATAAGTGGGTTGTTTCAGAACGGAGCAAGTCCGACGCGTATCCGCCTTTGCGAACTTGCTCCAGAATCTGAAACGTTACTTCTCGGGAAGGTGAGATGGCGGCCACGCGGGTGTGACCAGGATATCAATAGTAGCGCAGTGGGATTAGAACTCGATGGTGCCTACGACTCCGCGTCGATGACGAGGGATCGTTCTAGCTTCCGAAGACAGCAGCCTGAGTGAAACAGCTCTGCAGCTTGGAGTAGATTCCGCTGACAGTTGGCATCAACGTCGTCGGGAAGATGGCACCGGCGGCCACGGCCACGAAACCAGCGACGAGGGCGTACTCAATCATGTCTTGACCAGATCGGTTTAGCCACAATTGCAACGGCACCAATTTCCATCTCGCCATCATACGCCAGCCCTCGTTCCTCATGGATTTGCTCCGCTAACACATTTATCATGGGGCAATCTATCGAAAACAACAAGAGTAATATTACCGTAGAGACTTGCCCCAAAATCCCTTATTACTGCGCGCCGGAGGGTTCTGTGCTGGCGGCGCATTCCCTCGGTTTTTCAAGGGTTTGACTGCGCCGGGTAACGGGTAACGGTAAAGTTCCCTAGTACTATGCCATCCGAAGTTGTGGCGGCCATCGCCCCTTTGAAGGAAATCGTTAGGCTGATACCTGAGTTTTCGGTCGCGCTGCCCACGGATGCAGCAAAGGGCAGGGAACTCCCAAAGCTTTGTACGTTGTAGGACTGGCCACTCGCGTTGATCCCGAGAGCGAGTTGTCCAACCACCGCCGTATCGGAAGCGGCTGCGGCGCGGGCCAGAACGGTGGTTCCGCCCCATTGAACGGTGGGCGTAAACGCCGTCGCCGTGCCACTGTGCGCATATTGAAAACGCACGTCGATGCGATCGCCGGTTCGAAGTAGTCCTCCAGGGATCGTGCACGTTCCCAGGGTGGTCGCCGTTGTCGAACTGGTCGAAGTCCCGTTGCTGCTGCAGATCACTTGTGGGGAAGTGAACGAGCTGAATGGATTCGTCGGGTCGGCGTAGCGATACGTGGCCGTCAGCATATCGCCGGTCTGCGGCGTGGCGCCCGCGAAGAAGGTCAATGAGGTCCCGGTCTGGGTGTAATCGATACCCGACGTTTGCAGAAGGCCATTCCGGTATACGTACAGACTGCTTACCGGTGACGGAATGTTCAATAACGTAAAGCTTGTATTGGCGCCATCCACAAAGCCCCCGGGCGTCTCGTTGTCCGAGTAGATGTAGTTCGGCGCGCCGCCGCCGCTGCACGCTCCGGAGCTGCCATCCACACGCACGCAATCGGCCGGATTGCCGACCGCCCCCTCCAGCATTCCGGCCGCGTTGATAATCGCCGCGCGGTTCGGTGCGTAGCCCACACCCTCTGTTGGAAGAAGGCTCAGCGCATTCGTCAAACCCACGACGTCGCCGATTTGAATGGGGGATGAAGATAAAGTGCCAGGTCCGACAATCGACCCCGTGGAGATGCGGACATCTCGCACGCGCAGTGTGGCATTGCTCGGCGGCACCGCCCACGCTTCGTGGAAGAGCGCCGTTCCTTGGGTGTTATCGTACGTGACGTTGTATTGCGCTCCGGCCGTCGCCGTTGTGGTGGGCACCAGTCTTACTTTGAGCACCCCGTTGACGACGGGCAGTGTCAGGTTTGCGGTGGCAATATTCGACGTATCGCCCGCCTGAAAACTATTCCACTTGATGAACACCGTTCCGTTGTAGCGCGACCCATCGGCGCGATACAGCACGTCCTGAATCGTGGTTAGCGCGGGCTGTGCCGCCGCTGCGGCCGCGGCCGCCACCACCAAAATCGCCAGCTTTTTCAATCTCACCATGCACTTCCCTCCCGTCGCCCGGAGTGTAAGTTGCCGGCAAGATGCGGAAGTGCCGATCCAAACGCTAAATCAAAGAATTGCCGATGGAATGCAAGCTGCGATGTGCCGTTACCTGCATCCTGCGCGCGCCGATGATCGCGAGCGTCGTTTGGTTTGCAGGCAGAGGCTTACGGGCAGAGTACGCTTGCATCGATGCTTAGCGTACGCCGCGGATGACGTCCGTGCCTAAGTACGGACGCAGCGCTTCGGGGACCACAACGCTGCCATCGGCTTGCTGGTAATTTTCGACGATCGCAAGCCACGTGCGTCCCACGGCGAGGCCGCTGCCGTTCAACGTATGCACAAACTCGGCTTTGCCTTTGCCGGATTTCGCACGGATAGACGCCCGACGGGCTTGGAAGGCCTCGAAGTTCGAACAGGATGAGATTTCCTTGTAAGCGTTTTGTCCCGGCAGCCAAACTTCAATGTCGTAGGTCTTCGCGGAGCTCGCGCCCATGTCGCCCGTGCACAAAAGCATCGTGCGGTAGGCCAGGCCGAGGCGCTGCAAAATATCTTCGGCGTCGCGCGTGAGGGCTTCCAATTCGTCGTAACTGGTTTCGGGCTTGGCGAATTTCACGAGCTCGACTTTTTGGAATTGATGCTGGCGAATGATGCCGCGCACGTCGCGTCCGTAAGATCCCGCTTCGCTGCGGAAGCAGGGAGTGTAGGAGCAATACTTCACGGGGAGCGTGTCTAAGTCCAGCGTTTCGTCGCGATGCAGATTCGTCACTGGCACTTCGGCGGTCGGGATCAGATAGTAATCTGTGTTTTCGAGGTGGAAGAGATCGGCTTCAAATTTGGGCAATTGGCCGGTCCCGTAAAAGCTGTCCTTGTTGGCGATAAACGGCGGCAGCACCTCGGTATAGCCGTGCTGCTCGGTGTGCACATCCAGCATGAAATTGATGAGCGCGCGCTCGAGCTTGGCACCGAGTCCCATGTAGACGGCAAAACGCGCACCCGTGATTTTCGCCGCGCGGTCGAAATCTAAAATGCCGAGCTGTGGACCAAGATCCCAGTGCGCTTTTGGTTCGAAAGCAAACGCAGGCGGCGTGCCCCACTTACGGACTTCAACGTTATCGTGCTCGCTCTTTCCTGTGGGCACGGATTCATGAGGCGCGTTCGGAACGCCGGCCAGCAGCTTCTTGTATTGATCGTCTAGCTCTGTGGCTTTGGTCTCGAGCGCCGTGGCGCGCTCGCCCATGTCGCGCACTTTTTGCTGGCGCTCGCTCGTATCCTGCCCGGCCTTCTTCAGCTTGCCGATCTCCATAGACTCGGCATTCCGCTCGGCCTTCAATTGCTCCGACTCCGTGAGCGCTGCGCGACGCTCGGCATCCAGTTTGCGATACGCTTCGACGTCGAGCACAAACCCGCGATCTGCCAAGCGCTTCGCAATCGCGTCCATGTTCTGCCGGAAAAAAGAAAGATCGTACATAAAGAACGGGGGGACAGTTGCCTGTCCCCCGATGTCTCCTCACTGCAAAATGTGACGCTGAAACTAGCGGGCCGCGATGGCAACCCACGGCTGGCCCGGCTCGGCGCCCTTGTAATCGGCGCGCGGACGGATCAGACGGTTGTTGCGATACTGCTCCAACACGTGGGCCGTCCAGCCCGACATGCGGCTCACGGCGAAGATCGGCGTGTAGAGGTCGATCGGAATGCCGAGCGAATAATACGTCGAGGCCGAGTAGAAATCGACGTTGGCGTTCAGCTTCTTGTTTTCGTTGATGTACTTTTCGATCTGCGTGGAGATCTCGTACAACATCTGGTTGCCGGTGCTTTCGCCCAGGCTCTTGGCCATGCCCTTCAACGAAGCCGCGCGAGGATCGGTGGTGTGATACACGCGATGGCCGAAGCCCGGAATCTTGATCTTGTTGTCGAGCTTGTTCTTGATCATCACGAGCGCTTCTTCGCCCGTCTTCACTTCGAGCAGGATCTTGATCACTTCTTCGTTCGCGCCGCCGTGCAGAGGTCCACGCAGCGCGCCGATGCCGCTGGTGATCGCCGAATAGATGTCCGACAGAGTCGCGGCGGTCACGCGCGCGGCGAACGTGGAGGCGTTCAATTCGTGCTCGGCATGCAGCGTGAGCGCGATGTCGAAGGTCTTTTCCATCACGGCGTCCGGCTTCTTGCCCGTGAGCGTGTAGAGGAAGTTGCCCGCGAAGCTCAGGCTGGGATCTCCCGCCACAACCTTGTTTCCCTTGCGGAGGCGATCAAAGCTCGTGACGATGGTGGCCGTTTGGGCCATCAACTTCACAGCCTTTGTTTCGTTCGCTTCGATCGAATTGTCGTTGATCAGCGGATCGTACAGCGCCAGCATGGAAACAGCCGTGCGTAGGACGTGCATCGCGCCCGCATCTTTCGGTACGCCTGCCAGGAATGCTTCCACTGGAGCCGGGATCTCGCGATTGGCCACCAGGGCGGCCTTCAGCGCGTCGAGCTCGGCCTGCTTCGGCAAGCGGCCGTTCCACAGTAAGAAAATGACTTCTTCAAACGTCGCATTGTCCGCGAGCGTTTCAATGCGGTACCCCTGATAGCTCAGGATTCCCGCGTCTCCGTCGATGTAACAAATTCGCGAATCTGTCGCGATAATGCCTTCTAAGCCCGCACCCGTAACAGCCATGATTCTCCTTCGTCTGATTCCAAAAAATAGTCCGTTTTGAGACCCCGCTTCGCAGTACGCGCAAGGTTCTGGAGCGGAAATCACTATTCTAGCATCGGCCGAACGGTTCGGGTTTAGAGCCGGGGAACGGGTCCCTGACAAAAGAAGCCCCGGAAGGCTGAATCCTACCCCCGCAATGAGCGACGGAAGTAGGAAGTAAAGGCCGGCGAATTCGAGAGCTCGCAATCTCTATCCGGGAGCAGGCGGGAAATGTCTGCCTGGACCTAGTGAGTCATGCGTTCCAGGTGCCATTCGTCGTCGCCCGGCGTGAACACGATGGCAACGGGCGCATCCTCTTTGAACTGGCCTTTCTGTATCCCCATGACGGGCAAGCCGCCCATGAAGCAGTCGTTCGGTATTTTTGCGCGGATCCGCACTTGTGCCGTCTTGAGTCCACGCTCGGGGCCGTCTTTCACATCCACCATGCCTGCATAGACCAACAGGAAGTCGCCGCGGATTTGCGTGTAAGGCATGGTGTAACTATGGTCGTCAATCGAGACATCGTCGGTGAATCCAAGATCACGGCCCGCTTTGTTTAAGCGCGCGATGGAACGTCCGGAACCCTTTTCGGGCGCCTCCCACAGATCTCTGTCCACGCCGCAGGACACCTGTTGCATCGTGAGCGTCACTTGGTCGCTATCCAGGTGAACGGGGGCTAGCTCTATAGCGGTGTGCATCCTATCTTCGTCGGTCGTGCCGGTGCACCCGGCACAGACAAAGCACAGCGCGGTCAATACCATCCATAACGTTCGTTGCATCATTGCCTAGCTCCGCGATCGTGGCAGGACATAGCGTCTCCCGCATTATATCGTTTGCTTGCCATCTAATCTTCAGTGCGGATCGTGAAAAACGCCCTCTATATATTCCGAGATCCGTCGAACGCCTTCCCGGAAGACGGACGCTTCCGTCAATAGGCTGACGACAATATGCGCTTCCGACCCGAAATCGTAAAAAAAGCCCGGCTGAATCAGGACTTCCGTGTCTCGCAGCAGTCCGAGCGCCCAGGCTTCTTCACTGCGTGTCCGGGGGATTTGAACCACAATGTACCAGCCGCCTTCGCCGCGTAGGATCTGGCATTTTGACGTGGAGCCAAACGTTTCGCGAGCAATCGCCAGATTGGTGGCCGTCCTTTGGCGGATTTGGTCGCGAATGATCTGGCCCGCGGATAGTAAGCGATCCAAGCCAAGCTGTACGGGCGTGGAGACGGAAAGAAATGTGTCCGCAATCCATTCCAACCCCTCGAGCGCCGCGGCATGACCCGGACCATTGGCAACAAGCCACCCGAGCTTCATTTGCGGCAGTCCGGCGATTTTCGAAAGTCCGCTCATCGCGAATACGGACGCATCGGCCGAATCCGCGAGTGTAGAAACTCGCGTCGGGTCCGGCGCGAACGCGAAATCGGAGAAAACTTCGTCCGAGAGAACGGAGATATGGCGCGAGCACGCCCATTCGGCAAGGCGAGTCCACTCGTCTTTCTTTAAAAAGGACCCCGTCGGATTGTTGGGATTGACGATCGCGATGGCGCGCGTTCTCTCGCCTGTGGCTTTTTCCAGCGCGTCGAAATCGATATGCCAAGCTCCGTCGTAGCGCAGCGGGTAAGGCCGCACTGCCACGGACTCCATTGCCGCCAAATATTCGAATAAAGGATAAGACGGCTGTGGAACCAGAACCTCGTCGCCCGGATTCGTCAGCAGCTTGAACAAATAGGCGTAGGCTTCGCTCGTGCTTGCCGTAAGAATGATGTGTGAAGGATCGACGCTGACGCCGCGAGCAGCGTAATAGCCGCTCACCGCTTCGCGCGCCGAGAGCAGTCCGCGAGGGTCGGGGTCGTAGTGCAAGCATCTGGCATCCGAAAGCGCGCCGAGAATTTCTTCCTTCGGATACGCGAGCCCGGCATGCGTGGGATTCGATTCCGTCAGGTCCAGTATGGCCGCTTGTGTCGCGCGCTTCTCGCGAAGCAGCGTGGTCAACGGATTCGGCCTGGAATCCCAGTGGAAGCGAGAAGAAAACGTTGGGCCGGAAGCGCTCACGCCGAATTATCGTACCAGAGCGCCTCCGGTTTTAGGAATATTAGTGCGAATCCCCGTCGTGATCGACGTCACCCGAGCCGGATCGGGCCGCGTGGCTTAACTGCACCGTATCTTGTGGTGAAGGCGGCTTCGCTGGAGCTGCTGGCGGAGCCGCTTGCTGGGCACCACCTGAATAGGAGTTCACCGAGGAATTACTTACTGGACTGATCATTGGTCAGACCTCCTGATTCCCTTATCGTCGGCGATCTGGATATTTTAGAGTTTTTTATTGCTGCTGGATGGCCATGAGGCTCACGTTCGGTTTTTCCCCCGATCCGCCGACTGTCGCGGTCACGGTTCGTCCCCCACTCTCGGCCACCAATATTCCGCTTTCGCCAGCTGCGACGGATTGCTTGATGTCGAATCCCGAGGTCTTCAACTGGGGCTGGTAATATTCCAGAACATTTGACGAGCGGTCAGCCGCGTTGAATCCGAAACCGCTTTGCGTCATGCCATTGACAGTGGAAGTAAGCGAACCTTTGGCCATAGGGCTAGGATAGGCAGGGAGCCAAGAGGACAGCTTCGCGTCTCCACCGGCACGCAACGTTGCGGTTCCGTCGGCGGACTGCAGATTGACGGCAGCATTGTCGCCTTCGCCGGAGATTTTCTTTGGGCGGCGGCTTTTTTGCTCGCCACGGCGACCTCTTGTTGAACGAATCATACAATGGATGCAGCGAGCCGCATTATGAGCACTTCGAGCGCTACCGAGAAGCGCCCACCCGGGCCCAAGTCCGCGAACCCTTTGTTTGGAGTGCTGGGTCCATTCCGTAAAGATCCGCCGACATTCTTATTGCGGAATGCACGGGAATTTGGCGATCTGGTGCATCTGCGATTGGCTCACCAGAACGCGTATCTGGTCAATCGTCCGGAATGGGTTCGCGACATTCTGGTCACGCACCAGTCGAATTTTCTCAAGAGCCGGGTTCTGGAGCGCGCGAAACGCCTGCTGGGAGAAGGCTTGCTGACGAGCGAAGGCGAGTTTCACACGCGCCAACGGCGCCTGGTGCAGCCTGCGTTTCATCGCGATCGCATGGCGCACTACGGATCGCAAATGGTGGAGTGCGCGGTTCAAGCGCGCGAACGATGGAAGCCCGGCGAGCAGATGGATCTTGCAATCGAGATGCCGCGCGTCACGCTCGCCATCGTTGCGAAGACGTTGTTCAGCGCCGATGTTTCCTCCGAAGCCGACGGCATCGGACACGCCTTGACAGAGATCTTTTCCATGTTCGACACGTTGATGCTGCCGTTCTCGGACTGGATCCAGCGGCTGCCGCTCCCCATGGTGCGGCGTTTCGAGCGCGCTCGCGATAGCTTGGACAAGGTCGTCTACAGCTTGATCGCGCAACGCCGTGCCAGTGGTCGCGATGAAGGGGACTTGCTCTCCATGCTGCTGCTCGCGCAAGACGAGGACCGTAGTGTCATGACGGACAAACAGGTTCGCGACGAAGCGCTCACGTTGATGATCGCGGGGCATGAGACTACTGCGAACGCGTTGCTCTGGAGCTGGTATCTCTTGTCACAGAATCCTGCGGTTGAGGCGAAATTCCATGCCGAATTAGATGCCGTGCTCGGCGGACGACTTCCCACGTTCGAGGATGTCCCCAAGCTCAAGTACACAACTGGAGTGTTTGGCGAAGCACTGCGGCTCTATCCACCCGCCTGGGCGATTGGCCGGCGCGCGAAACAGGATTACCCCATCGGTGGGTACGTCGTAAAGGCCGGCTCGATTCTGATCACGAGCCCTTGGGTCTCGCATCGCGACCCGCGGTGGTTTTCGGAGCCGGAGAAGTGCGACCCCGAACGCTGGCGACCGGAAGTGGCGGAAAAGCTCCCCAAATTTGCCTACTTTCCGTTCGGAGGCGGCGCGCGTGTTTGTATCGGCGAACGCTTCGCCTGGGCCGAAGGAGTTCTGGCGCTCGCGACGATTGCTCAGCGTTGGAAATTTAAGCTCGCGCCCGGGCAGACGGCGGAAACGAAAGCCGTGATCACGCTGCGTCCCAAGGATGGCATGCGAATGATCGCGGGGAGGCGGGCATAGGGGTTATGAGCGCCGCAGAGGAGATGAATCCAAGCCCGCGCCAGCAAGCAAGAACCGCAGGAGCCAAACGCCCCCGCAGATCGCCTGGATTGGCGAAGCAAATCTTTGCTGACGTGAAGGATGACATTAAAACGGCTAAGAAGATCCGCTTACATTGGCGGGGAGTGGTGACGGTAATGGTTGGAACGCTACTGATTTGTTTGCTACTCGACCATTTTGAAATATTCAACTTAGCTAGGCCTGCAATGACTTGTATCGTGGCGCTCGGATTTATCATTGCTATAAAACGGAACCTGAAGGGCTTTATATGGTTCTGGGTAACAATGGCAGTCCTCGCGGTTCTTCACGCCATCCTGGTTTCGTTCGTCTCCTGGACGACCGGATGGGTTCCTGCCGTGACTCTTGCAGGAATCGCTACGGTCGACCTTTACTTGATGCTCACTATCGTTGATGCCGTTGGCAGAATCGTAGAACAGTCGGCCGTCCCTGGAAGGAGTGGAAAGGAGGACAGTCCCGGACCGGGCGGTCCGCCGCACATTGCCTAGTCGAGCGCTTCGGGCACAAGCTCGATGTTGGTTTCGCCTTGCGCCTTCTTCTCGGCGTACTTCTTGACCCACGCCTCGTAGCTCTTGCCGTCGGCCATGTCGCGTCCAGAGAAGCTAAGCTCGTCGATCTGGGATTGCTCCACGGTCACTTTGCGGCCTTCGTTCTTCAACATCACGCGGAGTTTCGCCATGCCGGATTTCGGAGATCCTTGCCGATCGAAGACGTAGCCTTCGATTTGATCGCCCGTCTTGAGCTTGATCGTCACATCGCCACGATAGTCGAACGCCTGCTCCAACCCGTCAGCG
The DNA here is from genome assembly GCA_903892565.1 of uncultured Acidobacteriia bacterium. Classification (GTDB taxonomy): domain Bacteria; phylum Acidobacteriota; class Terriglobia; order Bryobacterales; family Bryobacteraceae; genus Palsa-187. Next base: position 32,342 of record CAITIX010000375.1, read on the forward strand.
AGTTTTGCGCCGGTCGTCGCTTGCCCTTGCAGTGTTGTCGTTTTGCTGAGTGCATCGAGATCGATCTGCACCAGCGGTGAAACGGGCTTTTCCTGCTCGATCATGCGCAGCGCTTCTTCATCGGTATAGGCAGGGAAGAGCATCGATTTGACTGTTGCCACGATGCCCGGAATGGTGAACGTGTAGTGCACAGCGGTGGCCTCATAGCCCGAGTGCAGCATGCAATTCGCGCACTTCGAATTGCCGGATTCGTAGCCGTACTTGCTCCAGTCGGTGGAATCGAGCAATTCCTGATAGGTGTCCGCGTAGCCATCTTGCTGTAGATAGCAGGGCCTTTGCCAACCGAAAATGCTGTAAGCGGGCATGCCCCACGGCGTGCATTCGAAAGTGCGTTTGCCCATCAGGAATTCCAGGAACAGCATGGACATGTTGAAGCGCCACTTCGGATCGCGATTCGAGAGCAGCTTGCGGAACATCGCCTGATTGCGTTCCCGCCCCGTAAAGTGTTGCTGATCGGGAGCCTTGTCGTAGGAATAGCCGGGCGAAAGCATCATGCCCTCGACGCCCGCGTCCATCATGTCGGTAAAGAACTGCCGCACGGATTTGGAATCCACACCGTCGAATAACGTTGTGTTCGTCGTCACGCGGAAGCCGCGTTTCACGGCTTCACGAATCGCTCCCAGTGCAATGTCGTAGCCGCCCTCTTTGCAAACGGAGAAGTCGTGGTGATCCTTGTCGCCATCCACGTGCACGGAAAACGTCAGGTATTTGCTCGGCGTGAACAGGTGCAGCTTTTCTTTCAAGAGAAGCGCATTCGTGCACATGTACACGTACTTCTTGCGCGCCACGAGGCCTGCAATAATCTGATCGATCTGCGGATGCAGCAGGGGTTCGCCGCCCGGAATCGCAACCGTTGGCACGCCCGAATCGTCCACGGCCTTGAAGCACTCCTCCGGCGTCAGCGTCTGTTTGAGGACGTGCCCGGGGTACTGGATTTTGCCGCATCCGGCGCACGCGAGGTTGCAGCGATAGAGCGGCTCCAGCATGAGGACGAGCGGATACTGGCGGCGTCCTTTCAGCTTCTGCTTGACCACATAGCTCGCAACGGTCCACATTTGGGAAACCGGAATAGGCATGTCTTTTAGATTACACGACTCCGGGACACGAATGCGAACTCGCATTCGCGTTTCATTCCCTGTCACACTAGAAGAAACATGACTGGACCAGCCAGAGCCGAAGCAGGACCCGCCGCCCGCCGCGCACCGCAGCAGGCGCGCAGCAGCGAGACCGTGAAAACCATCCTCGACGCGGCGTCGTCCTTGCTGGCCAAGCTACCGTTTGAACAAGTCACAACCAGCCGGATCGCCGAAGCGGCTGGGCTCTCCGTCGGCGCGCTGTATCGCTTCTATAACGACAAGCAGGAAATCTACGACGCCATTGCGGTGCGCGAGCTTGCCGAGTTTCGCGAGCACATCGAAAAAACCGTGCATGCGCGCCACCTGCTGTTTTCGCCGCGCAAGTCGCTCGATCGGATCCTGGATGCTTACATCGCGTTTCTCGACGCACGTCCGCATTTTCGCGTGCTTGCCCTCGGTCGGCACATCAGCGAACAAACACGCGAGAACCAGTCCGATCCCGAGACGGGACCCGGCGGAATCCTGCAGGATCTTCTCGTTAAGAAATTTGGCGTGAAGCCTGGGAAGCGTCTGCAGTTGCGGATTCGCATCGCGGCGGAAGTGGGCGATCGCTTGATCGCCTACGCCTATAACCAGGCGACGCCGAAAGAACGTGCCGAGGCCGTCGACGAATTGAAAGACCTGCTGGCCGGTTACTTATTGCGAATTTGAGTTAGTCCGACTGCCGAATCAGTTCGACATCGATGGTGATTTCGACGTCGTCGCCCACCAGAAATCCACCCGCCTCGAGCGCCACATTCCATTCCAGGCTGAAGCTCCTGCGGCTGAGGTGAGTTCTGGCGGACGCGCCGCGGCGCAAGTTGCCCCACGGATCTTTCGTTTCAGGCGTGAGACCTTCGACGGTCAGGATGACCGGACGCTTCACGCCGCGAATGGTCAAATTTCCGGTGACTTCGAAGCTGTCCGGCCCGCTGGCCACGATCTCGTGCGAGGAAAAGACGATCGACGGATAGCGTCCCACGTCGAAGAAGTCTCCGCTCTTCAGATGCTCGTCGCGTTGCGGTTCGCGCGTGCTGATGGTAGTAACGTCAATGGTCGCGCTGATTTGAGAAGCCGATGGATTATCGGCGTCGTAGACGACGCTGCCCGTCACCTTGGAGAATTCTCCTCGGACGTTGGCAATCATCATGTGGCGGACTTTGAATTGCGCGTGCGAATGCACGGTGTCGATCTGATACGGAACGGCAGCCATAATTATCTTCTTGATGGTAGCTGGAAAATGCCGGTAACCGGAAACTGAAGGTAACCGGGAAATAGAAAGCGCTGCCGTGCTGCCTGCTAGAATCCGCCCTTGGGACGATAGCCCGGCCGCGCCTGTACGCGATACTTCTTGCCTGCGTCCGACGTGATTTCTACCGCGAGCTTGCGGAAGCCATCGTTCGGGTTCGCCTGCGGATAATAAGTCACCGTGTAGGAATTGCCCAGATCTTCACGAATCGCTTCGAACGCCTCTACCTGTTTCTGCCACGTCTTCGCGAAATACGATTTTCCGCCCGTGCCCGTGGAGATGCGCTTGAACACGTTCGACGACACCGGATCCTTCGATACTTCGTTGGTTGAGATGACGTAGATCGGAATTCCCTCGTCTTCGGCCACCGCGCGGACATCGTCCGGGGCCACCATGCTCGCATTATCGGGACCATTCGAGAACACGATCACCACCTTACGGCCCGGCACTTGCGCCGCATCGCGCAGGGTAAGGAGCAATCCGTTGTAAAGCGCCGAGTCGTCGCCCGCCACTGCATTGCGTAATCCGGCGACGGCCGTGTTGCGTTCCTTGCTCAACGGCGAAATCCGCGTCAAGTTGCGGCTATAGGAGTAAACTGCCACGGAATCGGCTCGATCCAAGCCACGGATAAAGTCGGCGATGGCGTCGGAGGCGTACACGAAGCCGCGATACATATAATTGCTGGTGTCGAACAGGACGAACACGTTCGTGCCCACGAATGCATCGCTGCGGCCCTCCGTTTTTCCAGCCTCCGTGATCGGGATCGGCTTCAACGAACCGTCGGCTGCGACGTCCATGGGAGGTTTATTGCCTTCGGTAAATGTTGCGAGCTTTTGCGGAATGCCGTCTTCGAGAATTTTAAAATCCTTCGGTAGCAGGCCGTTAATGTAGTGGCCCTTGCTGTCGGTGACGGTGAAGCTGAGCACCACCATGTCGACCTTGACGCGAAACGTGGGCCGATCCTGCGCTACGGCTAGCGCCACCAGCACGAATATGAGACTCAGTCTGCGAAGCAACGTCATACCCTCCCGAGCTGCCTTAAACTACCCTGTCTGAAAGAGCGATTGGCCTCGCTCAGTTCACCGCTACCATCTGCTTACGAGCCTTCTGCACCACTTCGTCGCCCACTTGTCTCAGCGACCGCAACAGCGCCGGCCAGTCTTCTAAGTGAGTGGCGAAGATGTGTTCGACGGTTTGTTGCGTCCAACCGGGAACCAGCAAGTTCAATTCCGCGGGCCGGATGTGAACCTGATCCGCGAGCGCCGCATAGAATAGCAAGTTCGATTCCCAACTTTCCGCGAGAATGCGGCTGGAATAGCCCATGAGCGTTGGGAATGTGCGCAAGTTCAATAACTCCGGCTGATACGAATTCGTCAAGATCGGCTTGGGGCTGCCGAACGCGTGCGAAATCACGCGCGCGGAAACTTCCTCAGGCACGGATGCCGCCACCATGCGAATCTCCTGTGCAATCGCCGATGTTCGATCCGCAGGCGCTAGTTCGTCTGCGAGTAAGTACATTTCGGCGGGAACCACACGTTCCAAGGCCGTCCGCACCTCGCCCGCCGAGAGCAGCGTTTCGACTCTGCGTAACCGTGCCGGAGGAACATAGCGGCCGAGCACGGCCAAAGCTTTTTGCCGGGTCCCCGCATCCAGCGCGGCGTCCGCGAGTGTTGTCTCCGCGTAGGACATGTGCAATCCCACCCAATGCAGTTGTGCGGGCGTGACGTTCCAGAATCGCGGAATGACCGCGGCCTGAATCATTTGCGGAACCAGGTCGCCCCAAATCAGCGCTTGTTCGCGCGAGGGAATCAGGAAGTTCTGCTCCACTTCCGCCAACGCGTAGGGCAGGGCAGATAAGGATCCTACCAGTCTGCCGCCTGCGTTTGCCGGCCAGCCGTTTCCGAAGACCTCTGTCGGGGTCCACACGCGCGGGCGATCCGGCGTTCCGTAAAAATCGTGATTCCGCACAAACAGCGGATTCGTATATAGCACCTGCGCGCCCGGCGGCGCATAGTGAATGTACGCAAGTCCCACGAGCGTATCGCGCAGGATGGGCGCCAGCGCTCCCCGAACGTCGCGCAACTTCTGCGGATCGCCGGCCGCCTTATCGATCAACGAACGCAGATTCGTCTTGCGCTCTGCATCGATGTGGCGATCGCTATAGAACCCCGCCGACATTTCCGTCCGTTCGCGTGTGGTGATGGAACTGCGCGGCAGTTGGATCTCGGAAATGCGTGTTGCAAGTTTCGCGGTCTGCGCGGCGTCTGGCTTCTGTCCCGCAGCCATCGCCTCGATGCGGTCGGCTAGCGAGAAGATCGTCTCTAGGGACGCCAGTCTTTGCGCCTCGAACGCTCGCGTCATGTCTTTCAACATGATCTGTTGCGCGTCCGTCAGGTCGGCGGCCAACGTCGGTTTCGTGCCCGCGAGAAGATCCAGTATGTGATCCTGCGGCGAGCCTGTGGACGGCGCATGCGCGGCATCGAGCAGCGCGCGAACGCCCTTCTGCCCAGCATCGAACACGTCCCGCGAGCTTTGGATCTTCGCGAAGGGACGAACAATGGCAGCCAGCGCGGCGTCCGCATCTGCCGGAGCAATGTTCCCTTGGCGTACGAAGGCCTGCCAAAACGCGGCGAGCGACTGCATGGTTCCTGCGGCGTCTCCCCGCAGGCTAAAATCCTTCATCTGTTCGTTGGCGCGGGCGGCGTCCAGAAACGCGACGATGGTCGCGTCGCTCACGCTCGGGACATCCGCGAACAACGAATATTGTGCACCGTACGCCCCATAGCCACGCACCAGCGCGTCCACGGTTGCCGTCTCCAGCGGCTTTGCGCGGTTCCGCTCCACATCCGTAAGCGCCATGAAGATTTTCAGCGGTTCGTTGTCCGCCATCTTGCGCGCCAAGCCGAACAATGCTTCGAGGACTTCTTCCGATTCTTTCCAGCCCGGCGCGGCTTTCGCCAGCTTCGGATCGTGCTTGGCCATCGCCTTGCCCGCGAACATGTTCTTCCATACGTCCAAGCCGCCGGGCAAATGGGGGCGGCCGTCGGGATTCATGCGCAGTCGGGCGGTGAGCAGCACCAAATCCGTGCTGGACCGAAACACAGGACGCGCCGGACCAGGACTGGTCACGCGTCCACGTAATGCCGTGTAGTAGCGCCTCAGATGATCCGGTTCCGTAAGGTACTCCTGCACCGGCCCGCTGATGCGCGCGAGCGAATCGTAGTACGCCGCGACCCACCCGTCGTCTTTCACAAACAGGCGCTCAATGAACGCCGGGCCCTTGTCCGGCGAGACGCCCACGAGATCGGTCCACGCCTTTTCGGAACGAGTTCCGCCCGGAGCAGCAACTTTTCCGCCGCGAATTTCAAACATACCGCCGAAGAAATCCAGCACGTGGGCAAAGGCTTTCGCCTTCTGCGCCGGCATGTCCTTATGGATCTGGTCGGCGGTATCCGGGTCGATCGAAGACAGCGCCGAGTACAGTCGGCACAGCGAAGGATCGCCAAGGAAGGAATCGATGAACTCGCCGTTTTCCTTCTTGGCCATGTCCTGGATCCAATACTCGGAGCCGAAAAGAATCGGGATACGGGCGGGGTGGTAGTCCAACGTGAACGGACGATTCGTACGCAGCGCCTCTTCTAAATCCGAAAGTGGAAAGCCCGAGTCAATCGTGATGAAGGCGCGCGACGCGTTGACCGTTTCCAGTACGACGTCCGACCCGCAGCCGCCGCGCATGCGATAGCCCAGCACGCGCAACAAATCTCCGGTCTCGGACGATTCGCACATCTCGATGCGCAAAACTTTGCTTGCGCCGGTCAGCTTTTCAATCTCGCGAGCTTGCGAAAGATAGCGCAGCAGCAGCTTCAAGTATTCGGTGGGCTCCAGCGAATCCGCGCCGCGCGATGCCGA